>JAGZKI010000011.1 GCA_018365265.1 Streptococcus parasanguinis | reverse complement strand
GATGAAATCAGCGTAGTAGAGCCCACTCAACCACTGCGTCTTGCTCGACAATCCAAAAATAATTGAGAGGCTAGGACTTTTGTCCCAGCCTCTTTTTTGTTTTATCAAAAATATTTTTTACAAAATGTAAGATATATATTGCAAAATAGAAAATATAGTGTATAATAAAGCTATAAAAACAAGAAAGGAAAATCATGTGGCGAAAAATCTCAAATTAAAAATGGCCCGGGTCGAGCATGATATGACCCAGGGGGATCTTGCAGATGCCATTGGAGTGACGCGCCAGACCATCGGTCTGATTGAGGCGGGAAAGTATAACCCAACCCTCAGTCTATGCCTTGCCATCTGTAAGACCTTGGATAAGACGCTGGATCAACTGTTCTGGGAGTAACAGTTTTAACATAGAAAGAGGAAACATATGAAACAAAAGAAAGAACCAATTGTAAAAGATGAACGGACCATGCTACTTGATGGAAAAATCGCAGGAGAACTTGTCCTTGGCATGACCTGCTTTATTGCCCTATCCGCCTTTGTGAAATCCAGTATCCTGGACTTAGACCTAGTCGCTTATCTCCCTGAGATGTTCCTTTTGATTGCCATGGGAGCCTATGCCTTTGTGAGAAGGATCAGTTCAGGGATTGATATCCGAGATATGTTAGAAAAAGATAGCTGGTTGAGTCGCCTTGGGTCAGGTCTATTCTTTGCTGTGCTTGTGACAGCTATGGATGTGATTGGAAAGCGAGAAGCAATGAGCTTTATGCTCAGTCCCAAGTATCTGGTCAAAATTTTATTAGAAATTCTCGTCTTTGCCCTCCTGACAGATCTGCTTGAAAAACCACTTGCTCTTATCAATCGGAAAAAACAAGAGAAGATTGAGGCAGAGTTAGAGGATGAAGAATAAGGGGGAAGAGATGAGATTACAATTGCTGAACAAACAAATCATAGATGAACGAGAAGAAGGTTTAGCTAATAAGGCTGGTGCTGAGACGGCTGGTTTTCTTTTCCTTGCCTTAACTATTTTTAGTGGGATCCATTTTTACATCTAAGGTGGGGCTCAGTCCAATCATGGTGGTAGCCTTACTCATCGTCTCAGGATTGTATTACTCTGTTCGTTGTCAACGATTGGGTGTGAAATTTATCAGTTATAGCTATCTAAATGCGACGGGAATTGTAGCAGTAACCTTTATTCTCTCCTTGTTCATCTGGGCCCAAAATTTTCAATTAAACCAAGCTGTCTATCATTCCAATCCCTTCCATTCAAAATTTTTGCTGGTGCTTCCTATCACATTTCTCCTGAATCTTCCGATTGTATGGGGGATGAATACCCTTGTAATGCTCCTTGCAAAAGTAGAGAAAAAACGCTATGAAGCCTATCTGGATCAATTGGAAAAAGAAGAGTAACTTGGTTTCATCGTGTAAAAGTCTGGTATCCCAGGCTTTTATTTTTCAGTCAAATAAATTGCATTCGTTTTCTTGGGAGAGTATACTGGTATAGTTGAATGAAAAATTCTGATAATTTAATCTTAGAAAAGAGAATGACATGGCAAAACCTATTCGTGTATTACTTTACTATAAATATGTTCCCATCGAAAACGCAGAACAATTTGCAGCTGATCACTTGGCTTTCTGTAAATCAATCGGCCTTAAAGGTCGTATCTTAGTCGCTGATGAAGGAATCAACGGAACCGTATCTGGTGACTACGAAATAACACAAAAATACATGGACTACGTTCACAGCCTTCCAGGTATGGAAGACCTCTGGTTCAAAATTGACGAGGAAGAAGAGCAAGCTTTCAAGAAGATGTTTGTACGTTATAAGAAAGAGATTGTCCACCTTGGTTTAGAGGATGATAATTTCGATAATGACATCAATCCCCTTGAAACGACAGGTGCTTACTTGTCTCCAAAAGAGTTTAAAGATGCTCTTCTCGACGAAAATACCGTTGTCCTTGATACTCGGAATGACTACGAGTACGATCTTGGTCACTTCCGTGGAGCTATTCGTCCAGACATCCGCAACTTCCGTGAATTGCCACAATGGGTCCGTGATAACAAGGAAAAATTCATGGACAAGCGTGTTGTCGTCTACTGTACTGGTGGAGTCCGTTGTGAGAAATTCTCGGGTTGGATGGTGCGTGAAGGCTACAAAGATGTTGGTCAATTGCACGGTGGTATCGCGACTTACGGGAAAGACCCAGAAGTTCAAGGCGAACTGTGGGATGGGAAAATGTACGTCTTTGACGAGCGGATTGCAGTCGATGTCAACCATGTCGATCCAAGTGTTGTCGGAAAAGACTGGTTTGATGGAACGCCATGTGAACGCTATGTCAACTGTGGAAATCCTTTCTGTAACCGTCGCATCTTGACCTCAGAAGAAAACGAGGACAAGTACCTCCGTGGCTGCTCGCATGAGTGCCGGGTTCACCCTCGCAATCGTTATGTCCAAGAACACAACTTGTCACAAGCAGAAGTTAGTGAGCGTTTGGCCCTTATCGGTGAAACGCTTGATGGAGCACCAGCATAATAGAAACAAACAGTCTGAAAGCTCAGGCTGTTTTTATATGGAAATTGGTTGAAAATTGTGCTATACTTTAGGTAAGCGATTTCACAAAGGAGAAAACAAATGAGTATCGTGTTTTCAATCAAAAATAAAAAGAGCTTATTTGGCTATCAGAAAGTACTCGCAGCACAGGAAGTTCTTAAATTAGTGGAAGGGTTGACAACCTACAACTATGATCCTGCCACCCTTCATCGTCCCTTAAATGATTTTGAAAGCTTGAACTGTATCGTATTTGGTAAGAGCGGCCTTCCTCTGCAGTTACGCTATTTTGATGAGGAAGAGTCTTATCAGATTCAGGTGCCCTCTTTTGCGATAGAAGAAGATTGGCAGTTGGCCCTTCGCTGGATCAGTCGCCTCGCAGAAGTATTAGGAACGGAGATTGTGGCTAGCGACGGCGTGAGCTATACTCCAGATTCTATTTTCCATTTTGATTATGAAGTCGTTATCCTAGAAACGCTGGGTAATTTGACGAAAGAAAAAGATCTAAAAGAGTTTGAAGTACATGGCTTCGCTCATCCGGTCTATTTGGATCGGGATACAGTGCAGGAAGTCTTGAACCATGTCCATCCACTAGAAGCCTACTCTGCCTTTATCAAGAAGATTCAATATAGTGCAGCTTATTTCAGTCAAGTCCGTTTTTATCAACAGGAGGAGACAGGAGCCTTCTTAGCCAGCTATAGCTTGACAGAAGATACGGATACGGTCTTGCCAAGCGTGCCACATGTTCCTGCAGAATATGTAGAAATTGTGGGCTTAGCGGGTATCATTGATTGGCGAGTTCTATTGGTTGCGATCGATGGAGATCCGGATAAGCCAGAAAATTACCATCCAATTGGCTCTCTTGCTCTGAAGAAACTTATAGAAGCGCTAGAGCCAGATGAATTCCAGCTGCTAGATGCTAGTCAAATTGAAATCAAAAAATTGTCCAAAGAGCGGTTGCTAGAATTAGCGCAATTGGAAAACAAGTAAAAAATATCGAAGTGAACTGTCCTTCCGACGTTTGATCCGAAAAATCTAACGTCTGGAAGCAGTTCTTTTTTATACTCTTCCTTTGATCAAAAACCAATGACTAGGCTAATTATGGTATAATAGGGGCCTAGAAGTAGAATGAAAGAGGTCACGAAATGCTGTTAGAAGAATTTGATGCCAATCGACAGGCGATTATCAATCCACAAGACTTACACCAACCAATTGAAGGGTTTCCCAAAGTAGTCATCTCTTGCTTTTCAAGAGTAACTTTTGCGCGCCTCCTTGAAAATTATGAACATGAGGTCATTGCAAGAACCTCCATGGCCAATTTTGAAGTCGAGGTCTATGGGATCACTATTGGAGACCAACAGATTGGTGCCTTTAATGCACCAGTTGGGGCTGCTTCCTGTGTGGGAATTATAGAGGACCTGATTCAATTTGGGATGGAAAAACTCGTTCTTTTTGGGACCTGTGGGGTTTTAGACCGTGATATCGAAGTGACTTCCATTATCATTCCAACGGCTGCTCTTCGCGACGAGGGGACTAGTTACCACTATCTTCCGGCTAGTGATGAAGTGGAAGTAAACAAGAAAACCCTCCCTCTCTTCCAAGCCTTTCTGGACAGTCACAAGGTTTCCTATCAGTCAGGAAAAGTGTGGACGACAGATGCACCCTACCGGGAAACTATCGACAAGATGAAGCGACGAAAGGAAGCGGGAGCCATCTGTGTGGATATGGAATGTTCGGCAGTGGCAGCCTTAGCAGCTTATAGGGGCTTAGAGCTCTGCCATTTCTTCTACGCAGCAGACCACCTCTCGGAAGAAAAATGGGATATCCGAACCTTATCTAGTCATGAGGATTTAGATAGCAAGGATCGAATCGCGGAGTTAGCCATCCAATTTGCGTTCTTTTGGGAAAAGGCAAACTAAATGAAAGAAGCAATGATTGAACTGAAGGATTTTTCCTTCCAATACAAGGCACAGTCTGAACCAACCTTGAAAAATCTCAACTTTACCATTTATAAGGGGGAAAAGGTTCTGATTGTTGGGCCATCTGGTTCTGGGAAGTCAACCATTGGCCAGTGCTTAAATGGGATTATCCCCAATATCTATAAGGGAACCAGTAGTGGGCAATTCCTCATTCAGGGGAAAGAAGCCTTTGATCTCAGTATTTATGAGAAATCTCATTTGGTCAGTACGGTTTTGCAAGATACAGATGGCCAGTTTATCGGTTTGAGTGTCGCAGAAGACTTGGCTTTTGCTCTTGAAAATGACATGGTAGAGCTGGGAACGATGAAAGGGCGTGTGCAGAGTTGGGCAGAACGCTTGGATTTGATGAAGCTCTTGGATCATCGGCCACAAGATTTGTCCGGTGGGCAAAAACAACGGGTCAGCTTGGCGGGCGTTCTGATTGACGAAAGTCCGATCCTGCTCTTTGATGAGCCACTGGCTAATCTAGATCCCAAATCGGGTCAGGATATCATAGATCTGATTGATCAGATTCATGAAGAGCAGGGGACGACCACCATTATTATCGAACACCGTTTAGAGGATGTACTCTACCGTCCTGTCGATCGGGTAATCTTGATCAATCAAGGTCAAGTTCTCTTTAATGGTCGACCAGATGAGTTGTTGAGGACGACACTGCTGGCTGAAAATGGGATTCGTGAACCTCTGTATTTAACAACTCTTCGCCAGCTAGGGCAGGATATCGATCAATTGGAGCATCTAGATCGTCTAGAAGATATCGAGCTTACTGGTGTGAATCGTTCCATTCCAGAAGCGACCTTTACAAAAACTGGTGAGACGGAAGAACTATTGAAGTTGGAGCAGATTTCCTTTGCCTATCAAGAGAATCATCCGATCTTAAAAAATATATCCCTCAGTATACCTAAGGGGCAGCGCTTAGCGATTGTCGGGAAGAATGGGGCAGGAAAATCAACTCTTGCGAAAGCCATCTGTGGCTTCATTACCACAGAAGGGCAATACACCTCTAGAGGTGAAGATATCAAGCAGGAGAGTGTCAAGGAACGGGCTGAGCGAGTCGGTTATGTCCTACAAAACCCCAATCAAATGATTTCGACCAATATGATTTTTGACGAAGTTGCTCTAGGTTTGCGCTTGCGGGGTGTCGCTGAAGAAGACATCAAAGAGCGTGTCTATCAAGCACTGAAAACTTGTGGTCTCTATGAGTTTCGTAAATGGCCGATTTCTGCTCTCTCATATGGGCAAAAGAAACGGGTGACCATCGCCTCTATACTAGTTTTAGGACCAGAAATTTTGGTCTTGGACGAGCCGACAGCAGGTCAGGACCAGCGCAATTACACTGACATCATGGAATTTCTAGATAGCTTGCAAGAAAAAGGCCATACCATTGTCATGATTACCCATGATATGCAACTGATGTTGGATTATTCTGATCGTGCCCTTGTAGTATCAGACGGACAAATTCTAGCAGATCTCTCACCTGCAGAGCTGTTCACTCATCCGGATATTTTACAAGAGGCTAATCTCAAAGAGACTTCGATTTTTGCCTTAGCCAATCGATTAGGAATGGATCCCTTGGCGTTAACGCAGTTTTATATGCAACAGGAAGGAGCAGGTCATGAATCATCGATTAGTCGGCTACCATGAGGGGACGAGTTTTCTTCATCGCCTTTCAGGTGCGAGTAAGTTACTCTTTCTTCTTTTTGTATCTCTTGCCGCCATGTTGAGTTATGATACTCGGCTCCTTCTAGGAATTGGTGTGGGCGCCTTGCTTTTATTCTCTACAGCTCGTATTCGATTTCGGGATATTTCATTTGTACTTGCATTTGCTTTTGTTTTTGCACTGTTAAATGTTGTCATGGTCTATCTCTTTGCCCCCCAGTATGGTGTAGAGATCTACGGGGCAAAGACAGTACTGATGAAGGGGTGGGGCTCCTATAGTATCACCTTGCAGGAACTCTTTTATCTTTTTAATCTAGCTCTTAAGTATGTCTGTACCATACCTCTAGCCTTGATTTTTTTGATGACGACCCATCCTAGTCAGTTTGCTTCAAGCCTCAACCAAATTGGCGTATCTTACAAGATTGCCTATTCTGTCAGCTTGACTTTGCGTTACATTCCTGACGTACAAGAAGAATATCAAACGATTAAATTGTCTCAGGAAGCCAGAGGGGTGGAGTTGTCCAAAAAGGCCAAGCTGATCAAGCGGATCAAAGGCAATTTGCAAATCATCTCTCCCTTAATCTTTAGCTCACTTGAGCGGATTGACAGCATTTCTACGGCTATGGAATTACGTCGCTTTGGTAAAAATAAAAAGCGGACCTGGTATTCTCATCAAGCCATGGAAATGAAAGATTATGGGATGATTCTATCAGCCTTAGCTGTTCTGGTCTTGAGTATTGTCCTGATCTTTCTCAATCAGGGACGTTTTTACAATCCATGGAGGTAATGATATGCCAGAAACGATTTTAGTAACAGGAGCTTCAGCTGGTTTTGGTCAAGCGATTTGCCGTCGTTTAGTAGCAGATGGATACCGTGTGATCGGATCAGCTAGACGCATCGAAAAATTACAGGCTCTCCAAGAAGAGCTGGGAGAAGCATTTTATCCCCTGCAAATGGATGTGACGGATCTTTCTCAGGTAGATCATGCACTTGCCAGTTTGCCAAAAACTTGGGAGAGAGTGGATGTTTTGGTCAATAATGCTGGCTTGGCCCTAGGCCTCGCCCCAGCTTATGAAGCAGAGGTCGCAGACTGGCTGACCATGATTCAGACCAATATTGTCGGCTTGACCTATCTGACAAGGAAAATCTTGCCCCAGATGGTGGAACGAAATGATGGCTATATTATCAATTTGGGCTCTACAGCAGGAACTGTGCCTTATCCAGGGGCCAATGTTTACGGGGCATCCAAGGCTTTTGTCAAGCAATTCTCCCTCAATCTTCGGGCGGATCTAGCTGGCAAGAAGATTCGTGTCAGCAATATTGAACCTGGTCTTTGCGAAGGGACAGAGTTCTCTTCTGTTCGCTTTAAAGGAGACGAAAAACGGGTAGAAGCCCTCTATCGAGATGCCCATGCCATTCAGCCTGAAGACATTGCCAACACAGTAGCTTGGTTGATCCAACAGCCCAAGCATGTCAATGTCAACCGGATTGAAATCATGCCGGTTTCCCAAACCTTTGGTCCTCAACCCGTTTATCGTGATTAAAAAGAGAAGCAACCACTCCACAAGGGGTTGGTTGTTTTTTATCTTTCCTCTGGTATAATAGAAGGCAAAGTAAGGAGAAAAAGATGACAGCTGCGTTAATTATTGGTTCTACAGTTTGTGATGTGATGATTTACTTGGATCGTTTGCCAAGTCGTGAAGGAGATGCCCATATTGATCACCAGCAATGGTCTGTGGGAGGTTGTGCCTTTAATGTCGTTAATATCCTTCATTTTTTGTCGCAACCCTACCAGTTTATCTCGCCAGTTGGTTCTGGAATATATGGTGATTTTATTCGGAAAGAGCTAAAACAATTAGGGATTTCCTCTAGCATCTCATTAGAAGGGGCCAATGGTTGCTGTTACTGCTTTGTAGAGTTTGATGGTGAGAGGACCTTCTTATCGGACCACGGAGTGGAGTATAGCTTCCAAGCAGAGTGGCTAAAAGAGATTGAGACAGATCGGTTTGATTACATCTACTTGTGTGGCCTTGAAGTCGAGGAGCCAACCGGTCTGGCATTGGTTCAGTCTGTTTCGCAACTAGAAGGCCAGGTGATTTTCGCACCTGGGCCACGCGGACACTTGATTCCAAAGGATCGACTGGAAGAAATTTATGATCTGCATCCGATTCTCCATGTTAATGAGGCTGAAGCACTGGCTTTCTCAGGGTGTAGAGAGATCCAGCCAGCCATCGAATACTTGTATCAGAGAACGGGGCAATTGGTCATTGTCACCTTGGGTGAAAAAGGCGCGGTTGCCTATGATGACAACTGGTATGAGGCAGACGGTTTTCCAACAGAAGTCGTCGATACAGTAGGCGCTGGAGATAGCCATGTGGGAGCCTTCATATCCGCCTGTTTAGAAGGCTTAGACATTGCGCAAGCCTTAAGATTTGCCAACAAAGTCTCTAGCCAGATTGTTGCAAGTAAGGGGGTTCATCTGACAAAAGAGCAGCAAGAAGCCCTGCGAACAGAATTGAAACAAAAATAAAAAAAGGAGTAGGGAACTTGTCCTACTCCTTTTTTTATTTTATCCGCTTGGCCCTTTGTATCTTATTACAAAGGCCGCTTATTGGGCATGCCTGCTTTTCTTGGGTATTTGTTGGGTGTTTCTTTTTTCTTCTCCACAACAGTAATGTAGCGAGGATCCCCATTTGGCAATTCATACTGTAGATTGTCTTCAACCTTGCTAAATAGCAGATTCAGGGCGTTTTTGGCTTCCTCCAACTCTTCTGGAGCATTGCTAGCTTTAAGTGCGAGGAGGCGCCCTCCTACTTTCAAATAAGGAATGGTCAGCTCAGAAAGGACCTGCATCCGAGCAACGGCGCGCGCAGTTACGAGGTCAAATTGGGCACGGAAGGCCTTATCTTGCGCAAAGTCCTCCGCACGTCCATGGTAGAAATGAACTCCGCGCAAACCCAACTCTTCAGCCAGCAAGTGGAGAAAATTGATCCGCTTATTAAGGGAATCAATGATGGTCACATCCAGCTCAGGGAAAAGGATTTTCATTGGAAGGCTTGGAAAGCCAGCACCAGCTCCGATATCCAAAAGACGGATGGGTTGGTTTTCGATCAACCCCTGCAAGATGGGGGCGATTGAATCATAGAAATGCTTGAGATAGACCTCGTCTTTTTCAGTGATAGCAGTGAGGTTGATCTTTTCATTCCACTCAACCAATAACTCAAAATAGCGTTCGTATTGTTCTTTTTGTCGATCAGTTAATGGGAAGCCGAGGTCGGCTAAATGGGTATAAAATTCTTCTGGTTTCATAAGATAATTTTACCACAAAATAAGAGAAATTTGATATACTGGTAGAAAGAAATGAAAGGAATTCAATAAAATGATTTGGATTATTCTTGGGATCCTTGTGGTCCTTGTGTTGATGGTAGTAGGAGTTTACAACGGTTTAGTGAAAAGTCGGATGCAAACTCGCGAAGCTTGGAGTCAAATCGATGTACAATTGAAACGTAGGAATGACTTGATTCCAAACTTGATCGAAACGGTTAAAGGGTATGCCAAGTACGAAGGAGATACACTTGCTAAGGTCACTCAACTTCGCCAACAAGTAGCTCAAGCATCTTCACCTGCAGAAGCAATGGCAGCCAGTGATGCTCTTTCACGTCAAGTTGCAGGCATCTTTGCGGTTGCTGAAAACTACCCAGACTTGAAAGCTAACACCAACTTCATGCAATTGCAAGAAGAATTGACCAATACAGAAAATAAAATTTCTTATGCCCGTCAATTGTACAACAGTGTGACAAGCAACTACAATGTGAAATTGGAAACTTTCCCAACAAATGTAATTGCTGGAATGTTTGGCTTCAAACAAGCCGAATTCCTTCAAGTGCCTGAAGAAGAAAAAGCAGTACCAAAGGTGGACTTTAGCGGATTAGGAGACTAATATGCTGTTTGACCAAATTGCAAGCAATAAAAGGAGAACCTGGATTCTCCTTATTGCTTTTTTCATACTCTTGGCCCTCATCGGAGCAGCCGTCGGCTACCTCTGGTTAGGTTCCTCGCTTGGTGGCATCATCCTTGCTTTGATTATTGGTGGCATCTATGCCTTTAGCATGATTTTTCAATCAACGGAAGTTGTGATGCGAATGAATGGTGCACGCGAGGTGACAGAAGATCAAGCTCCTCAACTCTACCATGTTGTCCAAGACATGGCCATGGTGGCTCAGATTCCTATGCCCCGTGTCTATATTGTAGACGATCCGTCCATGAATGCATTTGCGACAGGGTCCAATCCTCAAAATGCGGCTGTTGCAGCAACGACAGGTCTTCTAGCTGTGATGAATCGAGAGGAATTGGAGGGAGTTATTGGACACGAAGTTAGCCATATTCGCAATTACGATATCCGCATCTCCACCATTGCAGTGGCCTTAGCCAGCGCCATCACGATGCTATCAAGCATTGGTGGCCGGATGATGTGGTGGGGCGGTGGCCGTAGACGGGATGATGATCGAGAAGGAGGCAGTGGTTTAGAAATTATTATTCTGATCCTTTCCTTGATTGCCATCGTATTAGCTCCGTTAGCGGCGACCTTGGTACAGTTAGCTATTTCTCGCCAACGGGAGTTTCTGGCGGATGCTTCAAGTGTCGAATTGACACGGAATCCTCAAGGAATGATCAATGCTCTTTTGAAACTGGATCATAGTGCACCCATGCAGCGAGAAGTCGATAGTGCAAGTAGTGCTCTCTTTATCAACGATCCCAAAAAGGAATCCGGCTTTCAAAAGCTCTTTTATACCCACCCACCCATTGCTGAACGGGTCGCTCGCCTAAGAAAAATGTAAAGTAAATCCACCCAACGGTGGATTTTTTATTTGCTAGACAAGAGGACGGTGCCGAAACCAAGGATGGCAAAGATTCCCCAAGCTAGAGCGAGGTTCCAAATAGCGAGGCCAGAAAAAAGGGCTGTTCCAAGAGGCATGGCAAAGCTTACCATCAGACCCAAAAAGCTAGAGGTAGAGGCTAATTTCTCAGCTGGTAGTTTGCTCATTAAAAGACTAGAAACTTTTGGGTTGATTTTTGCAACAAGATAACCAAGAAAAGTGATGAGTAGAAGGGAAAGGATATCCCAGTGGACCAGAGTATTTGTGAGGCCAAGCATGGTCAGACCACCTGCAATCCACAGTAGAGTATGGTGGAGGGTTTGTTTGGAAAAATAATCGTGAGGTGTCAGGCTAGCCCAGACCATGCTTAAAATAGTTACTGCTTCTAAGATCAAGAGCGATTGGCTAAAGCTCAAATGAAAGAAGGGGGAGTGAAGCAGTTGCAAATTATAGATGCCGGAGATGGATCCTCCCAAAGCATTGATGAAAATTAAGGATAGGAGAAGTTTTCCAAAGTTGTGAACTTCTTCATCTGCAAAGATAGTGGTGACATTGCGATATATGTCTCGACATTCTTGAAGGAAAGAAACTTTCTTACTTGAATCCACTTGAATCGGTTCGTGGGTTAGTTGACTTCGTCGGATGAAAAGACAAGTGGAAGACAGGAGAAATGTCAGGGCATTGATCGAAGCAACAAGTGCAAAGTTTTGGTGACTGATAGCTAAAAGCCAGACTCCCAGTGCTTGACCTGAAATGGAACAAACCATACTAAGCAGTTGATTGAAGGAATAGGCTTCCATCAGATCCTCGCTAGGAATGTTCTTCTGCATAATGGGAAGTTGCAATCCCCCGCGATAATCACTTAAACAATCTGACACAATATTCAGGAAGCAAACGATTGAAAAGGCCAAGTAACCCGGAATCTTTGTCATCAGTGCAATGATGACGAAAAGGATAGCTTGCAGAAAGCCCATTCGGATCAGCCAGTCGGCTTTTTTAGCGGTGTGATCGGCCTTCATTCCAATGAAAATGGTGAAAAGACTTGGGATAAAAACAATGAGATTAGCGATCCCAACTGACAGGCTAGGGTGAGGCATGCTAGCCGCGAAGACCACAAAGACAAGGTTGTAAATTGCAGCACCAATGGTATTCAAAAAACGTGAAAGACTGAGTAAGGCAAAGATATGATTGCGAAATAAGAGTTTCATAAGCTTTCCTCCTTATGCTTAGCAGATAAAATAACTTCTCTTAAATGTTGCAAGGCCTGCTTGATAAGAGACAGTTTCTCTTCTTCCGTCAGTTCTAATTTTTCCTCTTTAACATAAAAACTAGTCTGTTTAAGGAAATAATGAAGGAGACGATTCTTTAGTCTGCTTATCATGCTGGGACCTCTTTCTTTTCTTGATGATTCTATTGTAGACCTCAAAAATATGGAAAACAAAAAGTTGCATATTTTCAACAAAAAACTCACAGACTAGATCTGTGAGTTTTATAATGTAGACAAACTAGTTAAAAAATAAGGAAAGCAATTTTGGAAAGAAATAAAAATCAGTTCAAATTTTTAAAATGAATCAAGAAACCACCAAAACTTTCCGCTGTGAGAAAAAGTACTTTAAACAATGTTGTTTCAAGTACTCGGGAGTTTTGAAACCTTAGGTTCAAAACTAAGTCATGGAACTTCTTCGAAGTTCGCTGACGTCCGTACTCACCTAAGGAAAGGTTTTTAGATGACTTCGTCTTCAATCTGAAACTCATAAATCTATTCTGTGAGTTTTTCAGGCTTCCTTAATCAGTTCTTGCAGGCCCTGTTTGTAGTAGTTGGCACTGTCCTTACAATCCAGAATAGAGAAGACCTGAATGGCCTGTTCCATCTTTTCAAGACCAGTTTCTTTTTCTCCCTTTCGATAAAGAAATTCCCCTTTGGCATAGAGATAAACCGTCCGAAGGTAAGCTTCGTTTTCAGAGTAAAAGTGGTCCTTGATCAGCTGATCAAAATAAGATGCATCTTCAAATTCATTTGAACTAATGGACAGAAAGAAACCATTGAGAAATATAGAATTGAGGGCAGGACGAGAAGAGTCTAGGAGAAGCTTGAAATCATCTCTTTGGACCAACTCCTCTGTGTATTGTCGATAGAGCTGACTAGAGAAAAGAGGAGAGGTCAGTGAAAATAGGCTTAACTCAAAATTTCCCCAGACCATGACAGAGAAGAGGTAGTCATAGAGGAAATCTAGTTCCTCTTGGCTAGCAGCTAACTCTACCTCAGGATAGTTGCCAAGCATTTGGGCCTTGAGAATAATGCTGGCTAAGAAGTCTTCTTTTTTGTGATCTTTCTGATAGGCTAGCTGGTAAGTTTGGTACAAGGCTTGGTCGTGTTCCAAGCTCATGTTTTCATAGTGCTCTTTCAACAATTTGGGAATAAAAGAGTGCTGATCGATTCCAGCTAGATGAGAAAACTCACTGAGGCTGGTTTTGATCTGTTGAAGGGCCTGAAAAAACCGTTGCGTGGTCAGGGCATTTTCTCCTCTTTCAAATCGCGACAGCATAGAGCGCGAAAATTCGCCACCCGTAGCTTCCTCTAAAGAGATGTGACGACTTTCACGTATTTGCCGAAAAACTGCTCCGATTTCTTTCATGAATTCTCCTCTATCTAACATTGCTCAATGCCCTAGCCAGTGACCCTCTTTTGTCCAAGAGATGGTGGGACCTTGTGTACAACACCAATTGGCCTAGTTACTGTATCTTTTTCATGATTATAACAAATTTTTGAGGAGACTTCTTGGTTGAGGGGCAGCTTCATGATATACTAGTAGTATCTAGAAGATTTGAGGACAAAAGAATGAACCTATTTACACAAGAAATCCGTAAAAATCCTGAAGGACTAGCTTTTGATCAAGAGTTGGATTTGCTCAAGGAATTGCAAAAGCGTAATCCAGAAATTCTTGATTTAAAGAATGTGACAGCGACAGGACGAGTAGCCTATGATACAGGCCTCTATATCTTGGATTACCAGTTGAGCTACACCATCGTTTTGGCATCTAGCCGAAGCATGGAGCCTGTCGAGCTTCAAGAGAGCTATCCTGTAACAGAGGTGTTTGCGGAGGATGTACAGTCTGACGCAGATATCGAGGCCCTAGAGGAAGACTTGATCCTTCCAATCGAAGGTGGGAAGATTGACCTGAGTGAGAGTGTAGCGGATAATATCCTGCTCAATATTCC
Source organism: Streptococcus parasanguinis (assembly GCA_018365265.1). Classification (GTDB taxonomy): domain Bacteria; phylum Bacillota; class Bacilli; order Lactobacillales; family Streptococcaceae; genus Streptococcus; species Streptococcus parasanguinis_G. Next base: position 32,838 of record JAGZKI010000011.1, on the reverse strand, counting down.
CCTCAAGGTTCTTACTCCAGAAGAAGAGGCTGGACAAGGTTTTATCGAAGGCAATGATTGGAAAATCCTATCCGAAGAAGAATACCAAGCCGCTCAAGCGATCAAGAAAGAAGAAAACAGTCCTTTCGCTGGTCTAAATGGCTTGTTTGACGAAGAATAAGCTAGAGATTGCATTTGATAAATTTAGACATAAATACAGGTCTTTTCTTTGAGGAAAGGCCTTCTTTTGATATACTAGGATTAATAAACAACAGAGGGGAGACCTCTAAAAAGGAGAAAAAGTATGGATACTTTATTTATTCCAGGTTGGTTGATTACTTTTGTAATCGTAGCCATTCTTGTATTGATCTTGTTGGTCAAAGGGTATGTCAACGCTAAACCCAACGAAGTCGTGGTCATTACCGGTCTTCGGAAACAACGTCACTTGCGTGGGAAAGCTGGCTTTATGATTCCCTTTGTCGAACAACGCTCTTATCTTGATATTGAGCAATTCTCGACAGATGTTCGGACGTCAGAAGCAGTCCCAACATTGGACTTCATTAACGTCCGTGCCGATGCAGCTGTTAAATTAAAAATTGGTACAACCGATGAAATGATTGCCCGGGCTGCAGAAAACTTCTTGAACTGGAATACGACAGATATTTCCAACTCTGTCCAAGATGTTTTGGAAGGAAATCTGCGGGAAGTGATCGGTCAGATGGAGCTCCGTAAGATGGTCAATGACCGTCAAGAGTTTGCCTCAAAAGTGCAAGACAACGTAGCGCCAGACTTGGCTAAAATGGGTCTAGAAGTCATCGCCTTTACGGTTCAATCCTTCTCTGATGAAGGGGGAGTCATCGATAACCTCGGGATTGAAAATGTTGAAACCATTAAGAAAGATGCCTTGATTGCCAAAGCCAAAGCAGAACGCGAACGCAAGGAAGTCGAAGCAGAACAAGATAAATTGGCTAACGACAAACGCGTCGCCGCCGATCTTGAAATCGCGCAAAAACAAAACGAATTAAAACTCAAACAAGCAGCCCTCAAGCAAGAAGCAGATATTGCCCAAGCAAAAGCAGATGCCGCTAAAGGGATTGAGGCAGAAGTGCAACGTCGTGAACAAGAGCGCGTGGCAGCCGAAGCCAATATCATGAAACAGGAAAAAGAAGCGGAAGTCAAAGAGCGCGAAGTTAAGGTTCGTGAGCAAGAATTGGATGCCAACATCCGCAAACAAGCTGAAGCTGAAAAATATGCGCGTCAACAAGCTGCAGAAGCAGAATTGATTGAACGCCAACGCAAGGCGGAAGCAGAACTCTTCGAAACACAAAAAGAAGCCGAAGCTCGAAAAGCTCAAGCCGAAGCTGAGAAATTTGCCCAATTGCAAGAGGCCGAAGCTATTGAAGCCAAAGGTCGTGCCGAGGCTGAAGCCATTCGCTTGAAACTGGAAGCCGAAGCCAAAGGTTTGGACCAAAAGGCCGAAGCGATGAAGAAAATGCAAGAAGCAGCCATTACTGAAATGGTCGTTGACAAGTTGCCTGAAATTGCGCGTGCTGTCGCAGAACCATTAACCAAGGTTGATAAGATCACCATGTACGGGGAAGGCAATGCTTCTAAGATGGTGGGAGATATTATGCAAAGTATCGACCAAGTCTCTCAAGGAGCTGGATTTGATATTCGTCAATTACTAGCAGGAGCCCTTGGAGTTAATATGACGGTCAACAAACTCAAAGAAGGAGAACAACCGGTCATTGAAGCAGAGGAGTTAGCTTCTAAAGAAGATTAATACCATTCTTAAGAAAGTGTCTGAGAACTGTTTCTCGGGCACTTTTGTTTTTAAGATCAAATAACTTGCATGATCTTCTCCCTCTTAGAGAAGGTGGGAAGCTATTTTCTGCTTTCTTTTGAGGAGGAAAAATGGTAGAATAAAGGCAAACTATAAAGAGGAGTGTCACATGACTAAAGCAAACTTTGGTGTTGTTGGTATGGCCGTAATGGGTCGTAACCTTGCCCTTAATATCGAATCTCGTGGCTACACAGTTGCCATTTTTAACCGTAGTAAAGAAAAAACAGAAGATGTGATTGCTTGCCATCCTGATAAAAACTTTGTGCCAAGCTATGATATCGAAAGCTTCGTAAACTCTATCGAAAAACCACGTCGTATCATGCTCATGGTTCAAGCAGGACCTGGTACAGACGCAACCATCCAAGCCCTTCTTCCACACTTGGATAAAGGTGATATCTTGATCGATGGAGGAAATACTTTCTATAAAGATACCATCCGTCGTAATGAAGAATTGGCGAACTCAGGAATCAACTTTATTGGTACTGGTGTATCTGGTGGGGAAAAAGGTGCCCTTGAAGGTCCTTCTATCATGCCTGGTGGACAAAAAGAAGCATATGACTTGGTAGCTGACGTTCTTGAAGAAATCTCTGCAAAAGCGCCTGAAGATGGAAAACCATGTGTGACTTACATCGGTCCTGATGGAGCTGGTCACTACGTGAAAATGGTCCACAACGGGATCGAGTACGGGGATATGCAATTGATCGCAGAAAGCTATGACCTCATGCAACACTTGCTTGGCCTTTCTGCAGAAGACATGGCTGAAATCTTCACTGAATGGAACAAGGGTGAGTTGGACAGCTACTTGATTGAAATCACAGCTGATATCTTGAAACGCAAAGACGATGAAGGTCAAGATGGACCAATCGTAGACTACATCTTGGACGCTGCAGGAAACAAAGGAACTGGTAAATGGACTAGCCAATCAGCGCTTGACCTTGGTGTACCATTGTCACTCATCACTGAGTCAGTATTTGCTCGTTACATCTCTGCCTACAAAGAAGAACGTGTACACGCTAGCAAGGTTCTTCCAAAACCAGCTGCATTCAAATTTGAAGGAGACAAGGCTGAGTTGATCGAAAAAATTCGTCAAGCCCTTTACTTCTCAAAAATCATCTCTTACGCACAAGGTTTTGCGCAATTGCGTGTTGCTTCTAAAGAAAACAACTGGAACTTACCATTTGCGGACATCGCATCTATCTGGCGCGATGGATGTATCATCCGTTCTCGTTTCTTGCAAAAGATCACAGATGCTTACAACCGCGATGCAGATCTTGCTAACCTTCTATTGGATGAGTACTTCTTGGATGTCACTGCTAAGTACCAACAATCAGTTCGTGACATTGTAGCTCTTGCTGTTCAAGCAGGTGTACCTGTACCAACCTTCTCAGCAGCCATCACTTACTTCGATAGCTATCGTTCAGCGGATCTTCCAGCGAACTTGATCCAAGCACAACGTGACTACTTTGGTGCTCATACATACCAACGTAAAGACAAAGAAGGTACCTTCCACTATTCTTGGTACGACGAAAAATAATCTTGCTCTATGGTCAAACGAGTTCTACTAGTAGAAAATGAGAAGCAAATCGCTCGCTTCATTGATTTGGAACTTCAAAAAGAGGGGTATCAAGTTGATGTGGACGAGGATGGAAAAGCGGGTCTGGCCTTGATTGCTGCGACCAAATATGATCTGATCTTGTTTAATTACGATCTGTCAGATATGTCTGGTGAAACATTCGCAGAGGAAATCAGTCAGATTCGCCCAGCTTCTGTTTTGATTGTTTTGGATAGCCGCGAAAAAATTGCTGAGCACAAAGAGAGTATTCAGCGCTTTGCCGTTTCCTATATGGTCAAACCCTTTATTATCAGCGATTTGGTAGATAAGATCACAGCCATTTTTAGAGGACGTGATTATATTGACCAACATTGTAGCCAGATGAAAATCCCAACGTCATACCGCAATTTGCGTATTGATGTGGAACACCATACCGTCTATCGTGGGAAAGACATGATTAGTTTGACCCGCAGAGAATATGACCTCCTAGCGACTCTGATGGGGAGCAAGGGAGTGGTAACACGCGAGCAGTTGTTGGAAAGTGTCTGGAAGTACGAGAGTACGGGTGAGACTAATATTGTTGACGTCTATATCCGTTATCTCCGTGGGAAAATTGATCTACCCGGTCAAAAAAGCTATATTAAGACAGTTCGTGGGATTGGCTATGCCATGCAAGACGCATTAGAATAAAATATTCGAACCCTAAGAGGGTTCGAATATTTTTACGTCTAAAGGGAAACGTTTGCGTATAAAAAGAATAGCTTTTAAAAAGGATTCGGCATAAAAAAGATAAAAAAAGATAAAATTTGGAGAAAAAAATGAATGTAAGGCTTTACAAAATTTTAAAATATGGTATACTAGAAACAAATTAAGCGCAAACGTTTTCTCAAAAACAAAGCTTTAAGCAATATAAGGAGGTTGAATGATGAACAAAGGATCATTCAAAAGTTTATTTAGCTTTGAATTCTGGCAGAAGTTCGGTAAGGCCTTGATGGTCGTTATCGCTGTCATGCCAGCGGCTGGGTTGATGATTTCAATCGGGAAATCTATCCCTATGATCAACCCGAATGTGTCTCCACTTGTTATTACAGGTGGGATTCTCGAACAAATCGGTTGGGGGGTTATCGGAAACCTTCACATCCTGTTTGCACTCGCTATCGGTGGTAGCTGGGCCAAAGAACGTGCAGGGGGTGCCTTTGCAGCTGGTCTCTCATTCATCTTGATTAACCGTATTACCGGTGCAGTTTTCGGAGTGACATCTGCAATGTTAGCTGACAAAGCTGCAACGGTTCACACAATCTTCGGTGGATCAATTAAAGTTGCGGACTACTTTATCAGTGTTCTTGAAGCACCAGCTCTGAATATGGGGGTATTTGTAGGGATTATCTCAGGTTTTGTTGGAGCAACAGCCTTCAATAAATACTACAACTACCGTAAGCTCCCAGAAGCCCTTTCTTTCTTCAATGGGAAACGCTTTGTACCATTCGTTGTTATCGTCCGTTCAGCTGCTACAGCCTTGGTTTTGGCAGCATTGTGGCCAGTAGTTCAATCAGGAATTAATGGATTTGGTGTTTGGATCGCTAACTCCCAATCCACTGCTCCAGTATTGGCACCATTCTTGTTCGGTACCTTGGAACGTCTTCTCTTGCCATTTGGTCTTCACCACATGTTGACCATTCCAATCAACTATACTCAATTGGGTGGTAGCTACCAAGTTCTTACAGGTGCTGCCAAAGGAACAACAGTATTTGGACAAGATCCACTTTGGTTGGCTTGGGTAACAGACCTTGTTAACTTGAAGAAAGCTGATCCTAGTCAGTATCAACACTTGCTTAAAGCATACGTACCAGCTCGTTTCAAAGTTGGTCAAATGATTGGATCATTTGGTATCTTGATGGGGATTGTGGTGGCTATCTACCGCAATGTGGATCCAGATAAAAAAGAAAAATACAAAGGGATGCTTGTTGCAACTGCTCTTGCAACCTTCTTGACAGGTGTTACAGAACCAATTGAATACATGTTCATGTTCATTGCAACACCATTGTACTTGATCTACGCCTTTGTTCAAGGTGCTGCCTTTGCAATGGCTGACTTGGTTCACCTTCGTGTTCACTCATTCGGTTCAATCGAATTCTTGACACGTACTCCAATGGCCATCAACGCTGGTTTGGCACTAGATATCTTTAACTTTGTATGGGTAACAGTCCTCTTTGGATTTATCATGTACTTCATTGCCAACTTCATGATTAAGAAATTCAATTATGCGACTCCAGGACGTAATGGAAACTACGAACAAAATGATGATGCCCCTTCAGGAGATGGTGCAACAGCTGGAGCTGCTACAAGCTCAGCAAGCTCACAAGTGATTAACATCATCAACCTTCTTGGTGGACGTGCCAATATCGTAGATGTTGACGCATGTATGACTCGTCTTCGTGTAACAGTTAAAGATGCTGAAAAAGTCGGTACCGAAGAACAATGGAAAGCAGAAGGCGCTATGGGTCTTGTCATGAAAGGACAAGGTGTCCAAGCGATCTACGGACCTAAAGCTGACGTATTAAAATCTGATATCCAAGATGTTCTTGATTCAGGTGAAGTCATTCCTGAAACACTTCCTAGCCAAATGACAGCAGTTCAAAAAGCTGAAGCAACCTTTAAAGGTGTGACGGATGAAGTGCATTCCGTTGCAGATGGTGAAGTGATTAACATCGAAGATGTGAAAGATCCAGTCTTCTCACAAAAAATGATGGGTGACGGATTTGCAGTTGAGCCTGAAAATGGCCACATCGTTTCACCAGTTGCTGGTAAAGTGACCAGCGTCTTCCCAACCAAACATGCCCTTGGTTTGGTAACCGATAATGGTTTGGAAGTCTTGGTTCATATCGGTCTAGATACAGTTAGTCTTGAAGGAAAACCATTTGAGGTTAAAGTTACTGAAGGCCAAACGGTGGCTGCTGGAGATCTCTTGGTAGAAGCAGACCTTGATGCGATCCGTGAAGCAGGTCGTGAAACATCAACTATTGTTGTCTTCACAAATGCAGATGCGATCAAATCAGTTAAGGTCGAACATACTGGTAAATTGGCTGCAAATGCTCCAGTTGCAACAGTAGAATTATAAGAGATATCGGCAAAGAAAACGAGGTTGGGGCAGTGTACCCGGCCTCTTGCCGTTTCTTGATTTGAAAAGAAGGAGAAATCAGGGGATGAAATTTTTAACATTAAATTCCCATAGTTGGATGGAAGAGAATGCCCAGCAAAAATTTGAGACCCTCAAGGAACAAATTTTAGAAGCACAATATGATGTGATCTGTTTCCAAGAGGTCAATCAAGAAATGGCCTCAGAAACAGTCAAAACGGATGAGTATTATCAAGCTTTGCCATCAGCTGTAGCCATTCACAAGGATCACTTTGTTCGCGTATTGGTTGAGGAGTTGGCTGCTCAAGGTCTTCACTATTACTGGACTTGGGCTTACAACCATATTGGCTATGATCACCTCAATGAGGGGGTAGCCGTTCTTTCGCGTCAACCTTTGAAGGCGGATGAGATTTTGGTCTCCAATATGGATGATCCAACGGACTACCATACGCGTCGGGTGGCCGTTGCCCATACCAGTGTCGATGGAAAAGAGATTGCTGTTGCCAGTGTCCATCTTTCTTGGTGGGACAAAGGCTTCCAATTTGAGTGGCCACGCATTGAGAAGTACTTCAGCCAAGTAGGGAAACCCTTTATTCTAGCGGGTGATTTCAATAATCCTGCTGGTCAAGAAGGTTATGAAACGATTCTATCCAGTTCACTTGAACTTCAAGATAGCTTTATTGAAGCTAAAGAAACAAAGGGTACCTATACTGTAGGTCCTGGAATTGATGGCTGGACAGACAATCAAATTCCATTGCGAATCGATTACGTCTTTGCAAGTCCAGAATGGGACATCCAGCGTCTTTGTGTCATCTTTGATGGGGAAAATAAACCCCATGTCAGTGATCACTATGGCTTAGAGGCTGAATTATCACTTTAATATAAACGGAGAGTCGAAAGGAAAACGATTTTATTCGAATCGTCCTTCGACTCTTTTTTTATGTATCAATGAGGAGCAAGCATAGGGGATTCTCCTGTTCTTCTGCTTTCTTTACGATTCAATTTATGGTAAAATGAAGTGTTAAAACAGTTTAAGGAGGTAGCAAATGCGTTGTCCAAAATGTGGTGGAAGTAAGTCTAGTGTGGTGGATAGTCGACAAGCTGAAGATGGGAATACCATCCGTCGTCGCAGGGAATGCGAAGAATGCCATTATCGCTTTACTACCTACGAACGTGTAGAAGAACGGACTCTAGTAGTTGTCAAAAAGGATGGGACACGCGAGCAATTTTCTCGTGATAAAATCTTTAATGGCATTATCCGCTCGGCTCAAAAACGGCCTGTTTCTAGTGATGAAATCGAAGAAATTGTAAACCGGATTGAACAAAAGGTTCGCAGCCAAAGTGATAATGAAATCAACAGTGAGTATATTGGTTCTTTGGTCATGGATGAGTTAGCGGATTTGGATGAGATCACCTATGTCCGTTTTGCTAGTGTTTACCGGAGTTTCAAGGATGTCGGTGAATTAGAGACCCTCTTGAAACAAATCACGAAGGGAACCAAGAAGAAAAAGGAAAAATAGATGAAGCCCAATACGCCATTCGTATTTTTAAAAAATAATCTTCTTCCACCGGCAGGGGCTGCATTGGAGCAGTATTACCTGCCTATTTTGGAGACGGAAACGGTAGCGGTTTATCGGTATCTACTCGCCTCTTATGATCAGGGTGAAAAACAATATTTACTGGCGCAAATCCTCAATCATTTGAATATAGGATTTCCACAGTTGCTACTTGCCTTTGATCGTTTAATTGCCATGGGTTTGATCGATCTCTATGAGGAAGAAGTTGGGATCACCATTCAATTACATGCCCCTCTTGAGGCAGAACAATTTTTTTCAAATGCTGTTTTTAAACGCTTACTGGAAAAAAAGATTGGGGAAAAGGCAGTGGAGGATCTGCTTCCAGCACGCTCCTTAGGAACTAGACGGCAAGTGTCCTTCTCTCAAGTATTTGGACTAGATGCTGGTGAGGTGACTGTTGTTGCCAGTAAAAAACAGCAGTTTGATATGGAAATGTTTAAACGGATGATGGGGCGTGATGGACTTCGTTTTGCGGATGAAGGAGAAGCGACTCTGGCCCTCTTTGCCATCGCAGAAGAGCAGCAATGGACCTGGTATGAAACCTATCTCCTAGCAAAAGAAACAGCTGTAGAACGGACCATTTCTCCGAAGAGAATGAAGCAAAAATTGGCTCAGGCTAGCCAAGAGCAACCCCGCGTGTCTTATAGCCGTCAGGAAGAAACTATTCTGAGAGAAGCTAAGGCAAAATCCAGCTTACAATTTTTAGCGGAGATTAAAAAGGCGCGCAATGCGACCATTACGCAGAGCGAACGCAAGACTCTATCTAAGTTAGCTGATCTAGGATTACTAGATGAGGTGATCAATATTATCTTATTGTTGACCTTTAACAAGACCCAGTCTGCTAATCTGAATGAAAAATATGCTTTGAAGGTAGGAAATGATTTTTCTTATCAAGGAGTCAACAGTGCGGAACTGGCGATTTTAAAAGTTCGAGAACGCCAGAAACAGGCTAAGGTTCAAGGAAACAAGGGGACGAGTCCTACATCAGCCAAGGGCAAGCAAAACAATGTTCCCAAGTGGAGTCAACCACATTATCAAAATCAAACCAGTCAAGAAGAAAAGGTGGATCTCGCTAAAGAGAAACAACGCCTGTTAGAAAAACTGAATCAAGGAGGTGAGTAGATGGAAAGTGTAGGTCAAACCATGTCTCACATGAATCGTGCGCGTCAATTTAACTATGAGGATTTGGTCGCACAGATCTTGGCAGACCAAGAAGTCGCTGCCTTTATCAAAGACCAGTCTTTGTCTGAGCAAGAAATTCGTCGTAGTATTTCAAAATTTAATCAATACATTAGTGAGCGCAACCGTTTCTTATTGGGAGATCCGGATTATATTGCCAAAGGTTATAAGCCCATCCTCACCATGAATGAAGGATATGCGGATGTCGCTTATGAGGAGACACCAGAGTTAATCGAAGCCCAAAAACGTGCTGCGATCAACCAACGTCTCAACTTGATCAATCTCCCTTCAACTTTGAAAGAAGCGAGTCTAGCCAAGGTAGAGCTCGATGATAAGGGACGATTTGTGGCCTTTGAGGAATTAGCTAATTTTGTAGCCAACTATCCCGAGTATCAAAAGGGAATTTACCTCTATGGTGATTTCGGAGTAGGAAAGAGCTACATGATGGCAGCTTTGGCTCATGATTTATCCGAAAAGCGCCAGGCCTCAACTACCCTACTTCATTTCCCAAGTTTTGCTATCGATGTCAAAAATGCCATCAGTTCGGGCTTGGTCAAAGAAACCGTCGATCAGGTGAAAAAAGCCGAAATTTTAATTCTTGATGATATCGGTGCGGAACAGATGTCAGCCTGGGTGCGAGATGAAATTTTACAGGTGATTCTGCAACACCGGATGCAGGAAAATCTCCCAACCTTCTTTACTTCTAACTTTAATTTTGAAGAGTTGGAGCGTCATTTTGCGGTTTCGCGCAATGGAGATGAAAGCTGGCAGGCCAAACGTGTTATGGAGCGCGTGAAATTTTTAGCCAAGGAAATCCATTTGGAAGGAGTGAATCGCCGATGAATGAAACCATCCGTTTAATGAAATCTCATTTTTCTGTTCGCCGTTTTAAGGAAGAAGCCATCAAAGAAGCTGACCTCAAGGAAATCTTATCAGCTGGGCAGATGGCATCAAGTTGGAAAAACTTTCAGTCTTATTCTGTGATTGTGGTCAAAAGCAAGGAAAAGAAAGAAGCTCTTTACGACTTGCTTCCTCAAGAAGCGATTCGCCAATCAGACGTCTTTCTTCTCTTTGTTGGGGATTTAAACCGCGCTGAAAAAGCTGTCAAACTCCATGAGCAGGACTTCCATCCTGAAGGGGTGGACAACTTACTGATCACCTCAGTGGATGCGGCTCTAGCAGCTCAAAATACGCTATTGGCAGCTGAAAGTCTCGGCTATGGTGGAGTGATTATCGGCATGTTGCGCTACTGTTCAGAAGAAGTCGCAGCACTCTTCCGTCTGCCAGACTATACCTACCCTGTTTTTGGGATTGCTCTCGGAGTGCCCAACCAGCAACATGCAGTGAAACCACGCTTACCATTGGAGCAGGTTGCTTTTGAAGAAGAATACCAAGAACAAGACCTATCAGTTGTGACTGCCTATGACAAGGTTCAGGCAGATTATGCTGGAGCGCGTGTAACGGACAGCTGGAGCGAGCGCCTTGCAGCTCAATTTGGTCAACCTGAACAAGAAGAGACCAAAAAACTACTAGAAAAACACAAACTATTATGAAATGAAGAGAGGCGTTCTTGAACTGAAATCTCGCCTTTCATTAGAAAAGAGGAAATCATGGCCCTACCAACTATTGCGATTGTAGGCCGTCCCAATGTCGGAAAATCTACACTCTTTAACCGGATTGCCGGTGAGCGGATTTCCATCGTTGAGGATGTAGAAGGAGTCACTCGTGACCGCATTTATGCAACAGCTGAGTGGTTGAATCGAAAATTTAGTATCATTGATACAGGGGGGATTGATGACGTAGATGCCCCATTTATGGAGCAAATCAAACATCAGGCAGAAATTGCCATGGACGAAGCAGATGTGATCGTCTTTGTTGTTTCTGGAAAAGAAGGGATCACGGATGCGGATGAATATGTCACTCGTATCTTGTATAAGACCCATAAACCGGTCATTCTTGCAGTCAACAAGGTGGATAACCCAGAGATGCGCAATGATATCTATGACTTTTATGCCTTAGGACTGGGTGAGCCACTACCGGTATCCTCTGTCCACGGGATCGGAACTGGGGATGTGCTTGATGCCATTATTGAAAATCTTCCGAATGAAACAGAAGAAGAAAATCCAGATATCATCAAATTTAGCTTGATTGGTCGCCCAAATGTTGGGAAATCAAGCTTGATCAATGCGATCCTAGGAGAAGACCGGGTCATCGCAAGCCCTGTTGCTGGAACCACACGGGATGCCATCGATACCCATTTTACCGATGCAGATGGCCAAGAATTTACCATGATCGATACAGCTGGTATGCGCAAGTCTGGTAAAATCTATGAAAACACTGAGAAATATTCTGTTATGCGTGCCATGCGTGCCATCGACCGTTCAGATGTGGTTTTGATGGTCATTAATGCCGAAGAAGGAATTCGGGAGTATGATAAGCGGATCGCTGGCTTTGCTCATGAAGCTGGTAAAGGTATGATCATTGTTGTCAACAAATGGGATACCATTGAAAAAGACAACCATACCATGAAGCAGTGGGAAGATGACATTCGCGATCAATTCCAATACCTTTCTTATGCACCAATTGTCTTTGTCTCTGCCCTGACCAAACAACGTTTGCACAAGTTGCCAGAGATGATCAAGCAGATTAGCGAGAGTCAAAATACGCGGATTCCTTCAGCTGTCTTGAACGATGTGATTATGGATGCGATTGCTATCAATCCAACGCCGACAGATAAAGGAAAACGCCTCAAGATCTTCTATGCGACACAAGTGGCAACTAAACCACCAACCTTTGTGGTTTTTGTCAATGAAGAAGAGCTGATGCACTTCTCTTATCTTCGTTTCTTGGAAAACCAGATTCGAAAAGCCTTTGTCTTTGAAGGCACTCCGATCCATTTGATCGCGCGAAAACGGAAGTAGGGAATATGCGGAAAATAACTGTTTTTTATAATTTTTTTTGTTACTAGCCTAATCATCATTTTCTTAACAGCTTGTCAGTCGACGCGTCAAGAAAAATATCAGGGGTCTTATGGAAATGGTGATGAGACGACTATTCTAACTGTAAAAAACAATGAGATTCTTAAGACGGAGCTCTGGAAAGAACTGCCCGATATTGATGCTTCTGATTCATTAGCATTTAACTCAGCCAAGGATAGTTTGCTTGAAAATTATGGTCATATCAAGGGAATGGACTATTCTGTTGAAAAATCTAAATCAGGCCATTTGCAGATCCATATAGTGACAGATTTTTCAAAATTGGACATAAAAACTTGGAACAAAGTTTTTATGTCCAATAAAAAATTAAAGGACTTAACTGACTATAATAAAACGAAAAAAACGATAGAAGAAAATGGGATAGTCAAGGTTCGATAAAGTTCGAGCATGATTGAAAAATAAGTAAAAAGGACTCTTTGTCAACTGCAAGAGACAAGAAGGGTCCTTTTTTATATGAACATCTGAAAGACTAACTAAGTAGAAGAAAAAGTCTAATGTCTTTAAATGGGTTGAAAAAGGAGTGAAATGATGTCAAGTACAGAATTACTTTTGTTTGTTTCTTTGTTATGCTTATGGGCACTTGTACGTGTCGTGAGAAAATTTTTAAAGAATTCTTTGATTTTTTGGGGGATGGCTATCCTTTATGGTGCCTCACTCATTCTAATCATTTGGGAATGGGTGATCATGACATCATCGATGACATTTTATGGAGAGATTGTCAAAGAAAGTTATTACTCTCTATTGGTGAAAGGGTTAGCTGTTTTTGGGATATTCTGGTCTTTTGCCAAATTTTTGTGCTTGGGAATATTGTACATGATGATTGGAAACGCCTTAATAAAAAGCAATTCTCAAGATCAAGTGAATGACTAATGGAAAATCTATAGACGTAGAGTATAAAAAAGCAGTTAAGTTATGTTATAATCTAATTAAGTGGTAGGCGGTCGAGCACCCATTGGTGCGCGGTGGTCTACCGCTTTTGAAGAGAAAAAAGCACCGTGTGAGGCTTGCTAGATCTTACCTGCTGAACTCGTGAATGGATTGCCCCCTTGAGGGGCATTTTTTATGAACTTTAAAGACTGTTTAAGTGGGGATAATGGAATAGTAGATAACCCGAAAACGTCTATTTTAATAAGTCTGATCGAATAAATTTTAACTATACTTTGAAATATGGTATAATAAAGGGATTAATCTAAGGTGGTAAACATGGCAAAATTAATTCCTGGGAAGGTTCGTTCACAAGGGAGCCTTCTCTATGAAGCTGGGAAAGTTTCCCTTCAGGAAGTAAAAGAAAAATACCTGTATTTTCGGGTGGAAGAAGAAAGCTTGCGGTACAGTTTAGACGACGATGCTGTTTTTTGTAGCTGTGCTTTCTTTCAAAAGAAAAAATTCTGTACGCATCTGGCAGCTGTAGAAGCTTTCTTGAAGAATGATGACAGTGGGAAAGCAGCTCTTGCAAGTCTTGAAGAAGACGCCACGGCGACTGAAGAAACGCAGGAGAAGGTTTCTTTTGGAAGTTTGTTTTTAGACCAGGTCCTTCCAAAAATCGAAAAAAAAGAAACACGCTATGTCTTATCGGCAGTTGGGCAGGAGGATGAATACTCTGGTCAATTCTTGTGGACCCTTCGCATTCGTCGCTTGCCAGACGAGCGTTCTTATGTGATCAGAGATGTGCTAGCTTTTTTGCAGACCCTTCAGAAAGAAGGCCACTTTGCAATTGGCAAAAGTTACTATGAACCTATTTCTTACTTAGAATTTGATGGACCTAGTCAGGATGTGATCAATTTCCTACAAGGCTTGGTCACAGATAGTGGATCAAAAGAGCAAGATTTCTTTCCCAATGCTGGGCGCCATCTTTATTTTCCACCGACTCTCTTTGAAGAAGCTGTAGAATTACTAATGAATTTGGATTCCTTCCTCTTGCAATATAGCTTGTATGATTTTTCTGAAGTCTATTTTCAGGATGTCCATGGGGAGGAAGATCTCTTTCATTTTCAGGTGGAAGACCATGGTGATTTTTACGAATTGATCATTACGGAGCCACAAGTGAAGGTTGTCGAGTCTGCTGTTTACCTGTTTCGAAATGGTGTCTTCTATCACCTGACGCCCCAACAGCGAACCCTATGGAAGGCCATCCAAGATCTTCCAATGGATCAGGATCGCAAAAAACGACTGCATTTTGATCCAACGGACCAAACAAAGCTTTCCTATAGTTTAAAAGAGTTCAAAAAACTGGGACAAATAACAGCCCCGACCAGCTTTTTAATCCACGATTTCACTCCGGAATTTCATTTTGATCTAGCACAGGATCAGACTGTATTACTGGATGTTGTCTTTCAATACCAGGATCGTGTGGTGACCACGCGTGAGGAACTTCTCAATCTTCCTTATTCTAGTGATTTCGATAAGGAGCAAGAAGTCTTTTCAACCATGCTAGCAGCAGGTTTTACGGATGATTTTTCTTCCCAAAGAAGTCCTTTATCAAGTGAGCAAATCTATCCATTCTTTCACCAACAGATCCCGACTTTTGAAGCCTTAGGAGAGGTTACCCTCTCTGATAGCCTTTTAGATCTTTATCAAGTGGAGCGTCCAAAAATTGATGTTAAAACCAATGGCAGTCTACTGGAGATCGGTTTTGACTTTGAAAGTGTGGATCCAGCCGAAGTGGACCAGGTCCTCAAAGCTCTAGTAGGGCAAAAAGACTATTTTGTCAGCCATACAGGGAAAGTTCTTGTCTTTGATGAAGAAACCAAGAAGATCAGTCGAGCCTTAGCAGATCTGCGGGCGAAAATGAGCAAGGGTGGGAAACTACAAGCCCGCCGGATTGCCGCTTATCAGCTATCTGATTTGTTGGCAGATCAAGACAATGTTCATTTTTCAGAAGACTTTCGAAATTTAGCTCATGATTTGACTCATCCAGAAGACTTCCAACTCCCTCAGATGACAATCCAAGCGACCCTAAGGGATTACCAAGAAACAGGGGTTAAATGGTTCTCCATGTTAAATCATTATGGTTTTGGTGGTATTTTAGCGGATGATATGGGGCTTGGGAAAACCCTGCAGACTATTTCCTTCTTGACCAGTGTCGCAAAAAAAGAAACTAAAATCTTGATTCTAGCTCCATCTAGTCTCATCTACAATTGGAAACAAGAATTTTCAAAATTCGCTCCTCAGATGGAAGTGGCAGTCGTCTATGGTCTCAAGCAGCACCGAGATGAACTCATCGCAACCAATCCACAGGTAGTTATCACTAGTTACGCGTCTTTTCGTCAAGATGTGGAGGAATACCAGAAGAATCAGTATGAGTACTTGATTCTAGATGAAGCCCAGGTCATGAAAAATGCCCAAACCAAGATTGCCCAACACTTACGTGGCTTTGAGGTTCCGCATGTGTTTGCCCTATCTGGGACACCGATTGAAAATCATGTGGGTGAACTCTGGTCCATTTTCCAAATTGTCCTTCCAGGGCTCTTCCCAGCTAAAAGAGAATTTCAAAAATTGAGTCCTGAGACCATTGCACGATTTGTCAAACCTTTTGTCATGAGACGGAAAAAAGATGAAGTGCTCCAAGAATTACCGGACTTGATTGAAACAACCTACCACAATGAGTTGGATGAAAGCCAAAAAACGATCTATTTGGCTCAATTAAAACAAATTCAAGATCGGGTTCGAAGCTCTAGCGAGGAAGAACTAAATCGGAGTAAGGTGGAAATTCTCTCGGGTCTCATGCGCCTTCGCCAAATCTGTGATACCCCCGCCCTCTTTATGGAAGACTATCAGGGAGATAGTGGGAAATTGGAGAGCCTTCGAGATCTTTTGGGTCAAATCAAGGATGGCGAACACCGGGTTTTGATCTTCTCTCAATTTAGAGGCATGCTGGATATCCTAGAGCAGGAGATTGACCAGCTTGGCATGACCTCCTTTAAAATCACGGGATCCACTCCCGCTAAAGATCGTCAAGAAATGACCAATGCTTTTAATGCAGGTGAGCGCCATGCTTTTCTCATTTCTCTGAAGGCTGGAGGGGTTGGATTGAACCTCACTGGTGCCGATACGGTCATCTTAGTCGATTTGTGGTGGAATCCTGCAGTGGAAGACCAGGCTATTGGACGTGCCCATCGAATGGGACAGGAACAAAATGTTGAAGTTTACCGCATGATTACTCGTGGTACGATCGAAGAAAAAATCCAAGAACTACAAGCTTCCAAAAGACACTTGGTCTCAACGATTTTAGACGGAACGGAAACACGATCTAGTTTATCGGTTGAGGAAATTCGTGAGATTCTTGGAATTCAGTCAGAATAGCTTGAAAAATTCTGTGAATAGTTTATAATTAATGGAGTGTCGAAAGGAAGAAAGCATGACAGAAAAATATTTTCCTCAAGTAGGGGATAATGAGTTGATGTTAACAGAGATGCCCCACATGAACCTGTATGATGAAACAGACTTGATTAGTAACATTACAGGCGACTATGTGGATAAAAATTATTTGGAATGGCAACCGATTGCTGAAAATACCAAACCTAAGCATCCTTACCACCAACCATTAGAAGAGCCCCTACCGAAAAGACGGCCAGTAAGAAAACCTGATTTTAAAGAGCCGATTGATAAAAAAAGCCCAGCCAATCGTTATGCAGAGGAAGCGAGAGAGCGCGCTCGTGAAGATCTGAAAAAGAAACGCACAGCTCCCTATCTGACAACGGATCCAGCAGCTACTACAAGTAAACGGAAAAAACCATTTATTTCTGAACGAAAACCTGGTCAGCCAACGGCTCCCTTCCAAAAGGAAAACCCAGGCGAATTATTGAAATATAGCAAACGATTGCGACAAGATCAGTTGATCCTTGCAGAGTTCGAATCTGCAGGAGAACCAGAAGTGGCAGAACCGACTGAAAAGAAAAACAATTATGATTTCTTAAAGACTAGCCAAATATACAATAAAGATCAACACAAGTTGAAACCACAGCCAATCAAACAAGAATTGGATTTAACCCATCTAGATCAAGAATAAGGAGAAAATATGTCTAACACATACCATTTTATTGGAATTAAAGGAGCAGGGATGAGTGCTTTAGCCCTCATGCTTCACCAAATGGGACATACGGTTCAAGGGTCAGATGTTGAAAAGTATTACTTTACGCAACGTGGCTTGGAACAAGCAGGAATTCAAATTTATCCATTTGATGTGAAAAATTTGGAAGGCGACAAGATCCTCATTGCCGGGAATGCTTTCCGTCCAGATAACAATGTGGAAATCGCTTATGCAGATGAGCATGGTTTAACCTATAAACGTTACCATGAATTCCTTGGTGAATTTATGCGTGACTTCGTCAGTATGGGAGTTGCTGGAGCACACGGAAAAACCTCAACAACAGGGATGCTTTCGCATGTCTTATCAAATATCACTGATACCAGTTATTTGATTGGTGACGGGACAGGTCGTGGCTCTGCAGCAGCCAAATACTTTGTCTTTGAATCAGATGAGTATGAACGCCACTTTATGCCTTACCATCCTGAATACAGCATCATCACCAATATTGACTTCGACCATCCAGACTATTTCACGAGCTTAGAAGATGTCTTTAATGCCTTTAACGATTATGCCAAACAAATCAGCAAAGGCCTCTTCATCTACGGAGAAGACAAAGAATTGCGTCGGATTACCTCATCAGCACCAATTTATTACTATGGTTTTGATAAGGAGACGAATGATTTTGTGGCAAGCAACCTGCTTCGCTCAACGACTGGTTCAACCTTCAACGTTCATTTCCGTGGAGAAGATTTGGGGCAATTCCATATCCCAACTTTTGGTCGCCACAACATCATGAATGCCACAGCAGTCATTGGTTTGCTTTACATTGCAGGATTTGACTTAGATTTAGTCCGCGAGCATTTGAAGACCTTTGCTGGAGTGAAACGTCGCTTCACTGAAAAAGTAGTCAATGGAACAGTGATCATCGATGACTTTGCGCACCATCCAACGGAAATTATTGCAACCTTGGATGCAGCCCGTCAAAAATACCCAAGTAAAGAGATTGTGGCCATTTTCCAACCACATACCTTTACACGGACGATTGCCTTGTTAGATGAATTTGCTGAAGCTTTGAATCAAGCAGATGCTGTTTACTTGGCACAGATCTATGGTTCTGCGCGGGAAGTCGATCACGGCGATGTGAAAGTTGAAGATTTGGAAGCAAAAATTGTCAAACGTTCAGCGATTATTACAGCTGAGAATGTTTCTCCTCTTCTTGACCATGACAATGCAGTCTATGTCTTTATGGGAGCAGGAGATATTCAAACCTATGAATACTCATTTGAGCGTTTATTATCTAGTTTGACACATAGTGTACAATAAGAGATGATTGAGTCTGGAATCGATTGGTTCCAGACTCAAATTTATCTGTCCGCTGAAGAATCATGAAATGAGGAGAGCAGGATGATGATTCGATCAATCACCCCAGCTGATCAAGAACAGCTGTTATTGCTAGAAGATGAACTTCATGACAATGAAGGAAAGAAGCACAAGGCCACTCTTGAGGAAGCGCTAGATTCGAAGGAAACCATTTCTTTGCTTGCAGAGCAGGCGGGGGATGCTGTGGCTTACTTGTTGGCGACAGAAGACCAGCCTTTAAAAGGAAACCTAATCGTATTTCGATTAGCAGTGAGACCAGCCTTTCAAGGTCAAGGCTATGGTTCTATTTTGATCGCTGCTTTAAAGGATCTAGCTGTTCAAAAGGAAAAGGAAGCCATTTGGATCGATTGCCCAGAAGACTTACTATCTTATTTTTCCCAGCAAGGATTTCGAGATGAAGCTGAGTCTGATCGAGGTGTCCGTATGGTTTGGGAACGATAGAAGGGGTAAATGATGAAAGAAAAGATTCACATTAGACAGGCAGAGCTGCAGGATTTGGATGCCATCGAGCGCATTGAGCTTGAGAATTTCTCAGAAGAAGAAGCGATTGCGCGTGAGATTTTAAAAGATCACATCGAAAAGATTCAAACGACATTTCTTGTAGCAGAGTGCCAAGGTCAGATTTTAGGCTATTTAGAAGGACCTGTTAGACTGGAGCGCTATTTGATCGATTCCTCTTTTTCAGAGGTTGAAGATCTAAGTCAGTTAGAACAGGGCTTTATTTCCATTACGAGTCTATCCATTGCTAAAGAAGCTCAAGGACTTGGAGTGGGAACCCTTTTGCTTGAAGCGATGAAAGAGATTGCGTTGAAAGATAATCGCCAAGGGATCAATTTGACCTGTCATGATTATTTGATTCCTTATTATGAAAAGCAAGGATTTACCAATGAGGGTCTCTCAGAATCCCAATATGCGGGTGAAGTTTGGTACAATCTGGTCTGGGAAAATGAAAAACTTGATTAAATAGGTATTTTGAAGAAGAAGAGCGATTTGTATTGCTTTTCTAAATCTTTTAAGATATAATATTAAGGATTATGATGAGGGAGGTCAATTATTTGACTGATAAATCACAAGACAGTGAGAAGTTATTAAGCTTCAAAGAGCAGATCCTCAGAGACTTAGAAGAGGCCAATGAGCAACTTCTAAAAATCGAAAAAGAGTATGATCTACCTGATCGAAGTATTGAAACCCCTTCTTCACTGAAAGAGGAGGAAGAAGCAACACTACCTCCAAAAGTAGAAGAATCTGCGTTGGCTCCCAAAGAAGAACCAGTGGAGCCGGTAAAGGCGACTCCTGCTGTGGAAGAAAAGAGTGAGCGTACAAAGCCTGCTAAAAAAGAACCAAGTCAGGAACCGGTAGAGGAAAGCTTATCGCGCTCTTCTCGTAACCAGCGCCAACAAAAACAAAAGAAACAAAATAAAATCGCTAAACGAATTGTGCGGACAGTGGTCAGCCTTTTGCTGATTGTGATCGTGGCTACAGGGATCTTTGCTGTGACCTATATCCATTCAGCTGTCAAGCCGATGGATAAAAATGCAACAGAATTCGTAACGGTTGAGATTCCAGCAGGTTCAAGTAATCGTGAGATTGGCGCGATCCTTGAGAAAAAAGGACTCGTGAAAAATGGTCAGTTCTTTAACTACTATACCAAGTTCAAGAACTATAGCAATTTCAAATCTGGTTATTTCAATTTGCAAAAGAGCATGGATCTAGAAACCATCATCCAAAAACTGCAAGAAGAGGGAACCAAAACTCCTCAGGCTCCAGTTCTTGGAAAGGTCACGATTCCAGAAGGTTATACGATCGATCAGATTGCGACGGCTATCACCACCGATGTCTCCACTAAGAAGGCCGGCAAGACTCCATTCAAGAAAGAAGATTTCTTGAAGGCTGTCCAAGACGATGCCTTTATTGAGAAGATGGTGGCCAAATATCCGAAACTCTTGGCGAATCTGCCAAGTAAGGATTCTGGTGTTCGCTACCGTTTAGAAGGTTATCTCTTCCCAGCAACTTATAACTATGGCAAAGATACCACAGTGAAAGAAATGATCGATCAGATGCTTGCGGCAATGGATCAAAACTTAAGCCCATACTATGAAACACTTGAGAGCAAGAACATCAATGTAAACGAAGTATTGACTCTTGCTTCCTTGGTTGAAAAAGAAGGGGCGACGGATCAGGACCGCAAAGATATCGCGAGTGTCTTCTATAACCGTTTGAACCAAGACATGCCTTTGCAAAGTAATATTGCAATTCTTTATGCAGAAGGGAAACTTGGTCAAAAGACGACCTTAAAAGAAGATGCAACGATCAATACAGAGCTGGATTCACCTTATAATATTTATAAGAATACCGGCTTGATGCCTGGCCCAGTGGATAACCCTGGAGTATCAGCGATCGAAGCGGCGGTGAACCCAAGTAAGACCGATTACTTGTATTTTGTCGCAAATGTCGAAAATGGTGAAGTTTTCTTCGCTAAGACATACGAAGAACACAATAAAAATGTTGAAGAACACGTCAATAGTAAATTGACACAAGCAAGTTCAAACTAGAAAAAGCATGTGGCGCGTCCACAGCTTTTTCATTCAAATAATAGAAAGAGAAGAATAATGGCAGAAAAAACATACCCAATGACCCTAGCAGAAAAAGAAAAATTGGAACAAGAATTAGAAGAATTGAAATTGGTCCGTCGACCTGAAGTGGTGGAACGGATTAAGATCGCTCGTTCATATGGTGACCTCTCAGAAAACTCTGAGTATGAAGCGGCAAAAGATGAACAAGCTTTTGTGGAAGGTCAAATCTCTAGCTTGGAAACAAAAATCCGTTATGCAGAAATCGTCGATAGTGACGCTGTTGCAGTAGACGAAGTAGCGATCGGAAAAACCGTTACAGTTCAAGAAGTTGGCGAAACAGATGAAGAAGTATACAGCATCGTTGGTTCAGCAGGGGCAGATGCCTTTGCAGGAAAGATTTCTAACGAAAGCCCAATCGGTCACGCTTTGATTGGTAAGAAGACAGGTGACGTTGTCACTGTTGAGACACCAGCTGGAAGCTACCAAGTGAAAATTTTGAACGTAGAAAAAACAGCGTAACTATAAAACGCAAGCCCTCCAAGAGGGCTTGTTTTTTGTGCTCTTAATCTTTTTGTGAGAGTGAAAATTCTTTGCTGACTGAACGATATCAAAAAAAGCACTTGAACCTTGGGTTCAAGTGCTACTGTATACCGCTAGAATTAGTAGTTTGTACTACTTTCTATTGCGTTGTTTTCCTGCATTGCGGTTGTTTTTTGGTTTGTGTTGGATTTGTGTCGTTGCAGTAGGTGTGACATCTTTTTTCACGCGGTGACTAGTCGCTTTTGGAGGATTGTTTTTGTATTCCTCAGCGACGCGCTTGCGAAGATTTGGACGAATCAAGTAGTTGATGACAAATTGTTGGATAATTTGGATCACCCCACCGACTACCCAGTAAAGAGTCACTCCGGCTGAAGAGATCAATGAGAAGACACCGATCATGATCGGACTCATCAGTGATGCTTTGCGCATGCTTTCCTTTTGGGTTTCATCTTCAATTCCATGAAGAGAGAGCATACTTTGGATATAGTAAAGAACTGCTACGATTGCTGTCAAGAGCAAGCTTGGTTTGCCGAGAGCAATGCCAAGGAAGCTACTATCTGCTACCCCTTTGGTGTGTTGAGCTGCAAAGAAGAGAGCTGAGAAGAATGGCATTTGGATCAAGAGTGGCAAACACCCAACTCCACCAAACATGCTAACTCCATTTTCACGTTGAGCAGCCATTAATTCCTGTTGCGCCAATAGCTTTTCTTCTTGTGTGCTAGCGTTCTTCATGCGCTCTTGGATTGGCCCAAGGATAGGTTTTAAGTAGTTCATCTTTTCAGATTGGTAGGTTGCCTTCCATGATTGGTACAAACCAAGTGGCAAGATGATCAACCGCACGATCAAGGTGACGATAATAATCCCGATCCCAAAGCCCAAGCCAAGGTTGTTGGCAAAGAATTTGATGGCTTCGCCCATTGGACGGCCAAGAAGATTCCAGATCAATCCAGTCGGATTTCCAGTTTTCCGATCGACACTCACGCATCCTGATAAGAAGACAAGCGAAGCTAGTCCCATCGATGCAAGTAATGCAAGTTTATTTTTTTTCACAAATAGTTCCTTCTTTTTTAAAATGTTACCTTTCTATTCTACTGTTTTTTTTTAAAATACACAATAGTTCTCTAGTCTTAATTTGCAATTTTAAAGTCTGTATAGTTTTCAAAGTTTGCGAGCGTAACATCTAAATAAGTTACATGTGCAAAAGGTGTAGGACCTTTGCGAATTTCTTGAATGAATTTGGCCATTTGGCTACTAGACTCTGCCTGTGCCAGAATGCCAACTGTTCCGTCGTCATTATTCCAGACACGGCCAGTGATCCCACCGATCTCTAAAGCAAGACTGTAGACTCCCCAGCGAAAGCCAACCCCTTGAACCCGTCCTTGGGCAATCATTTTTACCTTTTGCATGTGCAACCTCCTTGACTCGAAGAAATCTATCTGAGGCATGATTTCTTCTTTTTCTTTGTGCTATAATAGTTCTATGAATATTATAACGTCTAAATCCAATAATGTAATCAAAAATGCTAAAAAATTACATCAAAAAAAATACCGGATAGATTCTTATCTCATTGAAGGTTGGCATCTGTTTGAAGAGGCAGTAGAAAATCATGCGAAGATTCGGCAGGTCTTTGTTTTAGAAGCCTATTTAGACCGGGTAGAGGACATCCCAAAAGTCACCGTCGTGACTCCGGAGATTTTAAGTCTCCTGGCAGATTCGAAGACTCCGCAAGGAATTGTCGCAGAGATTCTTCTAGAGCAGCCAGAGCTTCCGGATCAGCTACAAGGGCGCTTCCTCTATTTGGAGGATGTACAGGATCCTGGCAATGTTGGGACTATGATTCGAACAGCAGATGCAGCAGGCTTTGATGGTGTCATGCTATCGAAAGCCTCCGCTGATCTATACAGTCTCAAGACCCTTCGATCCATGCAGGGCAGTCATTTCCATATTCCTATCTGGAAACTGGATCGAGAAGAACTATTGGAACGAGCTGCGAAATCTCATCTAGCAGTTCTCGCAACGACGCTTTCAGAAGCTTCCATTGACTACCGTCAGCTTCCTCAGACCGATCAGTTTATTCTGGTTATGGGCAATGAAGGAAATGGCATCAGCCAGGAAATGGCGGCACAAGCAGACCAGCTGGTTCATATTCCTATGCCAGGTCGGGCCGAGAGTTTGAATGTTGCAGTGGCAGCAGGAATTTTGATGTTTTCTTTAAGGAAATTTTGAGAAAAAGAAGTATACTTAACCTGTAAGAAGAAGTTGATGGAGATCTTATTGGGAGAGCTTATCAACGAAAGGTGGTTATCTTATGCAATATCATCGTGACAAAGAATACATGACCTATGTAGGCCATCTGATCCAGCATCCTAAGGTTCAAAAATTAGCTGACATTCCCCACCATATTCATTCCAATCGTTTGGAGCATTCCATTCATGTTAGCTATACCAGTTATAAACTGGCTAAAAAATTTGGTTGGGATGCTAAAAGTACGGCTCGGGGTGGCCTCTTGCATGACCTCTTTTACTATGATTGGCGCGAGACCAAGTTTACGAAAAGTCACGCCTGGATCCATCCCCGCATTGCCGTGAGAAATGCACGAAAGATCACAGATCTCAATGCCAAGGAAGAAGACATCATTATTAAACATATGTGGGGTGCTACCCTTGCCCCGCCTCGCTACAAAGAATCCTTCGTGGTGACGATGGTGGATAAATACTGGGCTGTTAAGGAAGCTTCAGAACCTTGGCGTAAAAAGATGGCTAAAAAGAGATTTTTTCATCGAAAAATGTTAAAATCGTAGTAAACAAATTTGAAAGGAACTTGTTAATATGTATAATGATTCAGTAATCCAAGAACAAAGTGGATTGAATGCTTTTTATAACAAAATCTACTCATTAGTTGGGATCGGTGTGGGGATTTCAGCCCTTGTGTCTGGCCTGATGATGACAGTCTTTCAAGACTTCTTCGTACAAATCTTGACAACCGCACCAATGGTTTACTACGCAGCAGTGGTTGTAGAATTGATCTTGGTCTTTGTTGCAAGTGGGAAGGCTGTTAAAAATAGCCCGTCTGCTCTTCCGATCTTCTTGATCTACTCAGCTTTGAATGGCTTTACCTTGAGCTTTATCATTGCTCGCTACATGCAAGCAACTGTCTATAAGGCTTTCTTGGTCAGTGCCTTGATGTTTATTGTCATGGGAGCTATCGGACGCGTCGTGAAAAAAGACCTTTCTGGAATGGGACGTGCCTTGATGGGAGTCTTGATCGGTGTGATCATCGCTTCTGTTGTGAACATGTTCTTGAGAAGTTCTGGAATGGACTATATCTTGAGTATTATCTCTGTCTTCCTCTTTGCAGGATTGACAGCTTGGGATAACCAAAAGATTCGCTATGTCTATGATCAAACAAATGGTCAACCTGCTACAGGTTGGGCAGTAGCAATGGCTTTGGAACTTTATCTTGACTTTATCAACCTCTTTATCAGCCTTCTTCGTATCTTCGGAAGAAACGACTAATCAAAGAGAGATTGAGCTGGGGCAGTTGCCTCAGCTTTTTTTGTCTTCCGACTTGTGCTATACTAATAGTGACTAAAGAATAGAAATGAGCGATTATGAAAACACCTTTTGTAACCCGTGAACAATTAGAAAGTCTGACCCAAGAATTTCCTACCCCTTTCCATCTCTATGATGAAGCAGGAATTCGTGAAACGGCTCGTGCTCTCCATCAAGCTTTTGCTTGGAATGAAGGTTTTAAAGAATACTTTGCCATCAAGGCGACTCCTAACCCATCGATCCTAAAAATTTTGCAAGAAGAGGGCTGTGGTGTCGACACTGCCAGCTATGTCGAATTGTTAATGGCGGATAAACTGGGCTTTAGTGGAAAAGAGATCATGTTTTCTTCTAACAACACGCCAGCGGAAGAGTTCATCTATGCTCGTGAATTAGGGGCAACTATCAATCTGGATGCCTATGAAGACATTGCTTTCTTGAAGTCTGTGACCAGCATTCCCAAGGTCATTTCATGTCGCTATAATCCAGGTGGAGTCTTTGAACTGGGAACCGATATTATGGACAATCCGGAAGAAGCCAAGTTTGGAATGACCAAGGAGCAATTGATCCAAGCCTTTATCGAGTTGAAAGAACTAGGTGTGGAAGAGTTTGGCATTCACGCATTATTAGCTTCTAATACTGTATCCAACGATTACTATCCAGAGCTAGCGCGTCAACTTTTTGAATTGGCAGTGGAAGTTGTCGAGAAAACAGGTGTCCATTTGGGCTTCATCAACCTCTCTGGTGGAGTTGGAGTCAATTACAAGCCAGAGCAAGAACCAAATGATATTGCCATTATTGGGGAAGGCGTGCACCGCGTTTTTGATGAGATTCTCAAACCGGCAGGACTTGGTCATGTGAAAATCTATACCGAGCTTGGTCGCTTTATGCTAGCTTCACACGGTCTTTTAGTGACGACTGTGACCCATAAAAAGAAGACATATCGGACCTATGTTGGCGTTGATGCTTCAGCTGTCAATCTTCTTAGACCAGCTATGTACGGAGCCTATCACCATATTACCAATATGGATCGTCCAGATGGACCGACTGAAGTGGTCGATGTCGTGGGAAGTCTCTGTGAAAATAACGATAAATTTGCTAAACAACGTGAATTACCAGTGACGGAGATTGGAGATTTGCTCGTGATCCATGATACCGGAGCTCATGGATTTTCAATGGGGTATCAGTACAATGCCAAATTGCGTTCGGCAGAAGTTTTGCTTCAAGAAGATGGGCTGGCCCGTTTGATTCGTCGAGCAGAAAAACCAGAAGATTATCTTGCGACACTCTACGGCTTTGACATTGAAAAATAAGCGATTGTCTGATATAATGATAGTTATGTAAAAATAATGGATCGGAGAAAATTGTATGAATCTCTTTTTAGGAATTTTGTTGATTATTTTAGCTTTTTTTGGTGGGATGATTGCAGGAATGTTCTTGCTTCGTCGTCAATTTGAAAAAGAATTTGCATCAAACCCCCGTTTGAATGTTGAAGCAGTCCGCACACTTTTAGGTGCCAGTGGCCAACGTCCAAGCGAAGCAAAAGTTCAACAAGTCTATCGCCAAATTGTGACTCAACAAAAATCAGCAATGGCGAAAAACAAGAAAAAATAAGAGTGGGGCAATCTCACGATAATAAATGAGAGGGGCTTGGAGGAATTTCTTAGTCCCTCCTTTTGGAAGGAAGAGATATGGATAACCGACCGATTGGTTTTTTAGATTCTGGAGTAGGGGGCCTGACTGTTGTCCGCGAATTGCTCCGTCAGCTTCCTCACGAAGATGTCGTCTATATTGGAGATTCAGCGCGTGCACCTTATGGTCCTAGACCAGCAGACCAAATTCGCGAGTATACTTGGCAGATGGTGAACTTCCTTCTGACCAAAAATGTCAAGATGATTGTTTTAGCTTGTAATACAGCGACTGCAGTGGTTTGGGAAGAAGTCAAGGAAAAACTTGATATTCCTGTTTTGGGAGTGATTTTGCCCGGAGCTTCTGCAGCCATTAAATCAACGACCCATCAAAAAATTGGGGTCATTGGGACACCAATGACGGTTTCTTCTGGAATTTATAAAGAGAAGATTCAAAGTCTGGCACCAGATATGAAAGTCACCAGTTTAGCTTGTCCCAAGTTTGTTCCTTTAGTGGAATCAAACGAATTGGCATCCAGTGTGACCAAAAAGGTGGTTTACGAAACCCTAAAACCACTAGTTGGAAAGGTTGATACCTTAGTCTTGGGATGTACCCATTATCCTCTGTTAAAACCGATTATTCAAAATGTGATGGGACCGGATGTCAAATTGATTGATAGTGGAGCGGAGTGTGTTCGGGATATTTCCGTCTTATTAAACTATTTTGAGCTCAATAAGAGCCGCGAACTCTTAGAGCAGACCCACCGCTTTTATACCACTGCAAATGCTAATAGCTTTGCAGTGATTGCCGAAAAATGGCTAGAACGTTCAGTGAATGTGGAGCACGTAAATTTATGAGTGACAAACTATTTGAATACAAAGATTCCCAAGATTGGTATATTGCCCAATGGGGAGAAGATGCAGACTACAACCAATTTAGTCAAGTTCCTGCGGAAGCTTCCACTCTTTTAGACCAGCTGGAACTTCTCTTTGCCAAAGATCCTGAAGGATTTCCGCTCAATCTATCGGTGATGCGCTATGGATCAGACTTTCGTTTCCTAACCTTTTTGACGGAAATCTTGAATGAAGTCAAGGGAAGAGCTTTTGAGATCGTACAGCGTCAAGGAGCCTTGCTCTTGGTTGAAAAAGGGAAATTGCTCTATTTGCATTTGCCAAGTGATGGGGTGGATTTGGAAGCCTTCTTGGGTCAAGACAAGGTCAAAGATACGATTCTTATTGCAACTCGAAATGAAGGAAAAACCAAAGAATTCCGTAATATGTTTGAAAAGCTGGGCTTTGAAGTGGAAAACCTCAATCAGTATCCAGAGCTTCCAGAAGTCGAAGAAACAGGGATGACCTTTGAGGAGAATGCCCGCCTAAAAGCTGAAACCATCGCAGAGCTAACTGGGAAAACAGTCTTAGCGGATGATTCAGGTTTGAAGGTAGATATCTTGGGAGGCTTACCAGGAGTTTGGTCAGCTCGTTTTGCGGGAGTTGGTGCGACAGATACGGAAAACAATGCGAAATTGTTGCACGAATTGGCCATGGTTTTTGACTTGAAAGATCGTTCAGCCAAGTTCCATACGACCTTGGTGGTTGCAAGACCAGGCAAGGAAAGCCTAGTGGTGGAGGCAGATTGGCCAGGGTATATTAATTTTGAGCCCAAAGGGGAACACGGCTTTGGCTATGACCCTCTCTTCTTAGTTGGGGAAACGGGCCGTGCTGCTGCTGAATTAACGCTAGAAGAAAAAAATACACAATCACATCGTGCTTTAGCTGTTAAAAAGTTATTGGAGGTATTTCCATCATGGCAAAGCAAACAATCATCGTTATGAGTGACTCACATGGAGACCGCTCCATTGTTGAAGCTATTAAAGAAAAATACCTAGGCCAGGTCGATGGGATCTTTCACAATGGGGATTCTGAGCTAAAAAGTGACGATCCTGTCTGGGAAGGGATCCACGTCGTCCAAGGAAATATGGATTTTTATGATGGCTATCCGGAACGCTTGGTGACTCAACTAGGGCCAACACGGATCATCCAGACCCACGGGCATCTCTTCCAGATCAATTTTAGTTTTCAAAAATTGGATCTGTGGGCCCAAGAGGAAGAAGCAGATATCTGTCTTTACGGCCACCTTCATATCCCAGATGCTTGGAAGGAAGGAAGAACCCTCTTTGTGAATCCTGGATCGATCAGTCAGCCACGCGGTCTGATTCGAGAGTGTCTCTATGCTAAAATTGAGATAGATGATTCTAATTACAAGGTAGAGTATTATACGCGAGATCATGAGTTGTATCCTGAATTGACAAAGGAGTTTAGCAGATGATAGCAAAGGAATTTGAACGTTTCTTGCTGGCGCAGGAAGAAACGTTCTTAACTCCAGCCAAAAATTTAGCGGTCTTGATTGATAACCACAATGTAGACCATGCTGTCTTGTTGTTGAGCCAGATTAGCTATAGTCGTATTCCGGTAGTGACGGATGAACGCAAGTTTGTGGGGACGATCTCCCTAACGGATATTCTATCTTATCAATTGAAACACGAGATTCCTGAGGAGACTTTTGCTTCGATGGATATCGTAGACGTTGCAAAAAAAGAGGTCGGGGTCATCGGCTTAGACTTCAATTTGACAGAAGTCCTGCACAAGTTGGTGGATGACTCCTTCCTTTCGGTGGTGGATGAAGAAGGCTATTTCCAAGGGATTATTACACGGAAATCGATTCTTAAAGCCATCAATTCGCTCATGCATGATTTTTCAAATGAATACGAGATGATTCCAAAATGAAAGAATTTATTGCAAGTTTTATTGATCAAAAAGAATTAAGTGAAAATTCTCAATCTGCCTATTTCTATGATTTGGACCAGTTTATTGAGTCGATCCATGGAAAAGTGACACCGACAAATTTGAGAATTTACCAAGCTTCGATTAAAGATTTTAAACCGGCGGTTCAAAAACGAAAATTATCTGCCGTCAACCAATTTTTATATTATTTGTATCAAGAACGCTTTATTTCTGAATACCATCGTTTGGTCTTGCCTAAAATTCAACCGGCCAAGACCCATGATCGGGAATTGTTGGATCTGACCCATTTTTGGGAAGAATCAACTAACCCACAGGGACGCTTGATGGCCTTGTTGATTCTGGAGATGGGCTTGTTGCCAAGTGAGATCCTCCAAGTCAAGGTCGAAGATATTCAGCTGGACTTTCACGTCATTCGAGTGGGCAAAGATGGCCAAAAACGGGTTTTAAAAGTTCCAGAGCCGTTACTGGATGAATTGCAACTCTTCCTCGATGGTGTCTATCTCTTTGATAATAAGGGAAAATCATACTCCCGTCAGTGGGGATTTCGACAATTAGAAGCCTTCTTGATCGAAAAAGGGAATCAAGACCTTTCGGCACAATCGATTCGTGAGCAATATATTTTGAAACAACGAGAACTCGGTGTGGATCTTTTTAGTATTGCGCGTGAATTGGGCCTAAAAACCATGGTGACATTAGAAAAATATAAATAATGGATATTAAAATTAAAGATTTTGAAGGACCTTTGGACCTCTTGCTCCACTTGGTCTCTAAATACCAGATGGATATTTATGAGGTCCCCTTGATTGAGGTGATCGAACAGTATCTGGCTTATCTGGCGACTCTCCAGGCGATGAAACTAGAGGTAGCAGGGGAATACATGCTGATGGCTAGTCAACTAACCTTGATCAAGAGTCGAAGACTTCTTCCTAAGGTTGCAGAGGAGATGGATGAAGCAGAGGATCTCGAGCAGGACCTCCTTTCTCAATTGGAAGAGTACCGTACTTACAAGCAATTAGGAGAGTTGATGGCCTCACAGCACGAGGAGCGCGCCCTCTATTATTCAAAACCCAAGATGGAATTGGTCTACGACGATACGGAATTGCTTCACGATCGTACAACGGTGGATCTTTTCTTGGCTTTCTCAAAACTATTGACCAAGAAAAAAGAAGAATTCCGTCAGAACCATACGACCATTGTAAAGGATGAATACAAGATTGAGGATCTGATGGACCAGCTGCGTCACCGATTCCACGATCGCTCACAAGTTCTCTTGCAGGACTTGTTTCTAGAAGCAACGGATCTCCAAGAGGTCATTACTCTATTTCTTGCAACCCTTGAATTGATCAAGATTCAAGAAGTAACGGTGATCCAGGATAGGGCTTTTGGAGAAATTTACTTAAATAGGATTGAACATGAGCAAATTAGCTGAAATTGAAGCACTCTTATTTGTAGCGGGTGAAGAAGGAATTACTGCCAGACAAATCGCAGACCTTCTCTCTTTACCTCCGACAGGTGTGGTGCAAAGTTTAGAAAAATTAAGCCAAAAATACCAGGGGGACACAGATACGAGTCTCTGTTTGATGGAGACAGCTTCCCGTTATAAATTGATGACAAAGGCAGACTACGCTTCGGTTTTACGAGACTATTCTAGAACGCCCATGAATCAAAGTTTGTCTCGGGCTGCCCTCGAAACCTTATCAATCATTGCTTATAAGCAACCGATCACCCGTATGGAGGTCGATGATATTCGGGGTGTCAATTCCAGCGGTGCCATTACTAAACTACTGTCATTTGATCTGATCCGAGAGGATGGGAAAAAAGAAGTCCTCGGGCGTCCCAATTTGTATGTCACGACGGAGTATTTTTTGGATTATATGGGGATCAATCATTTGGAGGAATTACCAAAGGTTGAGGAAGTGGACGTCGATCCAGAGGAAGGTCAATTATTTTCAGAGAGAACAGAGGAACTAGATGAGAATTAACAAATACATTGCCCATGCAGGCGTGGCTAGTCGTCGCAAGGCCGAAGAACTGATCAAGCAAGGCTTGGTTACAGTAAATGGCCAAGTTGTGCGTGAATTAGCGACCATTATTAAGACCGGTGATCAGGTTGAAGTAGAAGGCACTCCAATCTATAACGAAGAAAAGGTCTACTATCTTTTAAATAAGCCACGTGGCGTCATCTCTAGTGTGTCTGATGATAAAGGGCGGACAACAGTCGTTGACCTTTTATCTCAAGTGCCAGAGCGCATCTATCCAGTAGGACGTTTGGACTGGGATACATCTGGTGTCTTGATTTTGACCAATGATGGTGATTTTACAGATGAGATGATTCACCCACGTAATGAGATTGATAAGGTCTATGTGGCGCGTGTCAAAGGGATTGCCAATAAGGAAAACTTGCGTCCCTTAACACGAGGGGTGACCATTGATGGCAAGAAAACCAAGCCAGCGACTTACGAGATCTTAAAAGTGGATGTTGAAAAGAACCGTTCAGTGGTTCAGTTGACCATTCATGAAGGGCGCAACCACCAGGTTAAAAAGATGTTTGAAGCTGTAGGACTTTTAGTGGACAAACTCTCCCGAACCCAGTTTGGAAACCTAGATGTCTCAGGACTTCGTCCGGGTGAATACCGTCGCTTGAACAAAAAAGAAATTAGCCAGTTGCACAATCTAGCAGTGACTAAATCTAAAAAATCATGAAAAAAATCCTGATTGCTATGGTCAGAGGCTATCAAAAATGGATCTCTCCCATATTTCCGCCTTCTTGTCGCTTTCAACCGACCTGTTCCAATTATATGATCCAAGCGATTGAACGCTTTGGTGTGAAAGGTGTCTTGATGGGGGTTGCGAGAATCTTGCGATGCCATCCTGGTACCCAAGCGGGACCAGACCCTCTGCCAGACCACTTTAGTCTGAGACGAAATGAAGAATCAAAGTAGGACGATCACAAATAAACAGAAATGAGAGTGGGACAGAAATCGGTAATTCGTTAGAATTCGATTTCGTTGTCCCACCTCCGCACAGTTGAGTAGGGCTGTAAAAGCTGATGAAATCAGCGTAGTAGAGCCCA
>JAGZKI010000010.1 GCA_018365265.1 Streptococcus parasanguinis | reverse complement strand
AGGAGATACACCTGTACCCATGCCGAACACAGCAGTTAAGCCCTAGAACGCCGGAAGTAGTTGGGGGTTGCCCCCTGTGAGATAAGGTAGTCGCTTAGCTTGATTCCGCCATAGCTCAGTTGGTAGTAGCGCATGACTGTTAATCATGATGTCGTAGGTTCGAGTCCTACTGGCGGAGTATAGAATAAAAGAGATCAAGTAATTGATCTCTTTTTTTACTTTTCATTTTAATGTTAATTAAAGCTCCGTTTAGTTAACGGAGCTTTTCTCTATTTAGTTATTTGGGAAAAATG
This sequence comes from Streptococcus parasanguinis, assembly GCA_018365265.1. Lineage (GTDB taxonomy): Bacteria > Bacillota > Bacilli > Lactobacillales > Streptococcaceae > Streptococcus > Streptococcus parasanguinis_G. Next base: position 47,748 of record JAGZKI010000010.1, on the reverse strand, counting down.
CTTGATATAAGGCTTTAATTGCTTTTTCTTCTTGATCTTTACTTACAACGAACATAATGGAAACTTCACTAGAACCTTGCGAGATCATTTGAATATTTACTTCATTTTCTGATAGTGCTTTGGCTGCAGTGGCGGTAACCCCTACCTGACTCTTCATTTTCTCCCCAACGATCATAATGATGGAAAGATCATGTTCAATTTCGGCTGTGTCAACTTCTAGTTTTTGCGTTAATTGTTTCAGAATTTCTTGTTCTTTGATTGGAGTCAGTTCACGTGAACGCAAAATGATGGATAAATCATCAATTCCTGTTGGCATATGTTCCCAACTGATATTGAGATCTTCTAAAATTTGAAGGACTTTTCGACCAAAACCGACTTCGCGGTTCATAAGGTATTTTGTAGTGTTAATACTAACGAATCCTGAATCACCTGCAATCCCTACAACAGTCACATGATCATTTGAATGTTCCAAAACAATGCGGGTTCCAGGGTGGTCTGGATTATTTGTATTTTTAATGACTAATGGAATTTTACCTCTGTATGCTGGAACAAGTGCTTCATCATGTAAGACTGAAAAACCAGCATAGGCTAATTCACGCATTTCTTTATAGGTTAATTCAGGAATAGAATGTGGGTGTTTAATAATACCTGGATGTGCTGCAAAGATACCATTTACGTCTGTAAAGTTTTCATATAAGTCTGCTTTTACACCTGCTGCAATGATCGATCCTGTAATATCAGATCCACCACGAGAAAATGTACAAATGTCACCATCTTGAGTAACACCAAAGAATCCTGGAATGACAATCACTTCACTTGAATCTTTTAGTTCTTCAATTTTATCGTAACTAGATGGTAAAATACGAGCGTTGGATGGTTCTGCAGTGACTGTAATTCCTGCCTCTTTTGGATGGATGTATCTTGCTTCTAATCCATTTTGATTGAAATAAGCAGCAATGAGTTTAGCATTGTTATTTTCGCCTGCTGCTAGGAATGCATCGTATGTGAATGGATTCCCTTTTTTAGGTAAATTTGTTAAATCATAGATATCTTCAGCAATTTCTTGAATAATGGAATCTTTGAGACCCAATTCTTCTGTAATGGCCCGATAACGTTCAATAATCCACTGTTGTGTTTGTGTGACATCCTTATCTGAAGTAAATTCTTTATAATAGCGGATCAGTGCATCTGTTACTTTTGTATCTTCAGCGTTGCGTTTGCCTGGAGCTGATACAACTACAAATCTTCTTTCTGGATCATCTTTAATGATATTAAGTACTTTTTTTAATTGAGAAGCTGATGCTAGAGAACTTCCACCGAATTTAGTTACTTTCATATTTTCTCCTTAATAGTTTCATTAATACATTATACCAAAGTTCAGTTATTGATACAATGTATTTACAGATAGGGCATAAAATAATTGATTCTGTAGAAGAGAGAAAATGTAATTATTCAAATTTTACAATTTTGTTACATCTTATAGATATATTTTACTATTTTTGTTTTTTGTGGTAAGATATGTTATAATTCAAAAGTTTTAATATCAAAATATTTTATATTTAAATAAAAGGAGTCTGTGATGTTTGAAACAATTTTGTATTCTGTCGAAAACGACCTCGCGACAATCTCTTTAAATCGTCCTGAAGTATCCAATGGTTTTAATATTCCAATGTGTCAGGAAATTTTAGCTGCCCTGGAAGATGCAGAAAAAAATGAGGAAGTAAAATTCATTATTCTATCAGCAGAAGGGAAAATCTTTTCAGTTGGTGGAGATTTGAGCGAAATGAAACGCGCAGTCGATGCGGATGATATCGAGTCTCTTGTTTTAATTGCCGAATTAGTTAATACAATTTCAAAGAAAATTAAGCAATTACCAAAGCCGGTTATTATGGTGGCAGATGGAGCGGTCGCAGGAGCAGCAGCCAATATTGCAGTAGCTGTTGATTTTTGTATTATTAGTGATCGTACTAAATTTATCCAAGCCTTTGTTGGGGTTGGTTTAGCACCGGATGCGGGTGGGTTATTCTTGTTAGGAAAAGCCATTGGCATGTCTCGGGCTACTCATTTAGTAATGACGGGTGAAGCCTTGACTGCTGAAAAGGCATTTGATTATGGTCTAGCTTATCGTGTTTGTGAATCTGAAAAACTCGATAAAACCGTTGAGCAATTGCTTAAAAAATTAAGAAGAGGATCTTCAAATTCTTATGCTGCCATGAAAGAAATGGTTTGGGAAGCATTCTTGAAAGAATGGGACCAATATGCGGGTCTTGAATTGGATTTGCAAAAGAAACTAGCATTTACAGAAGATTTCAAGGAAGGGGTTATTGCCTACTCTGAGAAACGTCGGCCACAATTTAAAGGAAAATAAATTTGTATTTTTTCTATGTTTTGTGAAAAAATGCTTGCAAATTATTTTCATTTTTGATAAAATTTGACTATCAAAGTAAAATTAGGAGGTGGAGTTTTGAATTACCAATTAGTTAACGACTATTTAACATCCATCTTTAATAATGTTTTGGTTATTGAGGAGTCGAGCCTAAGAGCAAGTCGATTCAAAGATGTTTCTATTAAAGAAATGCATACGATCGATGTGATTGGTTCGACACCGAATGCAACCCCGAGTGATATTTCACGGGAGTTGATGGTGACTTTGGGGACTGTCACGACAAGTTTGAATAATCTTGAGCGCAAAGGGTATATCGAAAGAAGAAGATCGGAAGTTGATCGCCGGGTTGTACACTTGAGTTTAACGAAGAACGGTCGTCTACTTTATCGTCTTCATCAGCAATTCCATAAACGGATGGTCAACCAGATTATTGGAGATATGAGTCCCGAAGAGAAGAAAGTGATGCAAAAAGGATTGCAAAATCTGTATCGTTTCTTGGAGGAAATTAAATAATGGTCTTTGCTAAAATTAGTCAAGTTGCTCATTATGCACCTGACCAAGTCGTATCAAATGATGATTTGGCTGAGATCATGGATACAAGTGATGAATGGATCAGTAGTCGGACAGGTATCCTTCGGCGTCACATTTCAAAAGATGAGACAACAAGTGACCTAGCAACAGTTGTTGCACAAAGATTATTAGCAAAAGCAAACTTAGATGCTGAGGAAATTGATTTCATCGTTGTTGCTTCGATTACACCAGATAGCTTAATGCCATCAACTGCAGCCCGGGTACAAGCTAATATTGGAGCTTCTCGAGCTTTTGCATTTGATCTGACTGCAGCATGTAGCGGATTTGTATTTGCATTAGCCACTGCTGAAAAATACATTTCTTCAGGGATGTACCGGCGAGGGATTGTGATCGGTAGTGAGACGCTTTCAAAAGTATTAGACTGGTCAGATCGCTCTACTTCAGTACTTTTTGGAGATGGAGCTGGCGGTGTTTTGCTTGAAGCGAGCGATCAAAAATCGTTTTTGTTTGAAAATCTCTTTACGGATGGTAGCCGAGGTTCTAGTCTTGAATCTTGCTATTTGGGTCTGTCTTCTCCTTATTCAGAGGAAATTACCGATCGAAGATATCTGACGATGGATGGACGGGCGGTTTTTGATTTTGCTATTCGTGATGTCACGAAAAGCATTCAAAAGATTATAGCAGACGCCTCTATGGAAGCAGAAGAGATTGACTATTTTCTTTTACATCAGGCGAATGACCGAATGTTAGATAAGATGTCAAAAAAACTGGGTGTCTCTAGAGAGAAGATCCCAGCAAATATGATGGAATATGGGAACACTAGTGCTGCTAGTATCCCCATTCTATTATCGGAGTGTGTCGAGAATCATCGAATCAAGATGGATGGAAGTCAAAAAATTCTTCTTACAGGATTCGGTGGAGGTTTGACATGGGGCACACTTCTTGTTACAATCTAGTTAAACATGTGGAAACACATTTTAAAAATTTATATATTATTTTTTAAGGAGGCCTGTCATGGCAGTATTTGAAAAAGTACAAGAAATTATCGTTGAAGAACTTGGTAAAGAACCATCAGAAGTAACTCTTGAATCTACATTCGAAGATTTAGAAGCTGATTCATTGGATTTGTTCCAAGTGATCTCTGAAATCGAAGATGCTTTTGATATCCAAATCGAAACTGAAGAAGGATTGTCTACAGTTGGTGACCTTGTCGCTTACGTAGAAGAAAAAACAAAATAATGATAGATGAGAGTATCGAAAGATATTCTCTCTTGTTTAGGTAATAGTTTGAGGCTCAAAGAAACAATCTTTTAAACTCAAACTATTACTTAAGCGAAAAAAGAGGTAGGTATAATGCAAACACGAATTACTGAACTATTGAATATTAAATATCCAATCTTCCAAGGTGGGATGGCATGGGTCGCTGATGGTGACTTGGCTGGAGCAGTATCAAATGCCGGTGGTCTTGGAATCATTGGTGGCGGGAACGCTCCAAAAGAAGTTGTAAAGGCTAACATTGATAAAGTGAAGTCTATTACAGATAAACCTTTTGGTGTAAATATCATGCTTTTGTCCCCATTCGCGGATGACATTGTTGACCTGGTGATTGAAGAAGGTGTAAAAGTTGTTACAACTGGTGCTGGAAATCCTGGGAAATACATGGATCGTTTCCATGAAGCAGGGATCACTGTCATTCCTGTTGTTCCATCTGTTGCCCTTGCAAAACGGATGGAAAAATTGGGTGCCGATGCAGTGATTGCAGAAGGGATGGAAGCTGGAGGTCACATTGGTAAATTGACGACTATGACCTTGGTTCGTCAAGCGGTTGAAGCTGTTTCTATTCCAGTAATTGGTGCTGGAGGTGTCGCTGATGGTGCCGGTGCTGCAGCTGTCTTTATGTTAGGTGCCGAAGCTGTTCAGGTGGGAACTCGTTTCGTGGTTGCTAAAGAATCTAATGCTCACCAAAACTTTAAGAATAAAATCTTGAAAGCGAAAGATATTGATACGGTAGTTTCAGCATCAGTTGTTGGACACCCTGTTCGTGCGATCAAGAATAAATTGGCTTCTGCCTATAACCAAGCTGAAAAAGATTTCTTGGCAGGTAAGAAGACTCAAGAAGAAATTGAAGAATTAGGAGCAGGAGCCCTTCGCAATGCCGTTGTTGATGGAGATGTTGACAATGGTTCTGTGATGGCGGGTCAAATTGCTGGACTTGTAAGCAAGGAAGAAACTTGTGCTGAAATTCTAGAAGATATCTATTATGGTGCAGCCAAGGTGATTCAAAGAGAGGCTGCTCGTTGGGCAGATGTAAACGTCTAAAAACGTCGAAAGGATTAGGATAGTGACAAAACGTGCGTTCTTATTTGCTGGTCAAGGGGCTCAGAAATTGGGCATGGCGAGCGATTTATATGCGGCTTATCCCGTTGTCAAAGAGACATTTGATACGGCTAGTCGTATTCTAGGGTATGACTTGCGTGAATTGATTAATTCTAACGAAGAAAAACTGAATCAGACACGCTATACTCAACCAGCTATTTTGACAACGTCAGTAGCCATTTATCGTCTCTTAGCAGAAAATGGTATCACTCCTGATATTGTTGCCGGCCTTTCTTTGGGGGAATATTCTGCCCTGGTTGCGGCTGGAGCTCTTTCGTTTGAAGATGCAGTAGCTTTGGTTGCGAAACGTGGTGAATTTATGGAAACAGCGGCTCCTGCTGGAAGTGGGAAAATGGTAGCTGTTATGAATACTGATCCAAGTTTGATTGAAGAAATCTGTCAACAAGCATCTGAAAAGGGTGTAGTGACACCAGCTAACTACAATACACCCGCACAGATTGTGATTGGTGGTGAGGTTGCGGCTGTGGACTATGCTGTGGAACTTTTGAAGGAAGCAGGTGCCAAACGCTTGATCCCTTTGAATGTGTCAGGTCCATTCCACACAGCCTTACTGGAATCTGCTAGTCAAAAATTGGCAGCTGAACTAGAAAAAGTATCATTTAATGATTTTGATCTTCCTTTAGTTGGGAATACAGAAGCTACTATCATGAAGTCAGAAGATGTGAAAGCACTTTTGGCCCGTCAAGTAAAAGAACCGGTTCGTTTCTATGATTCAATTGCTACGATTCAAGAATTTGGTGTAGATGAGGTCATCGAGATCGGACCTGGAAAAGTCTTGTCAGGTTTCTTGAAGAAAATTGATAAAACTCTTCCAACTTATAACGTCGAAGATCAGGCTAGTCTAGATGCTCTTCTGAATGCTTAAAATGAGGTAAATATGGAACTTAAAAATAAAAATGTTTTTGTGACAGGTTCAACACGCGGAATTGGATTGGCTGTGGCACATAAATTTGCGAGTCTCGGTGCTAATATTGTTTTGAACGGCCGTTCAGAAATTTCAGAGGATTTATTAGCTCAGTTTGCTGATTATGGTGTGACTGTTGTTGGTATTTCTGGAGATATTTCGAATGGGGCAGATGCTCAGCGTATGGTAGCTGCAGTAATTGAAAAGCTTGGAAGTGTTGATGTTTTGGTCAATAACGCTGGCATCACAAACGACAAGTTGATGTTGAAAATGACTAAAGAAGATTTTGAACGGGTCTTGAAAATCAACTTGACCGGTGCCTTTAATATGACACAAGCTGTCTTAAAACCTATGTCTAAGGCTCGTCAAGGTGCCATTATCAACATGTCCTCTGTAGTGGGTCTTATGGGGAATATTGGTCAAGCGAACTATGCAGCTTCAAAAGCTGGATTGATTGGTTTTACCAAATCCGTTGCGCGTGAAGTTGCGGCTCGTGGGGTTCGTGTGAATGCCATTGCACCTGGCTTTATCGAATCGGATATGACAGACGCTATTCCAGAGAAAATGAAAGACGCCATGCTAGCGCAAGTGCCAATGAAACGAATTGGTCAAGCTGAAGAAGTGGCAGAAGTTGCGGCTTTCTTGGCAGGTCAAGAATATTTAACTGGTCAAACAATTGCCATTGATGGCGGCATGACTATGCAATAAGGCGCTATCTGGTCTAGAACTAATTACTTTAATATCCATCCGACAAAAGGAGAATATATATGTCTACAAATCGTGTTGTTGTTACAGGTTACGGTGTAACCTCACCAATCGGAAATACACCAGAGGAGTTCTGGAATAGCCTTCATGAAGGAAAAATTGGAATCAAGCCCATTACGAAATTTGATGCTTCCGAAATTCCAGTCTTTAATGCTGGTGAAATTCAAGATTTCCCATTCGATAAATATTTTGTGAAAAAAGATCAAAACCGTATGGATACTTACTCATTGTATGCAATCTATGCTGCGATGGAAGCTATTGAAAATTCAGGCTTGAATATGGAAGAAGAAGACCGCGATCGTGTAGGTGTGATTGTATCATCTGGTATCGGTGGTTTGCAAGAATTGGAAGACCAAATTATCCGGATGCATGAACGTGGGATGAAGAGAATCCAACCAATGTTTATTCCAAAAGCTCTTTCAAACATGGGTGCTGGAAACATCGCACTTAAGATTGGGGCTCAAGGGGTATGTAAATCCGTGACAACAGCTTGTGCTTCTGCTAATGATGCAATTGGTGAAGCTTTCCGTGAGATTAAATTTGGTATGCATGATGTTGTTTTGGCAGGTGGTGCTGAAGCTTCGATTACTAAGATTGGTATCGGTGGTTTCAATGCCCTTACAGCTCTTTCAACAACGGAAGACCCAGAACGTTCCTCTATTCCATTTGACAAAGACCGCAATGGTTTTGTGATGGGGGAAGGTGCAGGGGTTCTTGTCATCGAAAGCTTGGAACATGCACAAAAACGTGGTGCTAATATTTTAGCTGAAATTGTTGGTTACGGTTCAAACTGTGATGCCTACCATATGACAACACCGACACCAGATGGTTCAGGTGCGGCCAAAGCGATTAAATTAGCGATCAATGAAGCTGGTATTAAGCCTGAAGATGTCGATTATGTCAATGCGCATGGTACATCTACACCTGCCAATGAGAAAGGTGAAAGCGGAGCTATTGTTTCTGTTCTTGGAAAAGAGGTTCCTGTATCATCTACTAAATCATTTACAGGACACTTGCTTGGTGCTGCTGGTGCGGTTGAAGCGATTGCTACCATCGAAGCGATTCGTCACAGCTTTGTACCAAAAACTGCTGGTACTAAAGAATTGTCTGACTATATCGAAGCAAACGTTGTTTATGGTGAAGGTCAAGAAGCGGATATTCAGTACGCTATCTCAAATACCTTTGGTTTTGGAGGACACAATGCTGTTCTGGCCTTTAAACGTTGGGAGGGTTAATTCATGAATATTTCTGAAATCAAAGATTTGTTGGCTCAATTTGATGCGTCAACTTTGCGTGAATTCTCATATAAAAATAATGGCGAAGAATTGAATTTGAGTAAAAACCAAACGAGTTCAGTTGCATCTACACCGGTTGCTCCTGCAGTTGAAGTGGTAGCAACTCCTCAAACTCCTGTAGTAGCCCCTGTTGTTGAAGCACCAGCAACTCCAGCTGTAGCGGCTGAACCAGTTGCTGCTCCAGCTCAGGCTGCAGAAGGTGATGTGGTTGAAAGTCCATTGGTTGGGGTGGCTTACTTGTCGCCAGCACCGGATAAACCAGCCTTTGTATCTGTAGGAGACAAAGTTACTAAGGGTCAAACACTCTTGATTATCGAAGCCATGAAAGTGATGAATGAAGTCCCAGCACCTAAAGATGGGGTGGTCACTGAAATTTTGGTAACGAATGAAGAAATGGTTGAATTTGGAAAAGGATTGGTTCGAATTAAATGACAATTGATATAAATGCTATTCGTGAGGCTTTGCCGCATCGTTACCCAATGCTTTTGGTGGATCGCGTTTTAGAAACAAGCGAAGATACGATTGTTGCCATTAAAAACGTGACAATTAATGAACCATTTTTTAATGGACATTTTCCACAGTATCCTGTTATGCCAGGTGTTCTCATCATGGAAGCTTTGGCACAAACAGCAGGTGTACTAGAGTTGTCAAAACCTGAAAATAAAGGGAAATTAGTCTTTTATGCAGGGATGGACAAGGTGAAGTTTAAAAAACAAGTCGTTCCAGGAGATCAACTGGTGATGACAGCTACTTTTGTCAAACGTCGTGGAACAATTGCTGTTGTTGAAGCGAAAGCAGAGGTAGATGGTAAGCTTGCAGCTTCAGGAACACTTACTTTTGCAATTGGAAATTAAGAAAGGCCTATCTATGTTTCGTAAGATCTTAATCGCCAATCGTGGTGAGATTGCAGTTCGCATTATTCGTGCAGCTCGTGAACTTGGCATCGAGACGGTTGCGGTGTATTCTACTGCTGATAAAGAAGCCTTGCATACCTTACTAGCGGATGAAGCAGTCTGTATTGGACCTGCTAAATCAACAGAATCTTATTTAAATATGAGTGCTGTCTTGTCTGCTGCTGTTTTAACAGGTGCAGAAGCCATTCATCCTGGTTTTGGGTTTTTAAGTGAAAACTCAAAATTTGCAACCATGTGTGAGGAAGTAGGCATTAAATTTATCGGTCCATCTGCTAAAGTCATGGATATGATGGGGGATAAGATTAATGCTCGTAAACAGATGATCAAAGCAGGAGTACCTGTTATTCCTGGATCAGATGGTGAAGTGTATACTGCTGAAGAAGCCCTCGAGATTGCCGAACGCATCGGTTATCCTGTGATGTTGAAAGCATCTGCGGGAGGCGGTGGTAAAGGAATTCGGAAGGTTGAAAAACCAGAGGATCTGGTTGCTGCTTTTGAATCAGCTTCCTCAGAAGCTCAAGCTGCTTTTGGGAATGGTGCCATGTATATGGAGCGGGTGATTTATCCTGCACGCCACATTGAAGTACAAATTTTAGCGGATCAGCATGGACATGTCGTTCACTTAGGTGAACGTGATTGCTCTCTTCAACGGAACAATCAAAAAGTTCTAGAAGAATCCCCTTCGATTGCCATCGGAAAAACGCTTCGCAATCGCATTGGTTCTGCTGCTGTTCGGGCAGCTGAGTCAGTTGGATATGAGAATGCTGGAACGATTGAATTCTTGTATGATGAAGGCAAGGGTGAGTTCTACTTCATGGAAATGAATACCCGTGTGCAAGTAGAGCATCCTGTTACAGAATTTGTAACAGGAGTTGATATCGTTAAGGAACAGATTAAAATTGCAGCTGGGCAAGAATTATCCGTTACTCAAGAGGATATTGTCTTTAAAGGCCATGCGATTGAATGCCGGATCAATGCGGAAAATCCTTCCTTTAACTTTGCACCAAGCCCAGGTAAGATCACGAATCTCTATCTTCCAAGTGGTGGGGTTGGCTTGCGTGTGGATTCTGCTGTGTATCCTGGTTATACGATTCCACCATACTATGATAGTATGATTGCCAAGATCATTGTCCATGGGGAAAATCGCTTTGATGCACTGATGAAAATGCAGCGTGCTCTTTATGAGTTGGAAATCGATGGTGTCACAACCAATAGCAGTTTCCAGTTGGATTTGATTTCAGATTCACATGTGATCGCTGGTGATTATGACACTGCATTTTTGATGGAACAATTCCTTCCAAATTATAATAAGGAATGATGAAAAAGCCTGGACTTGTGAGGGGAGTATGAACATCATCTTCACAGTTTCGGGCTTTTATAGTAATGCTGCAGATACTGTAGCATATTATAAGGAGTAAGTAATGGCATTATTTTCTAAAAAAGATAAATATATTCGGATCAATCCGAATAGGTCAGCCTGGAAGGAGCCTCAGCCAAAACCTGAAGTTCCTGATGAACTATTTTCACAATGCCCAGGTTGTAAACATACCATTTACCAAAAGGATTTAGGTAGTGAACGGGTATGCCCAAACTGTGGCTATACCTTCCGTATTTCTGCTAAAGAACGCTTGGCGCTGACAGTGGATCCAGCTAGCTTTGAAGAAATGTTTACAGGAATCGAAACGACAGATCCTTTGAATTTCCCAAATTATAAGAAAAAACTAGCAGCAGTGAGGGAAATGACAGGACTGGATGAAGCAGTCCTGACTGGAACCGCCTTGATTAAAGGGCAAAAAGTTGCGCTTGGGATCATGGATTCCAACTTTATCATGGCTTCAATGGGTTCTGTAGTAGGTGAAAAAATTACTCGTTTATTTGAATTTGCGACAAAAGAAAAATTGCCAGTTGTTCTCTTTACCGCTTCCGGTGGTGCTCGGATGCAAGAAGGAATCGTGAGTTTGATGCAAATGGCAAAGATTTCTGCAGCTGTTCAACGTCATTCCAAAGAAAAATTATTCTATTTGACGGTATTGACAGATCCGACAACCGGTGGGGTAACGGCTTCATTTGCTATGGAAGGTGATATTATCATGGCAGAGAGTCAGGCCTTGGTCGGGTTTGCAGGTCGGCGCGTGATCGAATCAACTGTGCGTGAAAAATTGCCAGATGATTTCCAAAAAGCAGAATTTCTACAAGAACATGGATTTGTAGACTTGATCGTGGAGAGAAGCCAAATCCGAGCAACAGTTGGACAATTATTGGCCCTTCATGGAGGTAAACATGAGTAAAATAACACAGATTATTAAAGAGGCACGTGACCAAGGAAGATTGACTGCGCTTGATTTTGCTCAAGGAATTTTTGATGATTTTATCGAATTACATGGAGATCGAAACTTCCGTGATGATGGTGCGGTGATTGGTGGAATTGGACGCTTAGGCGATCAAACGGTTACAGTCGTTGGAATCCAAAAAGGAAAAAATCTTCAAGATAATCTAAAACGTAATTTTGGGCAACCACATCCAGAAGGCTATCGAAAAGCTTTGCGCCTCATGAAGCAAGCAGAGAAATTTGGCCGTCCAGTTGTGACCTTTATCAATACAGCGGGTGCTTATCCTGGTGTTGGTGCTGAAGAACGAGGACAAGGTGAAGCCATTGCTCGAAACCTCATGGAAATGAGTGATTTAAAAGTTCCGATTATCGCGATTATCATCGGAGAAGGTGGTTCTGGTGGTGCCTTAGCTCTTGCTGTAGCAGATAAGGTCTGGATGCTTGAGAACTCCATCTATGCAGTCTTGAGTCCAGAAGGTTTCGCCTCTATTCTTTGGAAAGATGGAAGTCGTGCCATGGAAGCAGCAGAGTTGATGAAGATTACTTCTCACGAATTGTTAAATATGGAGATTGTCGATAAGGTGATTCCCGAGCATGGATTTTCAAATGGAGAGCTACTGGCTCAAGTGAAGGAGGAATTACAGGAAGAGTTAAAGGTTTTACAAGCTTTACCTCTCGAAGAGCTTCTGGAGCAACGCTACCAACGTTTTCGTAAATATTAAAAAACTGAGCTTGCAATTTGCAAGACTCAGTTTTTTTAAACTTTATTTTGGTGCGATAACTTCTGCGCCACCCATGTATGGGCGAAGGACTTCTGGAATGGTCACAGAACCGTCTTCGTTTTGGTAGTTTTCAAGAATAGCAGCGACGGTACGTCCGACTGCCAATCCAGAACCGTTCAAAGTGTGAAGGAGTTTTACCTTGCCATCTGCTTCATCACGGTAGCGGATTTGCGCACGGCGAGCTTGGAAATCTTCTGTATTGGAACAGCTGGAGATTTCACGGTAGGTATTTTGTGCTGGAATCCATACTTCCAAGTCATAAGTCTTAGCAGCTGAGAAGCCCATGTCTCCCGTTGAGAGAGCTACTACACGGTATGGAAGGTTCAGTTTTTGAAGGATATTTTCAGCATTGACAACCATTTTTTCCAATTCATCATATGAATCTTCTGGTTTGGCAAATTTCACCATTTCAACCTTATGAAATTGGTGCAAACGGATCAATCCACGAGTATCACGACCAGCTGAACCAGCTTCTGAACGGAATGATGGACTCATAGCGGTGAAGTAGATTGGAAGGTCTTTTCCATCAAGAATTTCATCGCGGTAGTAGTTCGTCAAAGGAACTTCAGCAGTTGGAATGAGGACATAATTGGTATCGCTAAGTTCAAAAGTATCTTCCTTGAATTTTGGATACTGACCAGTACCAAACATAGAATCATGGTTGACCATGTAAGGAGGGATGACTTCAGTGTAGCCTTCCTTGCCATGTTCGTCCAACATGAAGTTGTAGATAGCGCGTTCTAAGCGAGCTCCAAGTCCTTTGTAAAAGAGGAAACGAGCACCAGTGACTTTAGCTCCGCGTTCCCAGTCAAGGATATCAAGGTCTTCACCTAAATCCCAGTGAGCTTTTGGTTCGAAGTCAAACTCGCGAGGAGTTCCCCAACGGCGAACTTCAACGTTGTCATCCTCATCTGCTCCAACAGGGACACTATCAGCAGGGATATTTGGAAGGGTAGTAGTGAATTCAGTTAATTTGGCATCGATTTCAGCCAATTCTGTATCCAATGCTTTGACTTCTGCAGAGAGGGTTTGCATGGCAGCAATCTTATCATCTGCATTTTCCTTGTTGCGTTTAGCTTGTGCGATTTCAGCAGATACGGTGTTGCGCTCTGCTTTGAGATTTTCTACTTTGACTAAGATGTCTCGACGTTTGGCATCGATTTCTTTCATTTCATTCAAAATAGCCGCATCTACTCCACGTGTTGCCAATTTTTTTGCAACTGCATCAAAGTCTGTACGAATCCGTTTAATATCTAACATAGCTTCTCCTTTAACAAAAAACACACCTGTTAGAGTGTTGGAGTGGCAGAGCCACGGTTCCATCCAACTTCACAGGTGTGCACTTGATTCGATATTGTATTTTAAAGAAACGGTAGAATTTCAATTAAGATTTCTATCTGCTCGCAGCAACCGCAGACTTTCTGAAAGAACCTCTTAACTTACTTATCCGTTTGCGTCTATTATACAAGAAAAGATTCTATTTTGCAAATAGATTTTTAATTTTAGCCGTGATGATTTGGATCAACGTAGGAAGTTTGACAATTTTATCATTTCCTAGATGTTCCCGAGCAATCTTTAAAATTTTTCCAGAGTCTTTTGAAGCAAAGAGAAATTTTGATTCTCTGGTATAGATTTCAAAATGGCGGCTAATTTTACGTCCGGATACATTGGCTCCGATTCGCTCGATTTCTTGCCAGGGAATTTGGATGTAGTCTTCTACATTTGCATCCGCATAAAATTCAAAAGCGGCATTCCCGACTAGGATTTTTCCAACCTTTCCCCCCACTCCAAGGTAAGAAACCCCTGTAGTATGGAATTCAACGGTTTTATTCAATGATTGAGCCATGAGATCCTCCTGTATTGCTATTCATTCCATTATATCATAATAAAAAGAAGGTCGAAACCTTCTTTTTAGTTGATCTTTGCTTACATCAAGCCAGCAACGTGTGCTAATACACCGATTACAAAGAGAGCGATGATGATAGTGATTGGAGATACTTTTTTCTTCAACAACCACATACAAGCAAAAGTAAGAAGCAATCCCATCAAACCAGGAATCAATGAATCCAAGTTTTGTTGGAAAGTTGTAACTTTTTCAGGTGTTTGAGATAGGCCTGAACCAACTTGAGCGAAGGCTTCTTGGATACCCTTGTATCCTTCAGGAAGTTTATCCCAGTGGATATAAGCTTTATCGGCTAATTTGACAGAAGAAACATTGAAGACGAATTTAATAGATACCCAACGTTCTACCAAAACAGCGAGGATGAACATCCCAAGGATAGAAGCCCCTTTAGTGATGTCTTGCAAGATCCCACCAGACATATCTTTAGTAATTTCGGAACCTGCTTTGTAACCAAGTTCTTGCGTGTACCACAAGAAGGCCATACGAATCGCATTCCATGCGATAAAGAAGATGAGTGGGCCAAGGATGTTACCAGACGCAGCAAGTGATGCACCAAGGGCACCAAGAATTGGACGTACTGTAAACCAGAAGACTGGATCTCCGATACCCGCCAAAGGACCCATCATACCAATTTTAACCCCTTGGATAGCAGCATCGTCAATAGCAGCACCGTTTGCTCTTTCTTCTTCAAGAGCAAGCGTTACCCCGATGATAGGAGCGGCAACGTATGGGTGAGTGTTAAAGAATTCCATGTGACGCTCAAGAGCAGCCGCTTGGTCTTCTTTCTTTGTGTAGAGTTTTTTGATAGCTGGGATCAATGAGTATGCCCAACCCAAGTTTTGCATCCGTTCATAGTTCCAAGAACCTTGCAAGAAGGTTGAACGCCACCAAACTTTTTGACGATCTGATTTAGATAATTGTAATTTTTCAGTCATGATAGTGTCACACCTTTCTTAATAGTCTTCGAGAATGTCGCCAATTGGATCGTTAGAAGTAGCGGCACCGCCACCTCCATTGCCACCTTTCTTAGAAAGAGTAAGGTAGATCAAGGCAAGGGCAACACCAATTGCTCCAAGAGCGATCAAAGTTAATTGGCTAACGGCTGCAAGAGCAAAACCGATGGCAAAGAATGGCCATACTTCACGGCTTGCCATCATGTTGATAACCATGGCATAACCAACGGCTACAACCATACCACCACCGATTTGCATTCCATCAGAGAGCCATTTTGGCATTTGTTCAAGAGCAGTTTTGACAGTTTCAGCAGGAATCATCAACAAGAGGGCTGCAGGAATGGCGATACGAAGACCTTGAAGAAGAAGGGCCACAAAGTGAGCGCGTTCTACACCTTTGATATCCCCTTTTCTAGCAGCAGCGTCGGCAGTGTGAACCAAACCAACGGAAAGGGTACGGACGATCATGGTCAAGAAAAGACCAGCAACTGCAAGTGGAATAGCGACACTTTGAGCGACAGCGATTCCTTTTGTACTGAAGTCTCCCCCAAGTACCATTATGATGGCAGCAGCGACAGATGCAAGGGCAGCATCGGGTGCAACTGCGGCACCAATGTTTGCCCAGCCAAGTGCAATAAATTGAAGTGAACCACCAAGCATAATGCCAGCAGTCAAGTTACCTGTTACCAAACCGATTAAGGTACAAGCAACAAGGGGTTGGTGGAATTGGAATTGGTCAAGGATACCTTCAAGACCTGCTAAGAAGGCAACAACGACCACTAATACCATAGAAATAATAGACATGTTTAAAATCCTTTCGTAAGTAATCGATTATTGAACATTAGCTTTGTTAATTAAGTCAAACAAATCTTTCTTAGAGTCATTTGGCACTTTACGGACATCAAATTCCACTCCAAGATCACGCATTTTTTCAAATGTAGCCACGTCATCTTTATCCATTGACAACACATTGTTGACCATGGTTTTACCAGTTGAGTGGGCCATTGATCCAACGTTCAGAGTTTTGATTGGCACGCCGCCTTCGATAGCACGAAGGGCATCTTGAGGTGTTTCAAATAAGATCAAAGCATGTGTTTCACCAAAACGAGGATCTTTTGCAACGTCGATCAATTTTTGAATTGGGACAACGTTTGCTTTCACACCATTTGGTGCTGCTTGCTTGATCAACTCTTTACGGAGCTCATCTTTGGCAACAGAATCTGAAGCAACAATGATCCGATCGGCTTTTGAATCAGGTGTCCAAGCAGTTGCGACTTGTCCATGAAGAAGACGTGTATCTAAGCGGGCAAGGTTAATCTTGAGTTTTCCATCTCCGATAACTGTTCCTTCTGGAATAGCAGCTTGGGCTACAGGAGCAGCAGCGGCTGTACTAGCTTCTTCAACAGGATTCAATTCTTCTGGAAGAGCTTTGACACCGTCTTTTGCTTCCTTGATGATGTTTGCAGCGACTTGATCAACGCCGGCATTTGCATCCATCAAACGTTCTGTATAAGCTTGAATCAACATCGGAAGGTTTAATCCTGTAATGATCGCAAATTTACGATCTGGATTTTCTCCCATGACGCGACTTGCTTGGTTAAATGGAGAACCACTCCAAAGGTCAGCCAAAACCAAGACTTCATCTTCTGCATCAAATGCGGCAACAGCTGCATTAAATTTAGCATAGAGATCATCCGGGCCTTCACTTGGCATGAACGTAACCACTTGAACTTTCTCTTGATCCCCAAAGATCATCGAGCCGGATTGGTGGATTCCAGCTGCAAATTCACCGTGGCTAGCAATAATGATACCAATACTCATTATTGACATTCCTCCTTATAAAATTTGTTTGACTTTCAGTTTAAGAAAACTTTAAGCTACTTTATTATAAATCGTTTCCACACTTAAGTCAATTTTTCTATCAAAATCTCGATGTAAAAACATTGATTTATTATATTAAATTATCGTTAGATAGAAAAAGAATGCTCTTGAATGGCTCTTGTTTATTAGTTGATGATGGCAGAAGAAAGCAATGATATGTAGGTTTCATAGGATTTGAATTTCAATAAAAATATTCCAACAATCGATCTATATCCGCAAAAATAAAAAATAAATATATAATAAATTGTAAAATAGAGTGATTTAGAGCACTCAAAAAGACTAGCCCAGTTGGGCTAGTCCTGTAGGTTCAGTTGTTTAGTTTGTAAAGTCAAGTACCATACGTCCTTGAATGGTTCCAGCTTCCATTTCGTCAAAGACTTTGACTGCATCTTCTACTGGACGTTTTTGAACGACAGGGACTACCAAGCCTTCTGCACCAAATTGGAAGGCTTCTTCCAAGTCTTTACGAGTTCCTACAAGAGAACCAATGACTTGGATACCATCTAATACAGTTTTCACAATGCTGAGGTCCATCATTTCAGAAGGAAGACCAACTGCAACCACGCGGCCGCCTGCACGAACAGAATCTACTGCTTGGTTGAAAGCTACTTTAGAAACAGCTGTTACGACAGCAGAGTGAGCTCCACCATTTGTTTTTTCTTTAATCAATCCTGGGACATCTTCAACTTCGCGACCGTTGATGACAAAGTCTGCACCAACTTCTTTCGCCAATTCTAGTTTATCATTGTTGATATCGACAGCGATGACATGTGCGTTGAAGACTTTCTTAGCATATTGAACAGCCAAGTTTCCTAGTCCACCAGCTCCATAGATAACAATCCATTGTCCTGGTTCAGCTTTGGCTTCTTTGATGGCTTTATAAGTGGTAACACCTGCACACGTAATAGAAGATGCTTGGGCTGGATCTAATCCTTCAGGTACTTTCACTGCGTAATCTGCAGTAACGATACATTGTTCAGCCATCCCTCCATCAACAGAGTAACCAGCATTTTTTACAGTACGGCAAAGAGTTTCACGACCAGTTGTACAGTATTCACAAGTTCCACATCCTTCGAAGAACCATGCGACACTGACACGATCCCCAACTTTTAGGCTCTTGACATCTGGAGCAACTTCTTTAACAATACCGATTCCTTCGTGTCCAAGAACACGGCCTGGAACTTTACCGAAGTCTCCATGAGCAACGTGCAAGTCAGTGTGGCAGACACCACAGTATTCGATTTGAACAAGAGCTTCCCCTGTTTCAAGTGGACGCATGTCTTTGTTTGCAACGATTTCAACACCAGTACCTTCTGGATTTACAACAACAGCTTTCATTTTGTTCCTCCTTAAGTGAACGAGAAGCGATTTAGAATTTTTGAAAGCGCTTCTTTAATAACTATGTTAATAATATCACAAACTTATCTATTGAACAATAAAAAAATGGAAAAAAAGAAGGGTATTGATTAACCGATTAAGGATTTAGCGCAGAAAAAGACATGAGGGGATAGCTCATGTCTGTTCCTATTATAAGAATAATTGAATGAGTTGACGCGCGACACCATCTTCATTATTCGTGAAATCAGTGATGGAGTCTGCATAGGGGAGAAGGATGGAGCTGGCATTTTTCATAGCGTATCCATAACCAGCTAGAGCTAGCATCTCAGTATCATTGTGCTCGTCTCCAAAGGCAATCAAATCTTTCTGATCCATATTGAGTTTATCCAGAAGGTAGGTCAGAGCGGATGCTTTGGTTACATTTTTGGGATTGCATTCCAGAATATTTAAAGGACCACCCCAAGTATTAATAGACAGATTGTAGTCATAATGCCGATTCATTTCATCTGCCAGAGCATATTTGTCTTCCGCTTTCGTTTGAAAAAGGATACAGTTTGGGTCACTTGTTACCCGTTCTGGATTAAATTGATTTTCTGGTTGGAAAGCCTCGATACCGAATAATTTAGGGTCTGCGACTTGCTCATTTGGATCGGTAATATAGAATTTATTGCGGTATTCGCCAGCTATAAAGTCCGCTTGGATGGTATCCCGGTTGGCGACCATATCTAGGAGGTATTTTTTATCTAAAGTTAAACATTGTTCATCTGCCCATTTTTTCTCAGGCAGATGGGTGAGGGAGCCATTGAAATTGATCATCGGAGTATCAAGCTCTAGTTGTTTGTAATAGGTATGGGCCATACGGTAGGGACGTCCTGTTGTAATAATGATTTTATGGCCAAGAGCGCTAATTTTTTTAATGGTATCAATGGTAAAGTCGCTCAATTTGCTTTCGGAATTTAAGAGGGTTCCGTCTAGATCTAGAGCGATCATCTTTTTATGCATATTTCAGTTCCTTTCGAGAAGAATGAGACCATTATATCAGAAAAATCGGAAAAGCGCTCAAAAATCGAGAAGCGAAGCGGGATTTCTTGAAAGACGAAAGATCTTTTGGTAGAATAGATATAACGTTCGCAAATTGATTGGGAGCGAGAATGATGAAAAAGGAGTTTATTCTGAAATGGATAAGTTTTTTAAACTTTCAGAACATGGAACCACTGTTCGGACAGAGGTTCTTGCTGGTCTGACAACCTTTTTTGCGATGAGTTATATCCTCTTCGTAAATCCTCAAATGTTGTCACAAACAGGTATGCCAGCTCAAGGGGTCTTCCTTGCAACGATTATTGGATCTGTGGTCGGAACCTTGATGATGGCTTTTTATGCCAATTTACCCTATGCACAAGCACCAGGAATGGGCTTGAATGCCTTCTTTACCTTTACCGTTGTATTTGGTATGGGCTACTCATGGCAGGAAGCTTTGGGAATGGTCTTCATTTGTGGTGTGATTTCATTGATCATCACATTGACAAATGTTCGGAAGATGATCATCGAATCGATTCCGACAGCCCTACGCTCTGCTATTTCAGCGGGGATTGGGATTTTCTTGGCCTATGTTGGGATTAAGAATGCAGGATTTTTGAAATTTACGATTGACCCTCATACCTATACAGTGGTCGGAGAAGGAGCAGATAAGGCGAATGCAACGATCTCAGCCAATGCATCTGCTGTTCCTGGTTTGGTTGATTTTAACAATCCAGCCGTCCTCTTAGCCCTTGTTGGTCTTGCGATTACCATTTTCTTTGTTGTCAAAGGGATTAAGGGAGGGATTATCCTTTCCATCTTAGTGACGACGGTTCTTGGAATTCTAATCCATGTTGTTGATATCAGCAAAATCGACTTTGCAAGTAACCATCTAGGAGCTGCCTTTAATGATTTAGGCACGATCTTTGGTCAAGCTTTAGGATCGAAAGGATTGGGTTCGTTGATTTCCAATACGTCTCGTTTGCCTGAAACCTTAATGGCAATCTTAGCCTTCTCCTTGACCGATATTTTTGATACAATTGGAACTTTGATCGGTACGGGTGAAAAAGTTGGGATTGTTGCGACGAATGGGGAAAACCATCAATCAGTGAAATTAGATAAAGCTCTCTATTCTGACCTTGTAGCGACTTCAGTTGGAGCTATTGCAGGGACTTCAAATGTGACCACTTATGTAGAATCTGCAGCCGGTATTGGAGCGGGTGGACGCACTGGTTTGACAGCCTTGGTTGTTGCGATCTGTTTTGCTATTTCAAGTCTCTTTAGTCCCTTGCTAGCGATTGTACCGACCGCTGCCACAGCTCCAATTTTGATTGTTGTTGGGATCATGATGTTGAGTGGTTTGAAAAATATCCATTGGGAAGATATGTCAGAAGCCGTTCCTGCCTTCTTCACTTCTATCTTTATGGGCTTCAGCTACTCAATTACTCAAGGGATCGCTGCTGGATTTATCACCTATAGCTTGGTGAAAGTGGTTAAAGGACAAGCCAAAGAAGTGCACAGCATGATTTGGATCCTAGATGTTCTCTTTATCTTAAACTACGTGAGCATGGCCTTGAATTAGTTATCAGGGAAATATTTAAAAAGGAATGGGAGTGGTTTCCCATTCCTTTCAGATTGAAGACAAAGTTATACCAAAAACATTCCTTAGGTGAGTACGGACGTCAGCGAACTTCTTTGAAGTTCCATGACTAATTATTGAGCCTAAGGTCTCAATAATTCCGAGTGCCTGAAACGTTATTTTTTCAGGCACTTTTCTCACAGCGGAAAGTTTCAGTATTTTCTTAAATCGATTTAAAAATTGGAACTCAAATTTATTTTTTTGCAGAATCACTTAACTTATTTTACTTTAAAATAGTTTGACTATCTATCTAAAAAGCAAACCTGAGTGGAACAATTTCTAAAAGAAAGAGCAGATTTTAAAAAAGTTTGGTATAATAGAGAAATGATTAGTCACAATGAAACGGAGCTGATTGCTCTAGGAAAACAGCTAGGAAAACTCTTAGAAAAGCAAGATGTGATCATCTTATCAGGTGATCTTGGGGCAGGAAAAACAACCTTCACCAAAGGGATTGCAAAGGGGTTAGGGATTGATCAGATGATTAAAAGTCCGACCTATACCATTGTTCGTGAATACGAAGGCCGCTTGCCTTTGTACCATTTGGATGTTTACCGGATTGGGAATGATCCAGATTCTATTGATTTAGATGATTTTCTATTTGGAGATGGTGCTACCATTATTGAATGGGGAGAGCTGATTGAGCCGAGTCTTTCGGATGCTTATCTAAAAATTTTTATCCGAAAATTAGAAGATGGGCGAGAGTTAGCTTTTGAAGCTCATGGAGCGCGTGCAGAAGCTTTACTGACATCCTTTGAGCAGGTGGAAAAAACGGATGACTAAGGAAAAGGAAGTGACAGTAGAAATTCGGCAAGCTGACAGTGCAGATGCGGCTCTTGTCGTTGATTTCTTAAATCAAGTTGGGAAAGAGTCAGATTACATGACACTAGATGAAGCTGGAATTGGCATGTCTCCAGCAGACATGGAGCAATTTCTGATGGTGCAAGAGATGGCGGAAAACCGGATTTGCCTCTTGCTATTTCTAGATCAGGAACTGGCAGCTTTGTTAAATATCACTGCAGCTTCTCAACGGTCCATTCGGCATATTGGTGATGTCTTTATTGTGGTTCAAAAAGCTTATTGGAATCAAGGGCTTGGACAGATCCTGTTGGAAGAAGGGATCGAGTGGGCGCACTCGACCGGTGTTCTTAGGAAACTAGTCTTGAATGTCCAAGTGCGCAATGAACGGGCGGTTCACCTGTATAAAAAGTTAGGTTTTGAGATCGAAGGTTGCCAAGCTCGTGGAGCTTGTTCAGCTGAAGGAGAATTCTTAGATGTTTACCTTATGGGGAAACTGATAGATTAGAGAGAGATTCTATATGGTTAAAAAAATTATTTTAATGTTTTTGAGCTTATTGACGGTAACAGTGATTGGGATTGGGGCTTATGGCCTTACCATCCTAAACCAAACGACTGGGACTCTCAGTAAGACCTATAAAGGCTTTGGAAATGAGACCAATGTCATTGCAGAAAACAAGCCGATGACCATCCTTTTGATGGGGGTTGATACAGGTAGCGGTTCTCGGGAAGATCCTTGGGCCGGAAATAGTGATACTATGATTTTGGTGACTGTTAATCCTCAAACAAAAGAAACAACCATGACGAGCTTGGAAAGAGATATCCTAACCAATATTACTTCAGATGGCGAAACGGTCCAAGCAAAATTGAATTCGGCTTATGCTCAAGGCGGTGCCAAGTTAGCCATTAAGACCATTCAAGATCTTTTGAATATCCATATTGACCGCTATGTCATGATCAATATGAAGGGACTGGTTCAATTAGTGGATAAGGTTGGTGGCATCACAGTCAACAATCCATTTGACTTCGATATCTCGATCGAGGAAAATGAGCCAGAATATACGGCTAAGATCGCACCAGGACGTCAGGAGATTAATGGGGACCAAGCTCTCGTTTATTCACGCATGCGCTACCAAGACCCAGAAGGAGACTACGGACGTCAAAAACGCCAACGTGAAGTGATCAAAAAGATTGTTGAGAAAGTTTTAAGCCTCAATAGTTTGAGTCACTACAAAGGAATCATTGAGTCTGTTAGTGACAATATGCAAACCAACATAGCGCTTGACAGTAATAGTCTTCTTCAATTGTTAGGATATAAAGATGCCCTTTCAACGATTCATCAGTACCAGCTGAAAGGAGAAGATGCCACCTTAGCAGATGGCGGAAGTTATCAGATTGTCACTTCAAAACATCTCTTGAAAATTCAAAATATCATCCGCAAAGCTTTGGGGATGAAAGAAATTAAAACATTGAAAACCAATGCTTACCTATTAGATGGAGATGAAGAGTTGAAGAATGCTTCTTCTCAAAATGATACGCCAGCGGCCTCATCTGAGGAAGCACCTGTTTACCAAGAGTTTAACCAACTACCAGTTGTACCATCGACCCAGGATACGGGAGTGGTGACGCCTCAAAGTTCTGTTGCACCAGTGACACCAGTGACACCAGTTGCTCCTGCAGCTACAGAGTCGAGCAGTGTGACACCTACGGTACCTTCAGAATAAGAAAAAAACGATTGAGTTTTCTCAATCGTTTTTACTTGGTTGCCAGATGTCTTGAATTTCTTTTAGAGAGGCTGTTGCTTGTTGACGAAATAGTTTGGTCTTGTATTGGAAATCCGTTACCAATTCTTGAAGATTGGTCTTTTGGTCTTGGATAATATCCAGATTACGTTGGATTTTTGCTAGGTTATCTTGAATTCCCTTGACCAATTGGCTGGATTCAGTCACCTCTGTTTTAATTTCTTTGCGGTTTTTTACTAGCTGGTAGCTAATGCTAGCTCCTGTTGCAAACCAAAAGAGATTTTTGAGTTTCATATGGCCTCCTTTTTAACTGTTTTTGATAGTTTCTGCGAGAACTGCTAGTTGTTCAAAATTAGGCTCGTGTTCAGTAAATGAAATGGCAAGCTCATCTTGATCGGAATAGCGAGGGATAATGTGGACATGTGTGTGAAAAACGGTTTGTCCAGAAACTTCTTCCATGTTGCTGATGATATTCATTCCCTTAGCTTGGGTAGCAGCTTCTACTTTTTTAGCAACTTTAGAAACACGTGCAAATAGTTGAGCTGTGGCGGTTTCGTCCATCTCTAAAAGGTTGCGAGCGTGTTTTTTTGGAACTACTAACGTATGACCTGGTGTAACCTGAGAGATGTCCAAAAATGCGAGGACTTCCTCGTCCTCATAGACTTTGGAGGAAGGAATGTCGCCAGCTATAATCTTACAAAAAATACAATCGTCAACCATAAATACACCTCATTTAGACTAAATTTTGTTATAATATAAGAACATTATACCAGAAATCGGAGAAAATATGTTAGAAATCAACAAGTTGACAGGGGGCTATGTCAACATTCCTGTCCTGAAAGAGGTGAGTTTTTCAGTTCCGGATGGCCAACTGATTGGTTTGATTGGACTAAATGGAGCTGGGAAGTCAACCACGATTAATGAAATTATTGGTCTCCTGCATCCTTATGCTGGGGAAGTACGGATTGACGGCTTGAGTCTTCCAGAAGCTCCAACTGACTATCGTAAAAAAATCGGCTATATTCCAGAAACTCCTAGCCTATATGAAGAATTAACCTTGAGAGAGCATATCGAGACCGTTGCTATGGCCTATGATTTAGACATGGATCAGGTCATGGTGCGCGTCCAGCCTTTGTTGGAACGCTTCCGTTTGGCTGAAAAATTAGATTGGTTCCCGACCCAGTTTTCAAAAGGGATGAAGCAAAAGGTCATGATTATTTGCGCCTATGCAGTGGATCCAAGTCTTTATATTGTCGATGAACCCTTTTTGGGATTGGATCCTGTTGCGATTGCAGATTTGATTCAGTTATTGGCCGATGAGAAAGCAAAAGGAAAATCGATTTTGATGAGTACCCACGTTCTTGATTCGGCTGAAAAGATGTGTGATGGTTTTGTGATCCTCCATAAGGGTCAGATCCGAGCAAAAGGGACCTTGGACGAGCTGCGTTCAACTTTTGGGGATGAGAAAGCAAGTCTAAATGATATCTACATGACCTTGACAGAAGAGGAAACAGCATGAAAGAGTTGATGAAAAAACGGCAACAAACGTTTCGAACTCAATGTGTAAAATATAGCCGCTATGTTCTCAATGATCATTTCGTCCTCTTTATGTTGATTTTTATAGGATTTTTGGCGGTTCAATACAGTCAATTCTTGCAAGATCTACCCAAAGATACAAGCCTGATCCGTTGGAGTCTCATGATTGGTTTGCTCCTCTTGGTTCCGATAGGCTCTATTGCGACCTACTTAGAGAAGCCCGATGCTTTATTCCTTTTGGTAAAGGAAGAGGAAGTGAAACGTTATATCAAAGGGCAGGCCAAGAAGTCTTTTGTGTTTTGGTTTTTGATTCAAAGTTTTGTCCTTCTATTATTTGTGCCTCTTCTTCTGGCAACGGGGCTGGATAAACTTGCTATTGTAGCTTATATCCTTGTCTTAGGAGTGGCTAAAGGGGCTGTTTTTAGCTGGAAGGAAGCGCGCTTCTACCAGGATGGAAATTTGAATTGGAACTTGGCCATTGCTCGTGAGAATGCAAGGAAACAATTGATTCTTCGTTTCTTTGCCTTGTTTACAACGGTGAAAGGTATTACTAACAGTGTTAAAAGAAGAGCATACTTGGATGGTTTCTTAGGGCTTCTTCCTAAAACACATGGCAATACGTGGCTTCACTTATATATGCGCTCTTTCCTACGGAATGGAGATCTTTTCTCTATGACTCTCCGACTCTTGGCTCTTTCCATTCTCGCTATCATCTTTATTCCCCAGCCTCTCGTAGTGATTGCCCTTGTAGCCTTGCTCAATTACTTGGTTATTTTTCAATTACTGGGGCTTTACAGTGCTTTTGATTACCAACCCTTGACCCTCCTTTTCCCGATGAAAAAGGGCAGTAAAAAGGCAGGGTTGAACAAAACGATTCAGCTGGTCATGGGGATGATAACGGTGATAGAAGGGGGGATTGGTCTGGTCTTTATTTCAGATAAAGTCCTGTTGTTAGGCTTACTGGCTTACACAGTTGCTTTAATCCTACTCTATCTTCCATTTAAGATGGCGCGCTTGGTTGACGAAAGTCGTTAAAATTAGTAAAATAGATTGGAAACTTTTTACGGAGGAAAAGATGGACTCGAATGAAAAAGAGCTAAGCCTCACCCCAATTCCTGGGAAGAGTGGGAAGGCCTACATGGGGACCTACCCAGATGGTGGGCGCGTTTTTGTAAAAATGAATACGACCCCAATCCTTGCGGGTCTAGCAAAAGAACAGATTGCTCCTCAATTATTATGGAGTCGACGATTGCCAGATGGAAATGTGATGAGTGCCCAAGAATGGTTGAATGGGGAAATTCTCACGCCAAATGGGATGTCGAAAAAACAAGTCGTCAATATTTTAACGAGATTGCACCGTTCTAGACCTTTGATGACCCAATTGAAAAAACTTGGCTATCCTGTGGAATCTCCATTAGAATTGCTCAATTCTTGGAGCAATCGGTTGCCAATTGCCCTACGTCAGAACCACTATATCCAATCAGTCGTAAAGAATTTACGTAAGACAGTGCCTGCCTTTCGGGAGGATTATGCGACGATCGTCCACGGGGATGTTCGTCATAGTAACTGGATTGAAACAGAGAGCGGCTTGATTTATCTAGTCGATTGGGACTCTGTTCGTTTGACAGACCGGATGTTGGATGTGGCGCATATCTTGAGTCACTATATCCCAGATTCTAATTGGCGCGATTGGTTAGGCTATTATGGCTACAAGTACAATCAAAAAGTATTTGATAAACTCTATTGGTTTGGTCAATACTCTTTCTTGTGCCAAATTGCTAAATACTATGAAAATAATGATTTAGAAAATGTCAATCGCGAGATCTATGCTCTGCGCAATTTCCGGTTGAAATATGGAAAGGAAATATGAGAGTTAGAAATCGCAAGGGAGCGACTGAATTATTAGAAGCGAACCCGCAATATGTGGTCCTAAATCCAGAAGATGCCAAGGGAAAGTGGCATGAAATTTTCGGGAATGACCATCCTATTCATATCGAAGTGGGTAGCGGGAAAGGGGCCTTTATTACTGGGATGGCCAAGGCCAATCCAGAGATCAACTACATCGGAATTGATATTCAAAAATCGGTCTTGAGTTATGCTTTAGATAAGGTCTTAGAAGCTGATGTTCCTAACATTAAATTGCTTTGGGTAGACGGAGATAGCTTGACCAACTATTTTGAAGATGGGGAAATTGATCAACTCTATCTGAATTTTTCAGATCCTTGGCCTAAGAAACGTCATGAGAAGCGTCGCTTGACTTACAAGACTTTCTTGGATACCTTCAAGCAAATTCTTCCAGAACATGGGGAGATTCACTTTAAAACAGATAATCGAGGTCTGTTTGAATACAGTTTGGTGAGCTTTTCTCAATACGGAATGACTTTGAAGGGAGTCTGGTTGGACCTTCATGCTAGTGATTTTGAGGGGAATGTCATGACGGAATATGAGAAAAAGTTCTCAAGTAAAGGACAGGTCATTTACCGTGTAGAAGCACAGTTTTAGCATATTCCTTGCAATCATTGGGGAATCGTGTTATAATACCTTAAATGAATAGAAAAGGAGAGGCGGGGAAATATCTTCGCCTCTTATC
Organism: Streptococcus parasanguinis; assembly: GCA_018365265.1. GTDB lineage: Bacteria > Bacillota > Bacilli > Lactobacillales > Streptococcaceae > Streptococcus > Streptococcus parasanguinis_G. The sequence goes on along the minus strand of JAGZKI010000010.1, from coordinate 20,051 downwards.
TATGAGGAGGTGGCAACCATCGCAACGATTGTTGACTTAGTAACAGAAGTGATTCAGCCAGCTATAAAGGAACCATTTGAATTGGTCGATGTTGAATATGGCAAAATGGGTGGTGACTACGTCTTAAGCATTTTCGTAGACAAACCAGAAGGGATCACACTGAATGATACAGCGGATTTGACAGAAATCATTAGCCCGCTATTGGATCAAATCAAACCAGACCCATTTCCAGAACAGTACTTTTTAGAAGTTACCAGTCCTGGCTTGGAGAGACCTTTGAAAACCAAGGAAGCACTCGGGGGAGCTGTTGGCAAGTATGTCAATATCAGCTTGTATAAGGCTGTTGAAAAGCAAAAGGTCTTTGAGGGGAACTTGGTAGGTTTTGAAGAGGATGTTTTGACCATTGAGTATATGGATAAAACACGAAAGAAAACTGTAGAAATTCCTTATAACCTTGTGTCCAAAGCAAGGTTGGCTGTAAAATTGTAACAGAATGAAAGAAAGGATGCCTTAATAGTAAAGGCAAGAAAAACATGAGTAAAGAAATGCTAGAAGCCTTCCGCATTTTGGAAGAAGACAAAGGGATCAAAAAAGAAGATATCATCGAAGCCGTCACAGAATCATTGCGTTCAGCTTATCGCCGTCGTTATGGACAATCAGAAAGTGCAGCGATTGAATTCAATGAAAAAACTGGAGATTTCCGTGTTTATACAGTTCGTGAAGTGGTGGATGAAGTCTTTGATAGCCGTTTAGAAATCAGCTTGAAGGATGCCTTGGCCATTAGCTCTGCTTATGAGTTGGGGGATAAGATCAAGTTTGAAGAAGCACCAGCTGAATTTGGTCGTGTAGCAGCTCAATCTGCCAAACAAACCATCATGGAAAAAATGCGTAAGCAAACGCGCACCATCACCTATAACACTTATAAAGAACATGAAAATGAAATCATGAGTGGAACAGTGGAGCGCTTTGACAATCGTTTTATCTATGTCAATCTTGGTTCGATCGAAGCTCAATTGTCTAAGCAAGACCAAATTCCAGGAGAAGTCTTCCAATCCCATGACCGGATCGAAGTTTTTGTTTACAAGGTAGAAGATAATCCACGTGGTGTCAATGTCTTTGTTAGTCGAAGCCATCCTGAAATGATCAAACGTTTGATGGAACAGGAAATTCCTGAAGTCTATGATGGAACTGTTGAGATTATGAGTGTAGCGCGTGAAGCTGGAGATCGTACAAAAGTTGCGGTTCGTAGCCATAATCCAAACGTAGATGCGATTGGGACGATCGTTGGTCGTGGTGGATCGAATATTAAAAAGATTACCAGCAAGTTCCACCCAGCTCGATACGATCAAAAATTAGACCGTATGGTTCCGACAGAAGAAAACATCGATGTCATTGAATGGGTTCCAGATCCAGCTGAATTCATCTACAATGCGATCGCTCCTGCAGAAGTGGACCAAGTTATTTTTGATGATGAAGATAGCAAACATGCTCTCGTTGTGGTTCCAGATAATAAACTATCTCTTGCCATCGGTCGTCGTGGTCAAAACGTTCGTTTGGCAGCTCATTTGACTGGATACCGCATCGATATTAAATCTGCTAGTGAGTTTGAAGAAATGGAAGCAGCTCAAGAAACTTTTGAAGACCAAGTAGAAAGTGGCGAAGAGCAAGTCGATTAAGAGAGGGAGGGAAAATGGTAAAAACAAGAAAAATCCCTTTAAGAAAATCTGTCGTTTCAAATGAAATTATTGATAAGCGCGATTTGCTCCGCATTGTCAAAAATAAAGAAGGACAAGTCTTTATCGATCCAACTGGCAAAGCCAATGGTCGAGGTGCTTACATCAAGCTAGACAATGAAGAAGCAGCACTTGCTAAGAAAAAGAAAGTTTTTAATCGTAGCTTTAATATGGAAGTAGAAGAAGCTTTCTATGATGAATTGATCGCTTATGTAGATCATAAGATGAAGAGAAGAGAGTTAGGCCTTGAATAAGCAAAAGATAAGTAATTTGTTGGGCTTGGCGCAAAGAGCAGGAAAACTCATTTCTGGAGAAGAACTCGTGATCAAAGCAATCCAGGAAGAAAAAGCAAAATTAGTTTTTCTGGCAAATGATGCAGCTAGTAACCTGACAAAAAAGGTGACAGATAAGGGTCACTATTATGAGGTTCAAGTATCTACCGTGTTTTCAACACTAGAATTAAGCACTGCAATTGGACGTGCCCGTAAGGTCGTCGCTGTTGTAGATGCTGGATTTTCAAAGAAAATGAGGTCTCTTATGGAATAGAAGAGGAGGACAGCAATTGTCTAAGAAAAGATTATACGAAATTGCCAAAGAATTGGGCAAGGAAAGTAAGGAAGTCGTCACTCGTGCGAAAGAATTAGGTTTTGACGTCAAGAGTCATGCATCTAGTGTCGATACTGATGTTGCTGAAAAGTTGATCAAGAGCTTTTCAGCGAAAAAAGAAACAGTCGAAAAGAAAGTAGCAGAAGTGGCTGCCAAGACAACGGCTGTCGCAGAGAAAAAAGAAGCAGCGCCCATCAAAAAAGAAGGAGCAACTGAGACCAAATCAGTAACGCCAGCTGCTAAACCAAAGAGTCGTAACTTTAAAGCGGAACGAGAAGCGCGTGCAAAAGAGCAGGCTGAACGTAGGAAACAACAAGATAATCGTCCAAAACGTGATCGCAAAGACAATCAGCGTCATGGTGACAACCGAAATCAACGACCACAAGAGCGAAATGAACAACGAAATCAAGGTTCTGAGCGTCGCAATAACCGACCAGATCAAAGACGTAGTGCACAACCCCAAGTAGCACCAAAAGTTGATTTCAAAGCGCGTGCAGCAGCACTGAAGGCTGAACAAAATGCTGAGTACGCACGTGGAAGTGAAGATCGCTACAAACAACAAGCTGCAAAAGCAGAACAAGAACGTCAACAGCGCCGGAAACGGGTAGAAGCACCAGAAGTGAAAGCACCTGTACAGGAGCCAGCTGTTGAGAACCATACAAAACCAGCTGTTGCTGCTGCTCCAGCTCAAGTCGATACACGTCGGAAGAAACAAGCGCGACCAGATAAGAAACGCGATGATTTTGATCGTGAAGAAGATGGTCCAAGAAAACAACAAAGGAATCGAAATAGTCAAAATCAAGTGAGAAATCAGAGAAATAGTAACTGGAATAACAATAAGAAAAATAAAAAAGGAAAGAACAACCGTAATGATGCTCCAAAACCAGTAACAGAGCGTAAATTCCATGAATTACCAAGTGAATTTGAGTATACGGATGGAATGACGGTTGCAGAAATCGCAAAACGCATCAAGCGTGAACCGGCTGAAATCGTCAAGAAACTCTTTATGATGGGAGTCATGGCGACTCAAAACCAATCGCTGGATGGAGATACGATTGAACTCTTGATGGTGGATTATGGAATTGAAGCCAAGAAAAAGGTTGAAGTGGACAATGCTGATATCGAACGCTTCTTCGTTGAAGATGGTTATTTGAATCCAGATGAGTTGGTAGAGCGTCCACCAGTTGTCACCATCATGGGACACGTTGACCATGGGAAGACAACCCTTTTGGATACCCTTCGTAATTCACGTGTAGCAACAGGTGAAGCGGGAGGAATCACTCAGCACATCGGGGCTTATCAAATCGTGGAAAATGGCAAGAAGATTACCTTCTTGGATACACCTGGACACGCGGCCTTTACTTCTATGCGGGCGCGTGGTGCATCTGTTACGGATATTACCATCTTGGTCGTAGCAGCGGATGACGGGGTGATGCCACAGACTATCGAAGCCATCAACCACTCAAAAGCGGCGAATGTCCCAATCATTGTGGCCATCAACAAGATCGATAAACCAGGAGCTAATCCAGAGCGTGTCATCGGTGAATTGGCAGAGCATGGAGTGATGTCAACAGCTTGGGGTGGCGATTCTGAGTTTGTAGAAATCTCAGCTAAGTTCAACCAAAATATCGATGAACTCTTGGAAACGGTCCTTCTTGTAGCTGAAATCCAAGAACTCAAGGCAGATCCAACTGTTCGTGCCATCGGTACTGTTATCGAAGCGCGCTTGGATAAAGGAAAAGGTGCGGTGGCAACCCTCCTTGTTCAACAAGGTACTTTGAATGTTCAAGACCCAATTGTTGTCGGAAATACCTTTGGACGTGTCCGTGCCATGACCAATGACCTTGGACGTCGTGTGAAGGTGGCAGGACCATCTACTCCGGTTTCTATCACTGGTTTGAACGAAGCGCCAATGGCGGGTGACCACTTTGCGGTTTATGAAGATGAAAAATCAGCGCGTGCAGCGGGTGAAGAACGTGCCAAACGTGCTCTGATGAAACAACGTCAAGCAACCAACCGCGTCAGCCTTGAAAATCTCTTTGATACCTTGAAGGCTGGGGAAGTGAAATCCGTTAATGTCATCATTAAAGCCGATGTACAAGGTTCGGTTGAAGCTCTTGCTGCTTCCCTTCAAAAGATTGAAGTAGAAGGTGTGAAAGTGACCATCGTTCACTCAGCAGTTGGTGCGATCAACGAATCAGACGTGACCCTTGCAGAAGCTTCAAATGCCTTCATCATCGGATTTAACGTCCGTCCTACTCCACAAGCACGTCAACAAGCTGAAGCTGACGAGGTGGAAATCCGTCTTCACTCAATCATCTACAAAGTGATTGAAGAAATGGAAGATGCCATGAAGGGTATGTTGGATCCTGAGTTCGAAGAGAAAGTGATCGGGGAAGCAGTTATTCGTGAAACCTTTAAAGTCTCAAAAGTGGGTACCATTGGTGGATTTATGGTCCTTAGTGGTAAGGTTACACGTGATTCCAAAGTCCGTGTCATTCGTGACGGTGTCGTGATCTATGACGGAGCTCTTGCAAGCTTGAAACACTTCAAAGATGATGTCAAAGAGATCACAAATGGTCGTGAAGGTGGATTGATGATTGAAGGTTACAATGATATCAAGACAGATGATACCATCGAAGCCTACATCATGGAAGAAATTAAAAAATAAGCAAGCTGACTAGGAAAAAAAGGGGGATCCTCTGATTTCCTAGTTTTTAAACACAGAGCAGAAAGGAGTTCCTATGGCAAGTCATTTTCGGACAGACCGAGTAGGGATGGAAATCAAGCGGGAAGTCAATGAGATTTTACAAAAGAAAGTTCGTGACCCGCGTGTTCAAGGCGTCACCATTACGGATGTTCAAATGCTAGGTGATTTGTCTATGGCCAAAGTGTATTATTCAATTATGAGTGATTTGGCTTCAGACAATCAAAAGGCTCAGACAGGCCTTGAAAAAGCAACAGGAACCATCAAGCGTGAATTAGGTCGGAATCTGAAATTGTACAAGATTCCAGATCTTACTTTTGTGAAAGACGAATCCATCGAATACGGAAATAAGATCGATGAGATGTTGCGCAATTTGAACAAAGACTAGAGAGGTTGGGACCAATAGTGTCCAACTTCTTTTTTTGGCTCTTAAAATGAGGAAAATAAAACAGAAAGAAAAAAACGGTTTCAAAAAATAATAGAAATTTACAGAAATCTCTTGTGTGATTGGAAATTATCCTTTACAATAGGAGAGGAGTTTTATTTCTGATCTCATATTTGGAGGAATGATCATGTCCATTAACTGGCAGGAAATTTTGTTTAACTTTTTGGGAGGGTTGGGTCTCTTTCTCTATAGTATTAAAACCATGGGAGAAGGACTGCAACAAGCTGCAGGGGACCGTCTTCGCTACTATATTGATAAATATACCAGCAATCCCTTTCTTGGAGTCTTAGTAGGGATTGTTGTGACAGCCCTTATTCAGTCTAGTACTGGGGTAACGGTGATTACCGTTGGTCTGGTCAGTGCGGGTCTCTTGACCCTGCGTCAAGCCATTGGGATCATCATGGGGGCTAATATTGGGACCACGGTCACCTCGTTCATTATTGGATTTAAACTGGGGACTTATGCCCTTCCAATTATGTTTCTTGGAACGGTCTTACTTTTCTTTACCAAGAATCGAATGGCCAATAATATTGGTCGCATTCTCTTTGGGGTTGGAGGAATTTTCTACGCTTTAAACCTGATTAGTGCGGGAATGAGTCCTTTGAAAGATTTGCCAGAATTTAGTCAGTACATGATCACTCTTGGAAAAAATCCAATTCTGGGTGTTTTAGCAGGAGCCATCATCACCGTTTTGATTCAAGCTTCCTCAGCTACCATTGGGATTCTACAAGGTTTGTATTCAGGTGGTTTCCTAGATCTTCGCGGTTCTTTACCTATTCTTTTTGGGGACAACATCGGAACAACCTTGACAGTTATTATTGCAGCGATGGGGGCCAATGTTTCTGCTAAGCGTGTTGCAGCAACCCACGTGCTCTTTAACTTGATCGGTACAATCCTTTGTTTGATCTTGTTAACACCTTTTACAGCCATGATTGAATACTTCCAAGGGCTCTTGCACTTGTCACCAGAAATGACCATTGCTTTTTCTCACGGAGCTTTCAACGTGACCAATACCATCATTCAATTCCCATTCATTGGAGCTTTGGCATACTTTGTAACCAAACTGATTCCTGGTGAGGATGAGGTTGTTAAATATGAACCGCTCTATTTGGATGAAAACTTGATCACTCAAGCGCCTTCGATTGCTCTAGGAAATGCAAAAAAAGAGTTGCTTCATTTAGGTGGATATGCAGATAAAGCCTTTAGCCTCTCTTATGATTATATTGTTCATCAAAATGAGAAAACAGCTGAAAAGGGTCATAAGACAGAAGAAGCCATCAATACCATCGATGATGATTTGACTCGCTACCTGATTCGTTTGTCAAGTGAAGCTTTGAGCCCGAGAGAAAGTGAAGTTCTCACCAACATTCTAGATTCCTCACGGGATTTGGAGCGGATTGGAGATCATGCGGAAGCCTTGATCAATCTAACCGATTATTTAATTCGTAAGAAAGTGGTCTTTTCAGAAGCGGCCTTGGCTGAATTGGAAGATATTTACAACCAAACCCATCAATTTGTAGAGGATGCTTTGAAAGCTATCGAGCACAATGATGTGAGTCTTGCAAATCAACTGGTAGCACGTCACGAGGCAATTGAAAAATTGGAGAAAAGACTTCGGAAAACTCATATTCGTCGTTTGAACCAAGGTGAATGTACGCCACAAGCCGGAGTGAACTTTATTGATATCATTTCTCACTATACACGTGTTGCAGACCATGCCATGAATCTAGCTGAAAAAGTACAAATCGAGCAAATTTAATGAACGTTAAACAGAGTAAGTAGGAAGCTTACTCTGTTTTTTTGTTGGATTCTATTCAAAAATAGGTCTAGACCATTTACAAATGAAAGTGAAAGCGTTATAATATGTATGAATATAAATGGAACACAGTTCCTACAATGGAAAGGACGATTTTATGTCTACATATATTAAAGCAGATCATTTTTATTATCCACATGGGGTTCGCCGCGGAGGCTATTTGGAACTCGTTGATGGCAAGTTTGGAAAACATGTGGAAAGCTTACCAGAAGGTGCGGATGTGTTGGATTATTCAGGGTACAGTATTGCGCCTGGCCTCGTAGATACCCATATTCACGGATTTGGTGGGGTAGATGTGATGGATAACAATATCGAAGGCACTCTCCATACCATGAGTGAAGGGCTCTTGAGTACAGGGGTTACGAGCTTTTTGCCTACGACCTTGACTTCCTCTTACGAACAACTTTTGGCAGTAACGGAAAATATCGGTGCACGATACAAAGAAGCAACAGGAGCTAAGATTCGCGGGATTTATTTTGAAGGCCCTTATTTCACAGAAAAATACAAGGGAGCTCAAAACCCATCTTATATGAAGGATCCAAGTATGGAAGAATTCCGGGCTTGGCAAAAAGCTGCCAATGGTCTGTTGAATAAGATTGCCCTTGCTCCCGAGCGTGAAGGGGTAGAAGAATTTGTTCGGACTATTACGGGAGAAGGGGTGACTGTCGCTCTGGGACACTCCAATGCTACTTTTGAAGAAGCTAAAAAAGCGGTTGATGCAGGTGCGAGTGTCTGGGTGCATGCCTACAATGGTATGCGTGGTTTGACGCACCGTGAACTCGGTATGGTTGGTGCCATGTATGAGTTGCCTCATACTACAGCAGAGTTGATCTGTGATGGCCATCACGTTGATCCGCTAGCATGTGATATCCTGATGAAACAAAAAGGAAAAGAAAATGTTGCCTTGATTACGGACTGTATGACAGCTGGGGGATTAGAAGACGGGGATTATATGCTTGGGGAATTCCCAGTCGTGGTTGCTGAAGGGACTGCTCGCTTGAAATCAACTGGTAATCTAGCTGGCTCAATCTTGAAATTGAAAGATGGATTAAAAAATGTTGTAGAGTGGGGGATTGCTAACCCTTACGAAGCAGTGATGATGGCCAGCCTCAATCCGGCAAAATCAGTCCATATTGATGATGTTTGTGGTCAAATTCGAGAAGGATATGACGCGGACTTCATCGTGCTTGATCAAAATTTGGATCTGGTTGCGACCTATCTCGATGGGGTCAAACGTTACCAAGCTACCAATTAGATTCAAGAATCGAAGATAGAATACTTCCTCTCTAAGTCATACCTAGAGAGGTTTTTGTTTACCGATGGTAGTGCAATTTTGTGAATGCTGTCTTTTCATGCTATAATGGGAATTGAAATGTGAGGTAGCTTATGAAGGCAATTGATATACGTTTTTTATTGATGGGAATTTTTTTCTTGCTCTATGGGATTGTAAGAAAAAATATCTTTATTGTGATTGTTGGTGGGGCATTTTTACTCTATAGTTTTTATAGCAAGAAGATGGAGCCAACCAAGAAGAATATTTTTAAGCCAGAGCTCAAGCTTCGAGGGCCTAAGAAACCGAAATCGAAGAAAGGAAAGAAAAAATGAACAATTATCGTTTAAATAATGGGGTGGAGATTCCTGTATTAGGATTTGGAACCTGGAAAGCAGCAGATGGAGAAGAAGCCTATCAAGCTGTCTTAGCTGCTTTAAAAGCAGGTTACCGCCATATCGATACAGCTGCGATTTATCAGAATGAAGAGAGTGTGGGTCGGGCCATTAAAGACAGTGGTCTTGCGCGCGAAGACCTGTTTATTACCACCAAACTTTGGAATACTCATCACACCTATGAAGACGCTCAAGCTGCTTTGGAAGAGTCTCTTGAGAAACTAGGCTTGGACTATGTAGATCTTTATTTGATTCATTGGCCAAATCCAAAACCTCTTCGAGAAAATGATGCTTGGAAACAACGAAATGCTGAGGTTTGGCGGGCAATGGAAGATATGCTAGCTGCTGGCAAGGTTCGAGCTATTGGTATTAGCAATTTTCTGCCTCATCATTTGGAAGCCCTCCTTGAAACAGCTCGGGTCATTCCGGCTGTGAACCAAATTCGTCTAGCACCTGGGGTTTACCAAAGCGAAGCCATCGCAGCGAGTCGCAAGCATGGCATTTTACTAGAGGCTTGGGGACCTTTTGGCCAAGGAGAATTGTTCCAAAATGAACAAGTAAAAGAAATGGCTACTAAATATGGAAAGACCGTCGCCCAACTAGCCCTGGCTTGGAGTTTACAAGAAGGTTTCCTTCCATTGCCCAAATCGGTTACGCCTGAGCGGATTGCGAGTAATTTAAATTGCTTTGATTTTGAATTGACGGCAGATGATATGGAACTCCTTCGCCATCTTCCGGTTGAAGCAGGTGCACCAGATCCGGACACCAAAGATTTTTAAGAGAGAATTTCTATTTATTTATGAAAACCGAGGACAGTTTCGTTCTCGGTTTTTAAGATCCTTTCAATGATTAAATAATTTTAAAAATCCAATAAAAACAGATGTTCTATAATACTTTCCCATACTAATTTACATTTTTCCGAACGAAAATAAATTAATAGTTAGTAATATTCGTAAATGTTACATTTGTGTTACATTTTGTTTTTTGAATGAATTTTCAGATAATTTTGCGTTATAATAGTTACTATTAAAATAAAAGGGGAGTTTCTATGAATAGACAAGAACGTTTTTCATTAAGAAAATACAAATTTGGTGTAGCCTCAGTTTTATTAGGGGCTGTTTTGGTATTTGGATCTGCACAAGCGAGTGCTGAAGAACAGGCGGCCAGCCAAACGAGTGCTGGAACACAGCTTGTAGCCACTACTCAACAGGCACCTGCTGAAGAAGAGCATTCACAAGCAACAGAAGCAAGTACAGCAGTTGCTAGTGAGAAAGTAGAAGTTGCAAAAGAAGCAACAGTTGCTGAAAAGACAACGAATGCAACAGAAGCAGCTCATGTTGAAAAAACAGAAGCTCCGAAAGAAGCAGCTACTGTTCCAGAAACAAAACAGGAAGTAGCGGAAAAACCTGTAGAAAAAGCAACAGAAGTGGCTACTGCGACAAGTTCGGAAACAACGAATCGCCATGAGGCAGCTGAAAAACCTCAAAGCATCGAAAGTGACGAAATTATTACAGTTCCCCAAACCTGGAAGCAAGGCTATAAAGGGGAAGGGATGGTTGTCGCCGTCATCGACTCTGGCTTGGATGTGAACCACGAGGTTCTTCGGATTACCGATCCTTCAAAAGCTAAGTTTAAAAACCAAGAAGAAATCGAAGCTGCTAAGAAAGCGGCAGGAATCGATTATGGTAAATGGTACAACGACAAGGTTGTCTACGCTTATGACTACTTTGATGGGACCGACAATATCAAAGAGGCCGAAAGAGATTCTCATGGGATGCACGTTACAGGGATTGCAACAGGGAATCCTGATAAAGAAGCAGGAAACGGAGAAAAGATCTATGGTGTAGCACCAGAAGCGCAAGTTATGTTTATGCGTGTCTTTTCAGATCGTCAAAAAACAACGGGTTCTGCCCTTTATGTAAAAGCAATTGATGATGCTGTAGCCCTTGGTGCAGATACCATCAATATGAGTCTTGGATCTACTACTGGTTCTATGGTCAATGCTGATTCAGATATTGTGGATGCCATTAAACGAGCGCGTGCTAAAGGGGTATCTGTCCTAATCTCTGCAGGAAATAGCAATACTTTTGGGAATGGTTATTCAAGACCAGCTGCAGAAAATCCAGATTACGGCTTGGTCGGAAACCCATCAACGGTAGAGGACTCCATTTCTGTTGCTTCAATTAATAATAAAATCATTACTACAGAGGTTTTTGAAGTTAAAGGCCTTGAAGGCAATGCAGAATTAGATAACGGGAAGTTTGACTACAGTAAATCTGCAACAGATACAGACTTTGAAAAAGGCAAAGAATATGAGTATGTATCAGTTGGTCTTGGGAAAGAAGATGATTTCAAAGATCTAGATCTTACTGGTAAATTAGCCCTTATCCAACGTGGAGAAATTCCATTCTCAGAAAAAATTGCCAATGCCTTCCATCATGGTGCAGCAGGAGCCTTGGTCTACAATAATGTGGAAGGATCGAATCTTGGAATGGCAATTGATGGTGATGCTAAGAAAATTCCATCTGTCTTTATTTCAAAACACTATGGGGAAGCTCTTAAAGCTGGATCTTACAAAGTTGTCTTTAACAATACCATGGCTAACCGTCCATCTCCAGAAGCAGACCAATTGTCTGATTTCTCAAGCTGGGGAGTAACAACAGATGGTCAGTTGAAACCAGATGTTACAGCACCTGGTGGGAATATTTTCTCTTCTTTGAATGACAATACCTACGGGGATATGAGTGGTACTAGTATGGCCTCACCTCACGTAGCAGGTGTGGCAGCTTTGGTGAAAGAATACCTTGTGAAGAACCATCCAGAATTGACTCCAGAACAAGTTTCTGCAACTGTGAAAGCCTTGATTATGTCTACGGCTAAACCACATGTTAATAAAGAAACCGGTGTTTATACGTCTCCACGTCAACAAGGTGCAGGGGTTGTCGATACAGCAGCAGCGGTTTCAACAGACTTGTATGTGACTGGTGAAAACAACTATCCAAGTGTCACTCTTGGTAATGTTGGAGATAGCTTTACCTTTGATGTGACGGTTCACAATATTTCAGATACCGATCGTACCTTGAAAATGTTGGTGAATACTGACACAGATGAAGTAAAAGATGGTAAATTTACCCTCCGTCCACGTAAATTGACTGAAACTGCTTGGCCTGAAGTAACGGTGAAAGCTCATAGCTCTGAAACGGTTACGGTGAAAGTCGATACAAGTAAATTCACAGAAGAGTTGAGCAAAGAAATGCCGAACGGCTATTTCCTTGAAGGATTTGTTCGCTTTGTAGATCCGGCAGATGATGGGGATGTGGTCAGCTTGCCGTTTATGGGATTCAAGGGAGAATTCCAAAACCTTCCAGCTGTTGAAAAACCAATCTATGATTTGGTTCGCGAAGGAAAAGATGGCTTCTACTATCATGTTCCAAAAGATTTGAATATCTCCTCTAGTGCCAACGTTTCTGCGCTTGTTACCCTGCAAAATGACCTTCTCCTCACACAAGGAAAACGAGATGGTCGTCGGATGACAGTTCTTGGTATTGAAGAAAATGCGGAAGGTACACATTCTCTTCAATTAGATGAAAATGGAAATGTTCGCATCGCTATTTCGCCAAATGAAGATGGGAATAAAGACCTCGTTGAATACAAGACAGTTGCCCTTAGAAACATTGAAAACCTTCGTGCAACAGTTTATGCAGCAAGTGATACGGAACATAAAAATCCATTGTGGGAAGGAACTCCATCTGACCATCGTAAGAACTTCTTCAACGGAGACCAAAAGAACCCACGCAGCTACACACTAGATAATACTGCTTGGAATGGTATTGATGCGAATGGGAATGCAGTAGCAGATGGCCTATATGATTATGTCATCCGTTATACCCCAATGGTTCCTGGAGCTGAGGAGCAATCAACGACCTTCAAGGTTCGGGTTGATACTCAAAAACCAGTGATTACATCTGGCTATATTCGCTTTAAAGACGGAGCACAACAGTTTGTTGCACGTAAAGCCAAAGATGTTGGTGAAGGCGGTATTTTGACAGAAAAACTAGTTTATGTCACACCATTTGATGAACAAGGAACGATGGTCCAAACCAGTGAAGATAAGAATGGTACTCGTGCGCTTGAAAATTACCATGTGATCAAGGCCAATACAGATGGTAGCTTCGATCTTCCTGAAAACATCGATAAGAAGAATATCTACTACTATGTAGAAGACTTTGCGGGGAACGTAGATTATGTTTCACTAGCTGATTTAGTTCGGGATCAAAATAGTGGTCGGGTTCAAATCGCAGTTCGTGACGCTAAAACGAACAAAGCTTTGGATACTATGTATGTTTACCGAATCAAAGATAGCAATGGTCAATATGTATCAGTTGACAAGACAAAAGATATTAACTTCTTAAACTTCGGTCATTACACTGCAGAAATCTTTACGTATGATCGTACAGAAGTGAAATTTGTCAGCAGCTTGACGCAAGAATTTGATTTAACAGAAGATAATAGTTTCCAAACGATCGCTTTTCTTGCTAATACTTTGGAATACGCACCAGTTAGCATTAGCTTTGATCAACCAGTTTCAAAAGCGGCTACGATCGTATTAAAAGGTGCTGAAGGTGAAAACTTTGTATTGCCAGCTGAAAAATATGGTAAAAACGGCTTTGGGAAATCTGTCGCAACTGGTCAATATACCTTGGTCGCAACCCTTCCTACAGGTTATGAACTAGCTGAGGAAGCACCAGTGATCTCAGTTGTCGCAGGGCGCAACAACAATTATCGTATTGGAGTGATCTCAAAAGTGGATCTCTTGGCTGCTTTGAACAACCAAGCAGATGTTACAAAGACAGCTCAATACTTTAATGCGAGTGCGGCTAAGAAAGAAGCTTATGATCAAGCCTTGCAAGCTGCCCAAGCAGCCTTGACCAATAAGGTCAGTCAAGAGCAAGTCAACCAAGCTCTAGCTAGTCTTGAAGCTGCTAGCCAATCTTTGGATGGGAAAGATTCAAATGTTGCGGCTTTGAAAGAAGCCATGCAAGCTTATGATGCTACGACTAAAACGGGTCGTTATGCTAATGCCAAAGAAAAAGTACGTCGAGACTACGATCGCGCTTTCCAAACAGTGGCCTTGCTTGCAGTTGATCCAACTGTGAAACAAGAACAAATCAATCAAGCACTTGCTGAGCTTAGCCGTGCGGAAGGAAAATTAAACGGGAAAGCAACTGATTTTTCAAGCCTTAAAAAATACATCAAGGAAGAATTGAAGTTCCAAGAAAAGAATGCTAAATTTATCTATGCTGGAAATGAAGAAAAAGAAGCTTACCTAGCAGCCTTCAAGGATGCACAAACTATCCTTTCAAATCCAGGAGCAAGCCAACAAGATGTGAAAGATGCTTTGACAGCCTTGAAGAATGCCAAGAAAAAACTTCATGGTAAAAAACCAAAAGCTGCAAGACGTCCATAAGAAAAACAACATTGTTTGTTAGCCTAAAATCCGTATGAAACGATTGTTTCATGCGGATTTTAATTTACAAGTCACTAAAAATCTGCTATAATACTAGTCAAGAAAGAAGGGCTTACGGCGTTTTTCTAGCGAGCTTGGGATAGTGAGAGCCAAGTAGAGCAAAGTAAGCAAGTGGCGCTTTCTCTCAGTAAAAAGCTGAGTAAAGTAAAATAAAATGAAGTAATAAATTAGGGTGGAACCGCGTTTCTGACGCCCCTAGGTCAAAGGACTTAGGAGCAGAGACACGGTTCTTTTTGTATCCTAAGTCACAAGAAACTTTATGAATAAGGAGTATTCAATGTCAAAAAAACTAACCTTTCACTGCGTTAGTGGCAGATACCTCCTTACAGTCGGACTGCCCCAAGCTCAGGCACCCTGGTGCCTGAGCTAGACGCAGTACTAACTCGTCTTGCTTCGTAAAATCGACGAGGCAGACTCATGTCGCAAGAATTTATAAAAAGGAGAAGAAGATGTCAAAAAAACTAACCTTCCAAGAAATTATTTTGACTTTGCAACAATACTGGAATGACCAGGGTTGTATGCTCATGCAGGCTTATGATAATGAAAAAGGTGCGGGAACCATGAGTCCTTACACCTTCCTTCGTGCCATTGGTCCTGAACCATGGAATGCGGCTTATGTAGAGCCATCACGTCGTCCAGCAGATGGACGTTACGGGGAAAACCCAAACCGTCTTTACCAACACCACCAATTCCAAGTGGTGATGAAACCATCACCATCAAATATTCAAGAACTCTACCTTGAGTCATTGGAAAAATTGGGGATCAATCCTTTGGAACACGATATCCGTTTCGTTGAAGATAACTGGGAAAACCCATCAACTGGTTCAGCTGGTCTTGGTTGGGAAGTTTGGTTGGACGGTATGGAAATCACTCAGTTCACCTACTTCCAACAAGTTGGTGGTTTGGCAACTGGTCCGGTAACTTCTGAGGTCACTTACGGTTTGGAACGTTTGGCTTCTTACATCCAAGAAGTCGATTCTGTTTATGATATTGAGTGGGCTCCCGGCGTTAAGTACGGAGAAATCTTCCTTCAACCAGAATATGAACACTCAAAATACAGCTTTGAAGTTTCTGACCAAGATATGCTTCTTGAAAACTTCGAAAAATTTGAAAAAGAAGCAGGACGTGCTTTGGAATTGGGCCTTGTTCACCCAGCCTATGACTACGTTTTGAAATGTTCGCATACCTTCAACTTGCTTGACGCTCGTGGTGCTGTATCCGTTACAGAACGTGCCGGCTATATTGCCCGCATCCGTAACTTGGCCCGTGTCGTAGCTAAGACCTTCGTTGCAGAACGTAAGAAACTCGGTTACCCACTTCTTGACGAAGCCACACGCGCCAAACTCCTAGCAGAAGAGGAAGAATAAAGAGAGTATATTAAATAGGATTGGGTTATAGAGGGATCCTACAGAACCAGTTGCCACAGTGATAGAGGTATCGTTAGAGAAACTAACGATACCAGGCAAAATTGGAGACCTTAGGCTCCGATTTTAGCAATGAAACGACGCAGTCGGTTGCTTGCGTGCCAATCACATAAGGCAAACTGGAAAAAAAGATATTTTTCGGAGAAAAAACATGACAAAAAACTTATTAGTAGAACTTGGACTTGAAGAGTTGCCAGCCTACGTTGTCACACCAAGTGAAAAACAACTCGGTGAGAAAATGGCAGCCTTCTTGGATGACAACCGTCTTTCATACGAAAGCATTCAAACCTTCTCAACGCCACGCCGTTTGGCTGTACGTGTGATTGGTTTGGCGGATCAACAATCGGATTTGACCGAAGATTTTAAAGGACCTTCTAAGAAAATCGCCTTGGATGCAGACGGAAACTTCTCAAAAGCGGCTCAAGGATTCGTTCGTGGAAAAGGCTTGACCGTTGATGATATCGAATTTCGTGAAGTCAAGGGTGAAGAGTACGTTTATGTCACGAAACACGAAGCTGGAAAACCTGCCAAAGAAGTCTTGGCTGGCGTTCCAGAAGTGCTTGCTTCATTGACCTTCCCTGTTAGCATGCACTGGGCTAACAACACATTTGAATACATTCGCCCAGTTCACACCTTGATCGTTCTTTTGGGCGACGAAGCGCTTGACCTCGACTTCTTGGATATCCATTCAGGTCGTGTGAGTCGCGGACACCGTTTCCTTGGACATGAAGTGGAAATTACCAATGCGGATTCGTACGAAGAAGACCTTCGTACCGTTTACGTCATTGCGGATAGCAAAGAACGTGAAAACATGATCCGTGAGCAAATCAAGGCCATCGAAGCAGAACAAGGTGTTCAAGTTCAAATCGAAGAAGGACTTTTGAACGAAGTCTTGAACTTGGTCGAATACCCAACTGCCTTTATGGGAAGTTTTGATACTAAATATTTGGACGTTCCAGAAGAAGTCTTGGTGACCTCAATGGAAACGCACCAACGTTACTTTGTTGTACGTGACCTTGATGGTAAGCTGAAACCAAACTTCATCTCCGTCCGTAATGGGAACGCTGAGCACTTGGAAAATGTTATCCGAGGAAATGAAAAAGTATTGGTGGCACGTCTTGAAGATGGTGAATTCTTCTGGCGTGAAGACCAAAAACTTAAGATTGAAGATCTCGTTGCTAAATTGGCGAACGTGACCTTCCATGAAAAAATTGGTACTCTTTCAGAACACATGGCGCGTGCTGGTGTTATTGCAGCGTCACTAGCTGAGCAAGCTGGTTTGACTGCTGAAGAAACGGCAGCCGTCGCTCGTGCAGCTGAAATCTACAAATTTGACCTCTTGACGGGTATGGTCGGAGAGTTCGATGAATTGCAAGGAATCATGGGTGAAAAATACGCCCTCCTTGCTGGTGAAGATGCTGCGGTTGCGACAGCTATCCGTGAGCACTACCTTCCTGATGCAGCAGACGGAGCCCTTCCAGAGACTAAGGTTGGTGCCATTCTTGCCCTTGCAGATAAATTGGATACCCTCCTTTCCTTCTTCTCAGTTGGCTTGATTCCATCAGGTTCCAATGACCCTTATGCGCTTCGTCGTGCAACACAAGGGATTGTTCGAATCTTGGATGCCTTTGGCTGGCATATTCCGATGGATGAGTTGATTGATAGCCTTTACGGACTTTCATTTGATAGCCTTTCCTATGACAATCAAGCAGAAGTGCTCAACTTCATCAAGGCGCGTGTGGACAAGATGATGGGACGCACACCAAAAGATATCAAAGACGCTGTTCTTACTGGTTCAAACTTTGTCGTGGCTGATATGCTGGAAGCAGCTGAAGCTCTTTCAGAAGCTGCGAAGACCGATGGTTATAAGGCAGCTGTTGAATCCCTCTCACGTGCTTTCAACTTGGCAGAAAAAGCAAATGCTTCAGTAGCAGTAGATGCTAGTCTCTTTGAAAATGATCAAGAAAAAGCTCTTGCTAAAGCAATTGAAGAACTTGAATTGACCGGTTCAGCTAGCGACAAATTGGCTCAACTCTTTGCTCTTAGCCCAGTCATTGATGCTTTCTTTGACAATACCATGGTTATGGCAGAAGATGAGGCTGTTAAAAACAACCGTTTGGCCCTTCTTGCAGGCCTTGTAGCGAAAGCCAACGCTGTTGCAGCCTTCAACCAATTGAACACAAAATAATTACTGATAACAGGTAGAAAGTAGGTCTTATTATGACACCTGAAAAAATCGCTCGTATCAATGAGCTTGCTAAAAAGAAAAAAACAGAAGGTTTGACTCCAGAAGAAACAGTGGAACAAGCAAAACTTCGTGAAGAATACATTGAAGGTTATCGTCGCTCCGTTCGTCACCACATTGAAGGTATCAAAATTGTGGATGAAGAAGGTAACGATGTAACACCTGAGAAACTACGGCAAGTGCAACGGGAAAAAGGTTTGCATGGCCGTAGTCTCGATGATCCTAATTCATAATCAAAAGAGTGCTGGAATAGACTCCAGCACTCTTTTGTATCTTTAAAATTCAGAATATTCTGGACCAGATTGACCAATTTTTAAAAACATGGTATAGTAGATTGTGTGAAAATTTGAAGTATACTTTTCTGAAAATGTACAGAAAAAGAATTGGAGTAATCATATGTCAAAAAAACATCATCCTGGTGAAGAAAACGAAAATGGGATGGTTCGTGGTCTGCAAAATCGGCATGTTCAGCTGATCGCTATTGCAGGAACCATCGGGACAGGACTCTTTCTTGGAGCCGGTCGTTCCCTTTCTTTGACAGGTCCCTCTATTATTTTAGTCTATATGCTGACTGGCGCCTTCATGTACTTGATGATGCGGGCGATCGGAGAGATGCTTTATATGGACCCTGATCAACACACCTTTATCAACTTTATCACCAAGTATCTAGGAAAAGGTTGGGGTTATTTTTCAGGATGGTCCTATTGGGTCTCCTTGGTATTTTTGGGAATGGCAGAGATCACGGCTGTTTCCAACTATGTCCAGCTTTGGTTTCCAAATTGGCCAGCCTGGCAGATTCAAATTATCTTTTTAGCGCTTTTAAGTTGTGTAAACTTGATCGCTGTGAAGGTTTTTGGAGAGGTTGAATTCTGGTTTGGAATGATCAAGATTGTCACGATTTTAGCCCTGATCGCAACAGGGATCTTTATGGTGACGACGAACTTTGAAACACCAGCTGGACACGCTAGTTTAACTAATATTACTAGTGGTTTTCAAATGTTTCCAAATGGTTGGGTCAAGTTCGTCATGGCCTTCCAAATGGTCTTCTTTGCTTATCAAGCGATTGAGTTTGTTGGGATTACCACTTCTGAAACAGCTAATCCTCGCCAAGTATTGCCAAAAGCTATTAAAGAAATTCCAATCCGAATTGTAATTTTTTATGTAGGGGCTTTGTTAGCGATTATGGCTATTTTCCCTTGGCAACAGCTTCCTGTCAATAAGTCACCGTTTGTAACGGTCTTTCAGATGGTAGGAATCAAGTGGGCAGCAGGATTGATTAATTTTGTCGTACTGACAGCTGCTGCATCTTCCTTGAATTCTACCCTCTATTCAACAGGGCGTCACTTGTACCAGATTGCAAAGGAAACACCAAACAGTAAAGTGATGAATCGTTTGAAACTGAATAGCTTATCTCGTATGGGGATTCCAAGTCGCGCGATTATTTTTTCTGCGATTGTGGTTGCTGTTTCTGCCTTTATCAATGTGTTGCCAGGTGTCTCAGATGCCTTTGCCTTGATTACGGCATCTTCTTCTGGTGTCTACATTGCTATTTACATTTTGACCATGCTTGCCCATCTTAAGTACCGTAAATCGAAAGAATTTATGCCAGATGGTTTTATCATGCCAGCCTATAAAGTGTTGAATCCATTGACCATCGTTTTCTTCCTCTTTGTATTCGTTTGTCTCTTCTTGCAAGAATCAACATACATTGGAGCGATTGGAGCAACCATCTGGATCATTCTTTTTGGGATTTACAGCAATTGGAAACATAGTAAATAAACCGCAAGAGAGTGGGACAGAAATCGGTAATTCGTTAGAATTCGATTTCGTCGTCCCACCTCCGCACAGTTGAGTAGGGCTGTAAAAGCTGATGAAATCAGCGT
>JAGZKI010000009.1 GCA_018365265.1 Streptococcus parasanguinis | reverse complement strand
AAGCTGATGAAATCAGCGTAGTAGAGCCCACTCAACCACTGCGTCTTGCTCGACAATCCAAAAATAATTGAGAGGCTAGGACTTTTGTCCCAGCCTCTTATTTGTTGCGACTGAATAGAAGAGGAGTCACATTTTATATGACTCCTCTTCTATGGCTTATTTTAATTTTTCTGTGATTTCTTTAGCAAGTAGGAGCCCTAATCGATAGTCTTTATTGATGACATGGATGACATCGTTGATATTGTCGGTCTCTTGGATTTTTTCCTTGATGCTATCTTTGAAAGCTTGATCTTTCAAAAGTTGCTCTTGTAAGAGCCGTTGTAGTTTTTCTCTTTCGTACTTGTTAAATAAAAAGAGAACCACTAAACTGATGAGGATTAAGATGTAAACGGTTTGATTCATAGATTTCTCCTGTATATAAAGGATCTGAAAATGTAGAGAATGAAAGGCATTGGGCATGAGAAAAGGAGTGAGAAAGAACTAAATTGAATCGCATTTAGTTTCTCCTCTCACTCCCATAAGAGATGTTCTACTTATCCATCATAGATAAGAAATTACATTTTCTCAGGTGCATCGACACCAAGTAAGCGAAGGGCTTCTTTTAAGACTACTGCTGTTGAGTAGCTAAGAGCAAGACGGCTTTCGCGTTCTGGGCTTTCATCCAAGATACGAGTGTGTGCATAGTATTTGTTGAAGGCTTGAGCCAAGTTGATGGCATATTTTGCGATCAAGGATGGATCATAGTTTTCAGCGGCACGTTTGACAACACGAGAGAAGTCTTGGAGAAGCTTGATGATTTCCCAGCTTTCAGGATCGCTCAAGCTGTATGTCGCATCTGTAGATGGTGTGAAGTTGGCTTTGCGAAGGATCGATTGGATACGAGCGTAAGCGTATTGAACGTAAGGTCCAGTTTCTCCTTCGAAGGATACCATGGCTTCGAGGTCGAAGTCATAACCGTTGCGACGGTCTGTCTTCAAGTCGTAGAATTTAACCGCACCAACACCGACTGCATGTGCCACTTCTTCCTTGTTTTCAAGTTCAGGGTTCTTTTCTTCGATCTGCGCTTTGGCACGAGAGATGGCTTCTTGAAGAGTTGGTTCGAGAAGGATGATATTTCCTTTACGAGTTGACAATTTTTGGCGGTTTTTTGTCACCAAACCAAAGTCAACGTGAACCATATCGTCGCTCCAGTCAAATCCCATTTTCTTCAAAACAGCTTTCAACTGACGGAAGTGGTTGGATTGTTCTTGACCTACAGCATAGATGTTTTTCACAAAGTTGTAAGTCCGTGCACGGTAGATAGCGGTTGCGATATCACGCGTGATGTAAAGAGTGGCACCGTCTGATTTCTTAATCATAGCTGGTGGAAGGTTGACATCATCCAACTCAACGATGCTAGCACCCTTAGACTCTTTCAACAAGCCTTTGTCTTCAAGGATTTGGACAGCTTCATCCATCTTGTCATTGTAGAAAGCTTCTCCGTTTAAGCTGTCAAATTCAACACCGAGGAGTTTGTAGATACGGTTGAATTCTACCAAGCTTTCGTCACGGAACCATTGCCACAACTCAGTCGCTTCTGGATCCCCATCTTCCAGTTTCTTGAACCAGAGACGTCCTTCTTCATCAAGCTCAGGATCGTTTTCGATTTCAGCGTTGATCCGAACGTAAAGTTTTAGCAATTCATCGATTGGGTTGGCTTCGACAGCTTCCTTGCTACCCCATTTTTTGTAGGCTACCATCAAGAGACCGAACTGTTTACCCCAGTCCCCCAAGTGGTTGATTTTAATCGTGTTGTAGCCCATTTTGCGGAAGATGTTTGAAAGAGCATCCCCGATAACGGTTGAGCGCAAGTGACCAACTGAGAATGGTTTTGCGATATTTGGACTTGAAAGGTCGATGGTAATGTTTTGGCCATGACCTTCGTCTTGTTGACCGTAGTCTGCACCTGCTTCGATGACGGATTTGATTACTTGATCAGAGATCTTAGATTTGTCTAAGAAGAAGTTCACGTAAGGTCCAGTTGCAACGACTTTTTCGAAGGCGCTTTGGTCGATCTTTTCAGCAATATCTGCAGCGATTGCTTGAGGAGCCTTGCGTTCCACTTTTGCAAGTGAGAAGGCTGGAAAAGCAATGTCACCAAGATCAGATGATTTTGGTTGTTCAAGCAAGTTTAAAATAGCATCTTGGTCAAGAGAGTCAATCACTTTGGCCAATTCACTAGCAATGAGTTCTTTATTGTTCATATTAGCTCCTTAGTCCTTTTAACTATTATTTTAACACAATTTCGAGCGAATTTTCAATTTTTTTGGTATAATTTAAAGTATATTTATTCAAAAGTGGAGGTCCAATGAAAAAGACAGAACGTCACCTTTTGATTCAACAAATGATTCGAAATGAAAAATTGTCGACTCAAAAAGAGATTCAGGATCGATTAGAAGCAAAAGGCATTGCTGTAACGCAAACAACTCTGTCACGAGATTTGCGCGATCTGGGTCTAGTTAAGGTGAAACGAAAAGACCAGTTGTATTATATTTTGCCAAATGAGCCTGAGGTGGCAGAGATTTATATTATGTTGTCTAGCCATGCCAAGTCAGTCTCACGAGCAGAATTCACTTTGGTTTTGCGGACAGAGCTAGGAGAAGCAGCTCTCTTGGCCAATGGTGTAGATGAAATGTCAGATGAGCGTATTTTGGGGACAGTAGCAGGGGCCAATACCCTCTTGATTGTCTGCCGTGACCAAGAGGCAGCCATTGAAATTCAAAATGAAATTTTAGGGATGATGCAGTAATCAAGCCCCGTTGGAGAGAAAGAGAGATGTCAAAAGGAGGAAGATAGTGAGCTATCTACTCCTGTTTTTATCTATAGCTTGTATCAGGAAATGCAACAGTAAGGAATGAAGAAGTATGACAGTAGAAAAAATATCCCCTGGTATGCAACAGTATCTAGACATCAAAAAAGACTATCCAGATGCTTTTTTGCTGTTTCGAATGGGAGATTTTTACGAATTATTTTATGAAGATGCAGTGAATGCAGCTCAAATTTTAGAGATTTCCTTAACTTCACGGAATAAAAATGCAGAGCATCCGATTCCCATGGCCGGTGTTCCCTACCACTCGGCCCAGCAGTATATTGATGTTCTCATCGAACAGGGCTATAAGGTCGCGATTGCAGAACAAATGGAAGATCCCAAAGAAGCCAAGGGAGTTGTCAAGCGGGAAGTGGTACAGGTGATTACACCTGGGACAGTGGTGGATTCTACCAAACCAGACAGCGAGAATAACTTTCTGGTGGCTCTGGATCAATCAGGGACTAATTATGGACTAGCCTATATGGATCTAGTAACAGGGGAATTTCAGGTGACCACCCTTAATGACTTCACTATGGTTTGTGGAGAAATCCGCAATTTACGGGCGCGTGAGGTGGTCCTTGGTTATGAGTTACCAGAACAGGAAGAGCGTGTTTTTGTAAGCCAGATGAATCTCTTGCTGTCACATGTAGAGACGGTGCTTGACGATGTCCAACTTTTAGGGGATGATCTGAGTGAGCTAGAAAAGAAAACGGCAGGAAAACTTCTCCAGTATATCCATCAGACACAAATGCGGGAATTGAGCCACCTTAAGAAAGCTCATCATTATGAGATTTGTGATTTCTTGCAGATGGACTTTGCGACCAAGGCTAGTCTTGATTTGACGGAGAATGCTCGGACTGGGAAGAAACATGGTAGCCTGTATTGGTATTTAGATGAAACCAGGACAGCCATGGGAGGCCGTTTGTTGCGGTCCTGGATTCAGAAACCCTTGGTCGATTTGAAACGGATCCAAGAACGTCAAGATGTCATTCAGGTCTTTATGGATCATTTCTTTGAACGGAGCGATTTGACTGACAGCCTCAAAGGGGTTTATGATATTGAACGCTTAGCGAGTCGGGTTTCCTTTGGCAAGATCAATCCCAAGGATCTCTTGCAGCTAGGAGACACCCTGAGTCATGTACCAACGATCAAGTCGATCTTACTGGGGATTGGGGATCCTGTCTTGGATGTCTTGATTGCACGCTTGGATGAACTTCCCGAATTGCACCGCTTGATTACATCAGCTATTGCTCCGGAAGCGTCTGCTGTTATTACAGAGGGAAATATCATCCGAACAGGTTTTGACGAGCAATTGGATCAGTACCGTGTCGTTCTTCGGGATGGTACTGGTTGGATAGCAGAGATTGAAGCCAAGGAGCGCGAAGCCAGCGGTATCACAGGCCTAAAAATCGATTACAACAAGAAGGATGGCTACTATTTCCATGTCACCAATTCTCAATTGAGCCACGTTCCTGCTCATTTTTTCCGCAAGGCGACCTTGAAAAATTCAGAACGCTTTGGTACGGAAGAATTGGCACGCATCGAAGGGGATATGCTTGAGGCGCGTGAGAAGTCTGCTAATCTTGAATATACGATTTTTATGCGGATTCGTGAAGAAGTTGGCAAGTATATCCAGCGCCTGCAAGAGTTGGCTCAAGCGATTGCGACGGTTGATGTTTTACAAAGTTTAGCCAGTGTTGCTGAGTCGCAACAATTGATTCGTCCGCTCTTCCATGAAGAAAGACGGATCGCGATCGACAAAGGCCGTCATCCGGTTGTTGAAAAAGTGATGGGGGCCCAGTCCTATATTCCTAATAGCATCTTTATGGATGAAGAACGGGACATTCAGCTGATTACTGGTCCAAATATGAGCGGGAAATCTACCTATATGCGCCAATTGGCGATCATTGTGATTCTTGCCCAAATTGGCTCCTATGTTCCAGCGCAAAAGGCTGAGTTGCCAATCTTTGATGCGATTTATACCCGGATCGGAGCTGCCGATGATCTGGTATCGGGTCAGTCTACCTTTATGGTAGAGATGATGGAGGCCAATCACGCTATTCGCAAGGCAACGCCCCAGTCCTTGATTTTATTTGATGAGTTGGGACGGGGAACGGCAACCTATGATGGAATGGCTCTTGCCCAGTCCATTATCGAATACATCCACGATCGTACCGGTGCTAAGACCTTGTTTGCGACCCATTACCATGAGTTGACAGCTCTCTCAGAGAGCCTGTCCCGTTTGGAAAATGTCCATGTTGCGACCTTAGAGCGAGATGGTCAGGTGACATTCTTGCACAAGATTGAACCCGGTCCAGCGGATAAGTCCTATGGGATTCATGTAGCAAAGATCGCTGGTTTACCAGAAGAGTTGTTGAAGCGGGCGGATGCGATTTTGACCAAGCTCGAAGGACAAGCCCAGCAAATTCCGCTTGTGGATGTAACTCCTAAAAAGGAAGTACCTTCACAGGTTGCTGAACAAATGTCCCTCTTTGAGGAAGAGGCAGAAAATACAGTGATCACAGAATTGAAGAATCTGGATCTCTACAATATGACTCCCATGGAAGTCATGATGGCAGTCGCCGAATTGAAAAAGAAATTGTAAAAGAAGATCCTCGTGACGGCGAGGATCTTTTCTCTTACTGGTTAGCAATGCTTTGATTGATTTCTTGGACTTGTTTTTTGTAAAAATGATGGGAGACCAACCAGATGATCACATAAACGAGGGTGAATTCGACAATGAGCGAGAGGTAAAATCCGAGTCGTGCTGGAAACCAGCCGGCTAAGGTAGCTAGAGGAATAAAACCAAGTAACATGAGCAGGTAGTGGCTCAGAGTGGCGCGCAAGAGGCTCCAGTCTTTTTGAAAGAGGAGACTTCCCAAGCTGAAGAGGACCCCAATCGCACCCCAGACGAGGACGCAATAAAGCATGACCAGTGAGCCATGAACATGATGCAAGAACATCCAGCGGCCAACGGCAGAATTGGGACTTAAGGGAAGGTACAACTCTGGTGAGAAACGGTAGGAAAAGAAGATGGATAGGATGAGCCCGATGAGAATCCCTTTTAGGGCGTCAGAAAATGATTGTTTTAGCATGATAATTTCTCCTTAATGGCTTTTAAATAACGACGGGAGGAGTAGGTCAGATTCCCGTTTTTGAGATAGATTTGAACCGATCCGCTACCGGTAAAATGCAGGTGATCGATTTCTTTGGTATTAATAATTTCAGATTGGGAAATTTTGAGAAAGAAGGTCGGTAAGTCTTCGGATAGCTGATAGAGTGGTCCAGTCAGAATAAACTGATCTGTCATGGTCTCACCAATCACTTGCCGATTTTCTATGTAAAAACGTTGGAATAGCTGGCTTTCGATCAGGTAAGCCTCCCCATCCTTTTTGGCACGTAAGCGCCCTTTTTGGTCCAACATTTCCACAAAGTCACGGACTTGTTCTACACTCGCAGATAGTGTAGGTGCCGTAATCGTCACCGCTTCTTCTTGGAAGTGGGAATCAATGTGTACTTTTATTTTCATAATATGTTTTCTCTCTCCTTTTGGTAAAGTTAGTTGACTTGCTAGCAGGGTTCCTTCTTTACACTACTATTAAACACTTTTTCCAAAGGGAAGACAAGGGAATTTGTCTATGTGGTCGTTTTCTTTGCCTATGCGGTTGTTATGAAAGAAGATGGTTTTTTAAGAACGGGAGTCCTGTGGATCTGTGGTATAATAGAGCTACGTGTATCGGTGAAAAAATAGGTAAAGGAGTAGCTATGTCACAGATTATTGAATTGCCAGAAGTCCTAGCCAACCAGATTGCGGCAGGTGAAGTAATTGAACGACCTGCTAGTGTGGTCAAGGAATTGGTTGAAAACTCGATCGATGCTGGAGCTAGCCAGATCGTCGTTGAAATCGAAGAAGCAGGATTGAAGTCGATTCGGATCACAGACAATGGGGAAGGAATTGCGCATGATGAGGTCGCTTTGGCCCTTCGTCGACATGCGACCAGTAAGATCAAGAATCAAGCGGATCTCTTTCGTATTCGAACGCTTGGTTTTCGTGGCGAGGCCATGCCTTCCATTGCTTCTGTCAGTATTCTAACGGTTTTAACGGCTCAAGAAGGAGCTTCCCACGGGACCAAATTGGTTGCAAAGGGTGGTGAAATTGAGGAATTGGAGCCAGCGACAAGCCCTGTCGGGACCAAGATTACAGTAGAAGATCTCTTTTTTAATACCCCTGCTCGTCTCAAGTATTTAAAAAGCCAGCAGGCAGAGCTGTCCCATATCGTGGATATTCTCAACCGCTTGAGTTTGGCCCATCCAGAGATTGCTTTCACCTTAATCAATGATGGAAAAGAAATGACTAAAACAGCAGGGACTGGCAATCTTCGGCAA
The DNA here is from genome assembly GCA_018365265.1 of Streptococcus parasanguinis. Taxonomy (GTDB): domain Bacteria; phylum Bacillota; class Bacilli; order Lactobacillales; family Streptococcaceae; genus Streptococcus; species Streptococcus parasanguinis_G. The sequence goes on along the minus strand of JAGZKI010000009.1, from coordinate 40,849 downwards.
GCGATTGCGGGTGTTTATGGTCTGTCGTCTGCCAAGAAGATGGTGGCCATTGAAAATCGCGACCTAGATTTTGAAGTGACGGGCTTTGTGTCTTTGCCTGAATTGACTCGTGCCAATCGCAATTACATCAGTCTCTTTATCAACGGCCGTTACATCAAGAATTTCTTGCTCAATCGGGCTATTTTAGACGGCTATGGTAGTAAACTCATGGTGGGTCGCTTCCCGCTCGCGGTCATTCATATCCAGATCGACCCTTACTTAGCGGATGTCAATGTTCACCCAACCAAGCAAGAAGTGCGCATTTCTAAAGAACGAGAACTGATGGCCTTGATTTCCCAAGCCATTGCGAATGCTCTGAAAGAGCAGGACCTAATTCCGGATGCTCTAGAAAATCTAGCCAAGTCGACCATTCGTCGAGCAGAAAAGCCAGTTCAGACAACCCTGCCTTTAAAAGAAAACCGTCTTTATTATGATCGAGAAAGTCAAGATTTCAAACTTCGACCAGAAGTGGCAGATCCTCAACGGCCTCTAGCAGATGAGACTGCTACTGAAGCTAGAATCCAAGAAAACCCAGTAGAAAAACCGACAAGCGCGATCAAGTTTGCGGAAAGAAAGGCTGTGGTTTATGATGAACTGGACCACCCAGAGCTGGATCTGGCTAGTCTAGACAAGGCCTATGATAAGTTGGATGGGGAAGAACATTCGACCTTCCCAGAGTTGGAATATTTTGGTCAGATGCATGGAACCTATCTCTTTGCCCAAGGTAATGGGGGCCTCTATATCATCGACCAACATGCGGCCCAAGAACGGGTCAAATACGAAGAATATCGGGAGAGCATCGGAGATGTGGACGGTAGTCAACAACAACTGCTGGTGCCTTATATCTTTGAGTTTCCTGCAGACGATCTGATCCGCCTGCAACAGCGCAAGCACCTTCTAGAAGAAGTGGGCGTCTACTTAGAAGAGTACGGAGCCAACCAGTTGATCTTGCGGGAGCACCCTATCTGGATGAAGGAAGAAGAGATCGAGTCGGGTATCTATGAAATGTGTGACATGCTCCTCTTGACCAAGGAAGTGTCCATCAAGAAATACCGGGCGGAGTTGGCTATCATGATGTCCTGCAAACGCTCCATCAAGGCCAACCACACCCTGGACGATTACTCTGCACGCGATCTGATCTACCAACTATCCCAATGTGACAACCCCTATAACTGCCCCCACGGCCGTCCGGTTTTGGTTAACTTTACCAAGTCAGATATGGAAAAGATGTTCCGACGCATTCAGGAAAATCACACCAGTCTGCGGGAATTGGGCAAGTATTAACAAAGAATAAAGGAAGATTATGTACGAATACATTAAAGGAATCTTAACGAAAATCACCGCCAAATACATCGTGGTGGAAACAGCTGGGATCGGCTATCTCTTGCATGTGGCCAACCCCTATGCCTACTCTGGCAAAATGAATCAAGAGGTGCAGGTCTATCTCCATCAAGTGGTCCGTGAAGACGCTCACCTCCTCTATGGCTTTGCGACCGAAGAAGAGAAAAAGCTCTTTTTAAACTTGATTTCGGTCTCGGGAATTGGCCCAGTCTCAGCTCTAGCCATCATTGCTGCGGATGACAATGCAGGCCTCGTCCAAGCTATCGAAAGCAAGAACATCACCTACTTGACCAAGTTTCCGAAGATCGGCAAGAAAACAGCCCAACAGATGGTGTTGGACCTGGAAGGTAAGATCAATCTTGATCTAGAAGATGCACCGGCTCAGACCAAAGCCAAGGCAGCAGAAGAAAACCAAGCCCTTGAGGAAGCCATGGAAGCCATGTTGGCATTGGGCTACAAGGCAACGGAACTCAAGAAAATCAAGAAATTCTTTGAAGGGACGACCGATACAGCAGAGAACTATATCAAGTCGGCTCTTAAGATGTTGGTGAAATAGGAGAAGCCTATGCCAAAACGTTGTGGCTGGGTTAAAATGAATAACCCACTATATGTAGCCTACCATGATGAGGAGTGGGGACAGCCCCTCCATGATGACCAGGCATTGTTTGAGTTATTGTGTATGGAGACTTATCAGGCTGGTCTTTCTTGGGAAACGGTGCTTAATAAACGGCAGGCCTTTCGTGAAGCTTTTCATGGCTATCAAATTCAACGTGTTGCAGAGATGACCGATGCGGAATTGGAAGCTTTGATGAATAATCCAGCTATCATCCGCAATCGAGCCAAGATTTTTGCGACGCGGGCCAACGCCCAGACCTTTTTACAAGTGCAGGCAGACTATGGTTCTTTTGATGCCTATCTTTGGTCTTTTGTCGGTGGGAAAACCATCAACAATGATGTTTTGAATTACCGGCAAACCCCTGCAAAGACAGCTCTTTCCGAACGGCTTGCCAAAGATCTCAAAAAGCGAGGCTTTAAGTTTACGGGCCCTGTTGCGGTCTTATCCTACCTACAAGCAGCAGGTCTAGTCAATGATCATGAGAATGATTGTGAATGGAAAAGTAGAAATAAGTGCCTATAGATGTCTAGAACATCGGAGAATATAGAAAAAGCTGAGAAATTCATCTCAGCTTTCTTTGTTATAGTCAAAGCGAATGACTTGCTCCATTGCATCTACATACGCGTGGACTCCAAAAGGAACAATCGCTCTTGGTGTGGCATGGCCAACATTTAGATTATAAACAATCGGGATATTGCTGTCAATGATATCCAATAGTGCCTCTTTATAGTCGTCATAGAAGGTTTCATCCATAGGTTTTCCAACCAAGAGTCCACTGATGACCTCGAATATACCAGTGTTCTTTAAAGTCCGCAACATTTTTTTGAAGTCCTCAGGTTCAGGCTTTTCTTCGCTTGTTTCTAGCAAGAGAATCTTTCCTTCCCAGTCGGATAAATCAGGGAAGAGTTTATATTTTTGGCAGAGTTCTCTACTGTCTGCATATCGAGAATTGTCAAAAATATCATAGAGAGACTCGAGACAACCACCGAGGATTTCTCCCTCAAACGGAGCATTGCCTTGTAACAAATCAAAACCTGTATTTGCATGACTAATACGAGGTGTTCCCAGAGCTTTGGGACTAAAATCAGTTCGTTCCTCATACCAAACGCTACTAGGGCGAATTTCTGAGATTTTTCCAGTCGCAATCAATTCTTTAAAGTAGTGGAGGCTATATGGCAACATTTCTTTGTCTAACTCACAAATGTCTGCTAGAAATGATTGACCGTAAAAAGTCTTGACACTTAGTTTATGTAACATGAGATGGTTCATAGTTGTATCTGAGAAACCAAGAAAAATCTTGTGTTTGATAACCTTTTTCAGCTGGTTGTTCTCAAAAAGATAAGGTAGTAAGCGATAAGTGTCGTCTCCACCAATGGCGCATAGGATCATATCGATGCTATCATCAGAAAAGGCCTGAATCAAATCCTCTGCACGAGCTTCAGGATGTTCTTTGATAAAATCTAAGCCTTTTAGCGAATGAGGTAAAAAGATAGGATTGAGTCCGAGGTCCTTGAGACGTTGAATACCCAAGTCCACTTCGTGCTTGACAAAGTCTTCACCCATAGTCCCACTAGATAAACTTATAATACCAATAGTAGAAGTCATATATGATCCTCCTAGAAAAAAATTGATTCTATTGTATCACAAAAAATGATAGAAAAATATAAGGAATAGCGTTAGAGGTACGATTTTATGCCAATAAAGCAATAGAAAAAACCTCTCGAAATATAGACAAATTCTATCGACAATAGAAAATGGACCTTTTAGAAGTTGGTTACCACATAGTTGAATCTCTTAAAATGGACTTTTTCTTCAATTTGTTTTTTAAATAATTTAGGAAATTATGTTAAAATGAAATGAAAATTACGAATAGTATAAGTGGGAGGCACCATGAAGGCGGAAATTATTGCAGTTGGAACAGAAATTCTAACAGGACAAATTGTCAATACCAATGCCCAATTCTTGTCTGAGAAATTAGCTAGTTTAGGGATTGATGTCTATTATCATGTAGCGGTAGGAGACAATGAAGGTCGTCTCTTCTCGACCATTGAGACTGCTTCAAAACGTAGTGATTTGGTGATTTTATGCGGTGGACTTGGTCCAACAGAGGATGATTTGACCAAGCAAACCCTTGCTAAGTTTTTAGGGGAAGAACTGGTTTTTGATCCGACAGCACTTGCCAAACTCGACACCTTCTTTGCCAGTCGCCCTGATTATGTCCGGACGCCCAATAATGAGCGGCAAGCACAAATGATCGCCGGATCAATCCCTCTTCAAAACCGTACAGGTCTCGCGGTTGGAGGTTTGATCACGGTTGATGGTGTGACCTATGTCGTTCTACCTGGTCCGCCAAGTGAGTTAAAACCCATGGTCAACGAACAATTGGTGCCTCATTTGACAACAGGGGAGCAGCTCTTTTCAAGAGTTTTGCGCTTCTTTGGGATTGGGGAAAGCCAGCTGGTTACGATCCTAGCCGATATCATTGAAGAGCAGAGTGATCCGACAGTGGCTCCTTATGCTAAGACAGGAGAAGTGACCTTGCGTCTGTCTACAAAGGCGAAAGATCAGGTAGAAGCGGATGCTAAGCTCGATGTCTTAGAAAAAGAAATCTTATCCCGCCACACTCTGGATCATCAACCCTTGCAAGAGTTGTTTTACGGTTATGGAGATGACAATTCGATGGCCAAGGTTACTTTTGATCTATTGAAACAGACTGGTAAGACCATTACAGCTGCAGAAAGCCTGACGGCTGGCCTCTTCCAAGCAACTCTGGCAGATTTTTCAGGGGCATCCAGCATCTTCGCAGGCGGTTTTGTCACCTACAGTTTGGAAGAAAAAAGTAAGATGTTGTCTATTCCAGCTCAAGAGTTGGAGCAACATGGAGTGGTGTCTCATTTTACAGCCCAAGCCATGGCGTCACAGGCCCGTAAGTTAACAGGATCCGATTATGGTGTTAGCCTGACCGGAGTTGCGGGACCAGATAGCCTAGAAGGGCATCCGGCAGGGACCGTCTTTATCGGACTGGCGACTCCAAGTGGAGTGGATAGTGTCCAAGTCAATATCGCCGGACGTAGCCGGGCGGATGTCCGCGAAATTGCAGTCCTTCATGCCTTTAATTTGGTGCGCCTGGCTGTATTAAATGGTGAAAATTTGGTATAATGAAGCTTGTGCCAAATGAAGAATGATTCTACAAATGGACAGGAAATAAGCCTTTCAAATGACGGAAATCGTTGGTGAGTGGAGTGCATTTCCTGTATAGTAAAAAATTAGGAGAAAAGAATGGCGAAAAAACAGAAAAAATTAGATGAGATTTCTAAGAAATTTGGAGATGAGCGTGAAAAAGCGCTCAATGATGCCCTGAAGTTGATCGAAAAAGACTTTGGTAAAGGATCGATCATGCGTTTGGGCGAACGCGCGGAACAAAAAGTTCAAGTGATGAGCTCTGGTTCATTGGCGCTTGATATTGCCTTGGGTGCTGGGGGCTATCCAAAAGGTCGGATCATCGAAATCTATGGTCCAGAATCATCTGGTAAAACAACCGTTGCCCTCCATGCAGTAGCGCAAGCACAGAAAGAAGGAGGCATTGCTGCCTTTATCGATGCTGAGCACGCTTTGGATCCATCTTATGCAGCAGCTCTTGGGGTCAATATTGATGAACTCCTCTTGTCTCAACCAGACTCAGGGGAACAAGGACTTGAAATTGCTGGTAAATTGATCGACTCAGGTGCGGTTGATTTGGTGGTTGTCGACTCTGTTGCAGCCTTGGTACCTCGTGCGGAAATCGATGGTGATATTGGAGATAGCCACGTTGGTTTGCAAGCGCGGATGATGAGCCAAGCTATGCGCAAACTTGGAGCCTCTATCAATAAAACCAAGACCATTGCCATCTTTATCAACCAATTACGTGAAAAAGTAGGGATCATGTTTGGGAACCCTGAAACAACACCTGGTGGTCGTGCCCTTAAATTCTACGCTTCTGTCCGTCTAGATGTCCGTGGAAATACCCAAATCAAGGGAACTGGGGACCAAAAAGATACCAATGTCGGTAAGGAAACCAAGATCAAGGTAGTGAAAAATAAGGTGGCTCCACCCTTCAAAGAAGCCATGGTTGAAATCATGTACGGGGAAGGAATTTCACGTACCGGCGAATTGCTGAAAATTGCGACAGATCTCGATTTGATCCAAAAAGCCGGCGCTTGGTATTCATACAATGGCGAAAAAATCGGTCAAGGATCTGAAAATGCCAAGAAATTCTTGGCTGACCACCCAGAAATTTTTGATGAAATCGACCACAAGGTTCGGGTTCATTTTGGGTTGATTGAAGATGATGAAACAGTGAAACCCCTTGATAAAACTGAAGAAGAAGCTCCTCTTGCAGAAGAAGTAACACTAGATTTAGATGATGCGATTGAAATTGAAGATTAATTTTTTTCAAAATAGGTCGCTAGACTGATGGTTTTTGTGTTATAATTTAATACGATAGTAATATCGTGTAGCGAAAGGAGTGCATGCATGATTAAAATTTATACAGTGTCAAGTTGTACTAGCTGTAAGAAAGCAAAGACTTGGCTCAACGCTCACCAGCTAACTTATAAAGAACAAAACCTCGGTAAGGAAGGGATCACCAAAGAAGAGTTATTGGATATCCTTACAAAGACTGAAAATGGAGTGGCAAGTATTGTCTCTTCAAAAAATCGTTACGCTAAAAATCTAGGAGTGGATATCGAAGACTTAAGTGTCAATGAAGTGATCGATATTATTATGGAAACACCTCGTATCCTTAAAAGCCCGATCTTGGTGGACGATAAACGCCTCCAAGTGGGTTACAAAGAAGACGATATTCGTGCTTTCTTACCACGCTCCGTTCGAAATGTAGAAAATGCAGAAGCACGGATGCGTGCAGCACTTTAAAGCGATGAAAAATCAGGAACAGCTTGTTTCTGATTTTTTTATCTCCTAAAAAAATAGAGATGGTGTGCTATTTCAGACACCATTTTTTAAAATCTATGATACAATATTTGAGAAAACAATAACTAGTAAGGAACGAAGCATGAAAAGAAATCTCCTTTTATTGGGTGCACTAGCCTTGTTTTTGACAGGTTGTGGCCCTAAAAAACAAGTGAAAACACCAAGTTCAAGTGACCAAAAAGCGATTAAAGCGAAAGCTGAACAATTGCAAAAGGACAACAAAAGTATTTTGCAAAAAGCCGAAGACAACCAAGTGGTGACAAGAACTTTTGTCTTTCCAAAAGATGATAAAGGAACCCAACAAACCCAAATTGTGACCTATGTGGGGAACACCTTTAAAAAGTTGCAGACTATCAATGTGACGGCGACCGATGAGGAGTTGAAAAAAGGAATTCAGCAAGTTGGTCTAGAGGAAGCGCAAAAACAATTAAGGGACTCCTTTAACAAGGACGATGCCTTTAAGGAAGCCTTGACAGTTCCTGGCTTCACGGCTGATTTGACCCTAGAGAATGAGAATGAGTACAAGGTAACCATCACCTATGATTTTGAAGCGATGGATGTCAAGAAGGCGGAAGGGATGACTTACTTCAAAAATAATCACTTACCAGAGTTGTTGAAATTGACACCAAGCCAATTTGCAGAAAATCTCATCCATGCTGGAGCAAGTGAGCAAAAATAATTTGAAAATGATCGCCAAATAGCCTGAAAAAGCTGTAAAATCAAGGACTTGTCCATTGTGAAAAGGCTTTGAATATGGTATAATGGTGGTATTGTAAAGAAAGAGGGTGTTCTTGTGGGATTTACAGATGAAACAGTACGTTTTAATCTTGATGATTCAAATCGTAAAGAAATTAGCGAAACTTTAAAAGATGTCTATTTGTCACTGGATGAAAAAGGCTACAATCCAATTAATCAAATCGTAGGATACGTACTCAGTGGGGATCCTGCCTATGTACCTCGTTATAATAATGCACGGAACCAAATTCGGAAGTATGAACGAGATGAGATCGTTGAAGAATTGGTGCGTTATTATTTGAAAGGGCAAGGAATAAACCTCTAATGAGAATTATGGGATTGGATGTTGGCTCAAAGACCGTTGGGGTTGCTGTGAGCGATCCACTGGGTTTTACAGCTCAAGGTCTTGAAATCATCCAAATTGATGAGGATAAAAAAGAATTCGGTTTGGAGCGCTTGTCTGAATTAGTGGCGCAATACAAGGTGGATCGTTTTGTAGTGGGCTTGCCAAAAAATATGAACAACACAAGCGGACCACGTGTAGAGGCTAGTCAGGCTTATGGCGCAATGATTGCTGAAACATTCGGTTTGCCAGTGGAGTACCAAGACGAACGCTTGACAACTGTCGCTGCAGAGCGGATGTTGATTGAGCAGGCTGATGTCAGTCGTAGCAAACGCAAAAAAGTTATTGATAAGTTGGCGGCCCAGCTTATTTTACAAAATTATTTAGATCGTAATTTTTAGAAAGAAAATGAGGAAGAATAGTATGGCACATGATCACAACCACGACCATGAAGAACGCGAATTAATCACATTGGTGGACGAACAAGGAAATGAAACACTTTTTGAAATCCTGTTGACCATCGATGGCAAGGAAGAATTTGGAAAAAACTATGTCCTTTTGATCCCTGCTAATGCAGAAGAAGATGAAAACGGTGAAGTTGAAATCCAAACTTATTCATTTACAGAAAACGAAGATGGCACAGAAGGTGACCTTCAACCAATCCCAGAAGACTCAGATGATGAATGGAACATGATCGAAGAAGTCTTCAACAGCTTTATGGAGGAGTGATACAGTCTGGGAGACTGTATCAGCCCAACTCCCAGAAATTGGAAAGAGTTGGAACGTCCAGTGGATGTTTTTACCCCTGCTTCAAGAAACAAGAAAAAGCAGGAAATTCCGGGGGACGTTTTTAGCCCAGCTCCTAGAAATACGAGAGAGCTGGTAAGCCAAAAGGGCTTGATGGAAATAGGAATGTGAAAAAACGAGTACAAAAGAAAGGAGCGCAAATGTCAGAATCGGCTTTGTCGCTTTTTTCTTTTAGGAGGAAGATATGAATCAGATTGAAGAATGGATGAATAGTCGGATAGGTCTAAATTTTCGATCGGGACTGGATCGTATGAAACAGGCAGTATCCTTATTAGGACGACCAGATAAGGCTTACCCAATCATTCATGTAACAGGAACCAATGGCAAGGGTTCTACGATTGCGTTTATGCGCCAACTGTTGATGGCTCATGGGAAGAAGGTGGGAACCTTTACGTCTCCCCATATGATCAGTATCCATGACCGAATTTGTATTGGGGACAAGCCAATTTCGGATGAAGATTTTACTCGGATCGGTCAAGAAGTGCAGCAGATGGAGCAAACCTTGCTTCAAACTCAGGACCAACTCTCTTATTTTGAGATTATCTGCCTCATGGCCCTTCTCTATTTCAAGGAACAAGCAGTGGACGTGGTCCTGCTGGAAGTCGGTATCGGTGGGCTTCTGGACACGACCAATGTAGTGACGGGAGAAATTGCTGTTATTACGTCGGTTGGTCTGGATCACCAGGAGACCCTGGGGAAAACGATCGAAGCAATTGCCCAGCAAAAGGCAGGGATTTTTAAAGAAGGTAAGAAAGCAGTGGTTGGTCCTTTGCCTGCTGAAGCTGCAGCTATTTGTCAAGAAAAAGCGGAGCAATTGGCTGTGGATCTCCACGCCTTCCGAAAAGATTTTGGGTTAAAGCAGGATCGTTTTTGGAATGAAAACGTGGAACTTGTCTTGCCACATCTGGGCTTGAAGGGGGATTACCAACGGGAAAATGCAGCGGTGGCTTTAGAGGCCTTTCTCCTTTACATGGAAGGTCAGCCTCAAGCAGTAGATCTGGAACAGGTCAAGCTGGCTTTACAAGAGACGCGGTGGCCGGGACGTTTAGAGTTGTTTGGCGACCAGGTGTATCTGGATGGCGCCCATAATCCTCATGCCATGGTGCGTTTGATCGAGTTTGCAAAAAGCTTAGACGGAAAACGCGTGAAGATTTTATTTGGAGCTCTCAAACGAAAAGATTATAGTGGAATGTTGGAAACACTTCAAGCTGGGTTACCAGAAGCTGAATTAATGTTGACGACCTTTCATTACGGAGAAGTGGTGGCCCAGGGCGATCGACAAGACCTGCCCTATGTAGCTGACTATAAGGCCTATATCAAAGAATTTATGGATCAGAGTCGTCCAGAAGAAGTCTTATTTGTTACAGGATCCCTGTATTTTATTGCAGAAGTCAGGGCCTGTTTATTAGAGGACTAAACAATTGACCGAACGGCTTTCTTGGCGTATACTGAAGGTAAATGGTATCCGCTAAATGGGAAAGGAGCCGATCATGATAAAAAAAATAATGTATGGACTGAGCTTAGCGATGGCGATCGTGTTGGCAGCTTGTAGTCAACCGGCAAAACCAACAAAAAGGTCTAGTGAACCATCCTCTAGTGCCGCACAAACAGTCTCTTCAACCAGTGCTGAAAAAGAGCAAGTGCAGTCAATCGATGGTAGCTACCGAGGCCAGGATGCCGAGTCCACGATATTGCTGGTTGTGACAGGGCAAAAAGGAACCTATACAGTCACAGACTCGGATGGAGAAGAAGAGACCAAAGAGGTGGCGATCGATCCGGTCAATCAATCCATGCGTATCGGAGATGAACTCTACCGTTACCGAGTAGAGGGTGATCAGTTGTCACTGGAAGATTTGGAACAAGCAGAAGATGACCAAGGAACGATTGTGCTAACCAGGCAATAATCACTCCTGTTGGAGGGCCATGAAAGGTCCGTTTGACAACGATCTTTAAGGAGGCTGGGACAAAAGTCTTAGCCTCTCAATTGTCTTTGGATTGTCGAGCAAGATGCAGTGGTTGAGTGCTCAAAGCACTGCTTTGAGGTGGCGGATAGAACTTGCGAAGCAAGTATCCTAAGTCTTTGTTCGCTTTTTAAGCTTTAAAGATGCCCTATCTTGACGGAAACTATGTTTCCTTTATCTGCAACCTTCAACAGTCTCCCAGACTGTTGAAGCTGTGCGGAGGTGGGACGACGAAATCGAATTCTAACGAATGACCGATTTCTGTCCCACTCTCTTTTTGCTTGCTTTTGATCTTCCCAAATAGGGATTTGGCTGGACGTTGCATCGGAAAAGAAGAATTGTTATACTAGTAGAAAGAAAAAGGAGGATGTTTGTGACCTTTCGAAAATTACGTCTCTTAATGTCCAAGTATGGATTTAGTATCTTGTTTATGGGCTTTGAACTATGGGCTTCCTTTGCGACCTTCTTCTGGCTAAACAAATGGTTTCCGCACTGGCTGTCTGTGGCGGTCATTGGGCTCTTGTATGTGACGACGATTCTTGCCATAGTGAATCGCAATACCCCTCCAGAAAACAAGGTGACTTGGCTCTTGATTGCTGTGATTCCTGTCTTTGGCTCCCTCTTGTATCTCATGTTTGGCGAACGGCGCCTGTCCAAAAAAGAAATGGCCCAGCTGAAAAATATGGAATCAATGAAGTTTCGAGAAGACAACAGCAAACAATTACGCGCGGAACTCAAGCAAGAGAGCAAGGCAGTTTATGGTATGGTCAAATCCATTCTATCCATGGACCACAATGCAGATCTCTATAATGGAACAGCTTCGACCTTTTATCCCCTTGGGGAAAACATGTATGAGCAACTCCTAGAGGATCTGAAAGCTGCGAAAAAATTTATCTTTATCGAATTTTATATCATCGATGAAGGCTTGATGTGGAATAGTATTCTGGAGATTTTAGAGCAGAAGATTAAAGAAGGGGTCGAGGTGAAACTTCTTTATGACGATATCGGCTGCATGGCAACCTTGTCCGGAAATTACACTCGTCGCTTGCAAAAAATGGGGATTGATGCCCATAAATTTAATAAAGTGATTCCACGTTTGACCGTAGCCTACAATAATCGAGACCACCGCAAAATTTTGGTCATCGATGGTCAAGTCGGCTATACGGGTGGAGTCAATCTAGCAGATGAGTATATCAACCATATCGAGCGTTTTGGTCATTGGAAGGATAGTGCTGTCCGCTTGGATGGGCGTGCAGTCAAGGCACTGACGCGGCTCTTTTTGATGAACTGGTACATTAACCGTGGAGAAATTGAAGATTTTGATCGCTACCATATTGAGAATAAGGCGGTTGAAGGCCAAGGGCTCTATATCCCGTATGGAAGTGGTCCTAAACCAATGTACAAATCCCAGGTCGGGAAAACGGTCTACCAGAATATTATCAACCAAGCGACAGATTACGTCTACATCACAACTCCCTACTTAATTATTGACTATGATTTGACAGAGGATATTCGAAATGCAGCCCTTCGTGGGGTAGATGTTCGAATCGTAACGCCTCATATCCCAGATAAGAAGTTGATTCAAATCGTTACACGTGGGGCTTACTTAGATCTGATGGATGCTGGGGTGAAAATTTATGAATACACACCTGGCTTTATTCACAGCAAGCAAGTCTTGGCGGACGATGAAGTAGCGGTTGTAGGGTCGATTAATTTTGACTATCGGAGTTTGGTCCATCACTATGAGAATGCGGTTTGGATGTATCAAACACCAGCTTTGAAAGACATACGAGCGGACTTTGAACACATCTTTGAAGTATCTCAAGAGATTACCGAGGATACCTTCCGCTTTACTTGGCACCAAAGTTTAATCAAAGAAATCATGCAATTATTTGCGCCAATGTTGTAAGAAAAGTAGAACGAGTGAGAAAGAGTTCGAGAGATAAGCTCGGCTCTTTTTCAAATGACTGTAAGAGGCTGACAGAGGCAGTAGAATTTGGTATACTAGAAAAGAAAATGAGCTTTTTTGAAAATGAAAGAGCAAAAGGAACATCTAGGAAAAGGAAAAAGAATGAGCGAAAAAGAGCAAGAAATGACTTCGAGAAAATTAGGCATTCACGTTGGAGATAGCTTCCAGGATACACGTGAAATTCGCGAAGTACTAGACAAGTCAGTCTTTCGGGAAGAAGAACCAACGCATGGGAGTCAGGCAGAAGTCCTAGAAGAGCCGGTAACCACGGCTATATCTGAGCCTGAGCCTGAGTCTGAACCGGTCCTAGCGGAAACTTCAGAGCTGAAACAAGAACAAACCTTGAGCCGGATGAGTCGTCATACGCGTGAAGTTGCAAAACCGGTGCTAGAAGAACCAGCGACAAAATCTGAGCTAGAAGAAGAGCCTAGACACGCTCGCCGTCAATGGAAGCGTCCAGTACCGGTTGTGATTCCGTTGGTTTGTAGTATCTTGCTTAGTTTGTTGCATGTTGGTTTGCCATTTTTGACGCGTTTTGCCACCAATCAGCAGACTCAAAACCTCTATGCAGGTTGGGCTATGACGAGAGGTCAAGCTCCATTTGGTGATTTTTATGGGACCAATGGTTTTCTTTATTATGTGATCAACTGGCTTGGCAGCCTAGCAGGTGGCCATTGGATTCTGGTGATGCTACAGGCGGTTGCCCTCTTTTATGCAGGAACTTCTCTGTATCGGATGGTGCGCTTGCTGGTGGCGAATAAAGCAACTGCTCAGAATGTTCAATTGCTCTTTTATTTCTTGCTACTGGCTCTCGGTTTTGGAGGGACTTATGTGACCTTCTTTAGCCTTCCTGTTTTGTTTGCAAGTATGAATCTGATCTTGGCTTATTTCATTGGGTATCGTAAGGATGAAGCCTTCATTGTCTATGGAGCGATGGCGGCGATTGCCTTCTTGATCGAACCAATGACCAGCGCCTTGTTTTACCTGTTGGCCTTTCTTGGTTTAACAGCCTTCAATATCAAGCAAAAGAGATGGGCGCGTGGCTTTTATCAATTCTTAGCAGTCTTACTTGGTTTTTCGATTGTCTTTTATCCGGTCGGCTATGTGACTGTTTGGAATCAGACCTTTGGCTATGCCATTAACCAAGTGACTTATGTTTTGAATGCCTTAAATTATAGCAATGGACAAGCCTTCGGGAATGCGATCTATTACAGCTTATTGGCCCTCACCTTGGGTCTTGTCTCTGCATTTTTGATGAGCTTTAGCAAGCAAAAAAATACGCAGCTACGGATCTTCCGCTTTATAGGCTGGGTAGGATGTTTGGTCGTCTTCATTATTTCGATCGGCCTGCCTGAGCAAGGAGCTTATCAATTTTTACCAATGTTGCCATTTGTTCTTCCCTTGTTTGCCATTTGGTTTTCACGAGATGGGGAAGAAAGCGAGTCTACAGAACGCCGCACTCGTAAGGGAAAAAACAAGGAAGTCTGGTCTGCTTACTTTACCAGTCAGGCTTTCCTACCACTTGTAGCCTTTGTCTACTTAATTGCTTATCCAATCACTCAGGATTTGGTCCTTCAATCTGGGCAATCCAGTGAGCGGAGTGTCATTGCCAGCTATATCCAAGACCATAGTAAGAAAAAGGATACCATCTATGCTTGGGATACGACGGCAACTCTTTATCAAGAGAGCAATCGCCTATCTGCTTCAGCCTTATTGACACCGACTTCCTATCTAGGGATTAATGAGAACCGGACCAATGTGATCCAACAAATCGATCGAGCCCAACCCAAGTATATTGTGGTGAATAATCAGGTTGAATTGACCACTGAGATGAAGCAACTCTTAAAAGCAAATTACCGTCTTGTAGACAAGAAATATTCTCATTTCAAAGTCTACCAAGCATCTTAATAAAATCAATATCTTGTGTTTTAGAAAGATTTTAACAAATTTTTCCACAAGATATTGATTTTTATTTTTCTAGTGGTATAATACATCTTGTACGATGTAAAAGTAATGAAAGAAGGCAGTTTGCGATGATCACCTTGAGAGAAGAACAGCTGAGAATGGCTCCTGATATTTTTGTAGAAAAACGAGATGGCCGTCGGGTTCCATTCGATGTTGAAAAAATTTATAAAGCCTTGTTAAAGGCCACAAAAGAAGTAACTTCTCTCACTCCGGTGATGGAAGCCAAACTAGAGGCTATTGTTGACCGCATTATTGCAGAAATCTTGGAGCGCTTTCCAAATGGCGTGAAGATCTATGAGATTCAAAATGTCGTCGAACACGAGTTGCTTCAAGCCAATGAATATGCGATTGCAGAGAGCTACATTACTTATCGCACCCAGCGGGATTTTGAGCGCTCAAAAGCGACGGATATCAACTTTACGATTGGCAAACTCCTCAATAAGGATCAAGCCGTTGTCAATGAAAATGCCAATAAGGACAGTGATGTTTTCAACACCCAGCGTGATTTGACAGCAGGGATCGTAGGCAAGTCGATTGGCCTAAAAATGTTGCCCAAACACGTAGCCAATGCCCACCAAAAAGGGGATATCCACTACCATGATTTGGACTATAGCCCTTATACACCGATGACCAACTGCTGTTTGATCGATTTTGAAGGCATGCTGAAAAATGGCTTTAAGATTGGAAATGCAGAGGTCGAAAGTCCCAAGTCGATCCAAACCGCAACAGCACAGATCTCGCAAATCATTGCTAATGTAGCTTCTAGTCAGTATGGGGGTTGTTCAGCAGACCGGATCGATCAAGTCTTGGCTCACTATGCAGAAAAGAACTACCAAAAGCACTTAACAGATGCCAAGGAATGGGTGCTTCCTGAAAAACAAGAGGACTATGCTTGGAGCAAGACTCAAAAAGACATCTATGATGCCATGCAGTCCTTGGAGTACGAGATTAATACGCTCTTTACTTCAAATGGGCAAACTCCCTTTACTTCGCTTGGCTTTGGTCTCGGAACTAGCCGTTTCGAACGGGAAATCCAAAAGGCGATTCTGAAAATCCGGATCAAGGGACTGGGTTCGGAACACCGAACAGCCATCTTTCCAAAATTGATTTTTACCCTCAAACGGGGCCTCAATCTAGAGCCTGGGACACCCAACTATGATATCAAGCAATTGGCCTTAGAATGTGCTACGAAACGCATGTATCCCGATGTCCTCTCTTATGACAAGATTGTGGAATTAACAGGCTCCTTCAAGGTACCCATGGGCTGCCGTTCTTTCCTTCAAGGATGGAAGGATGAAAATGGCGTCGAAGTCAATTCTGGCCGGATGAATCTTGGCGTTGTGACGGTCAATCTCCCTCGGATCGCTCTTGAATCAGAAGGGAACAAAGAAAAGTTCTGGCAAATCTTTAATGAACGAATGAACATTGCTGAAGATGCCTTGGTTTACCGGGTGGAGCGCACCAAAGAAGCAACACCAGCCAATGCACCGATTCTCTACCAATATGGGGCTTTCGGGAAACGCTTGGGTAAATATGATCAGGTAGATCAGCTCTTCCGTCATCGCAGAGCGACTGTTTCACTTGGTTATATCGGACTCTACGAAGTCGCAACCGTCTTTTATGGCCCAAATTGGGAACACAATCCAGAGGCC
Source organism: Streptococcus parasanguinis (assembly GCA_018365265.1). GTDB lineage: Bacteria > Bacillota > Bacilli > Lactobacillales > Streptococcaceae > Streptococcus > Streptococcus parasanguinis_G. Next base: position 24,453 of record JAGZKI010000009.1, on the reverse strand, counting down.
AAACAATTCACGATCGAGATCATCAAGGACATGAAAGCGCGCGTGGAAGAATGGTCTGACCAGTATGATTACCACTTCTCCATCTATTCGACACCGTCAGAAAGCTTGACAGACCGCTTCTGTCGCCTGGATACGGAGAAATTTGGGAAGGTTCCAGATATCACAGACAAGGAATACTACACCAATAGTTTCCACTACGATGTTCGTAAGAACCCAACCCCATTTGAGAAGCTGGATTTTGAAAAAGTTTATCCAGAAGCTGGAGCTTCTGGTGGCTTTATCCACTATTGTGAGTATCCTGTGCTCCAACAAAATCCAAAAGCCCTTGAAGCAGTTTGGGATTATGCCTATGACCGGGTCGGTTATCTCGGAACCAATACGCCGATTGACCGTTGTTACAAGTGTGATTTTGAAGGAGATTTCACGCCGACTGAGCGCGGATTTGCTTGTCCAAACTGTGGCAATAGCGATCCGAAAACGGTCGATGTGGTCAAACGAACCTGTGGCTATCTCGGAAACCCTCAAGCTCGTCCAATGGTCAATGGCCGCCACAAGGAAATCGCTGCGCGTGTCAAACACATGAACGGGTCTACCATCAAGTATGGTGGGCATGAAGTAACAGATTAGAAAAGGACATTATGGGAAAATACCAATTAGACGATAAGGGCAAGGCCCAGGTTCAACGATTCCACGAAAAGCATTCGACAGGTGGAGTCAATAAAAAAGACCGAGTAGCAAGCCTACGAGAGCAATTTTTAAATAAAAATAAGAAAAAGTGAGAGTCCGCTCTCGCTTTTCTCTTAGTGGGAGGGAATGATGGAATTACGCAGACCAACATTGGCAGATAAAGAAACAATTTTAGAGATGATGGCAGAGTTTGAACAGACCCGATCAGCGCACGACGGCGGCTTTTGGGATACTGATGATTTTGTTTATGAAGAGTGGTTGGAAAGTAATCGTGACATGGAAATGGGGCTAGGAATTCCGAAAGGTTGGGTGCCTGCTGTTCAGTTAGTCACTTTTGCAAGAGACGGTCAAGCTCTTGGCTTTCTCAACCTTCGTCCCCGATTAAATGACTACTTACTAGAAAAAGGGGGCCATATTGGCTACTCCATTCGTCCATCTGAAAGAGGTAAGGGTTATGCGAAAGAATCCCTCCGCCAAGGTCTACAAGTTGCTAAGGAAAAGAATATTAAACGAGCTTTAGTGACTTGTAGCACAGAAAATCCAGCAAGCCGAGCTGTTATCTTAGCTAATGGTGGCCAGTTGGAGGATGTTCAAAATGGAACGGAGCGCTATTGGATAGAGGTGGAGTAAAAGGATGACATGGAATACACCAAAACCAGGAGAGTGGAAGAGTGAGGAACTGAGTCAAGGGCGCATCATTGATTACAAGGCTTTTAACTTTGTGGATGGCGAAGGCGTGCGCAATTCTCTCTATGTAGCCGGTTGCATGTTTCACTGTGAGGGTTGTTACAATGTAGCGACCTGGTCTTTCAATGCAGGCATTCCCTACACCAAAGAGTTAGAGGAGCAAATCATGGCAGACCTGGCCCAACCCTATGTTCAGGGCCTGACATTGCTTGGTGGGGAACCTTTTCTCAACACCGGCATCCTGTTGCCCTTGGTCAAGCGCGTGAGAAAAGAGCTACCCGACAAAGATGTCTGGTCTTGGACCGGTTACACTTGGGAAGAGCTGATGCTGGAAACGCCAGACAAATTAGAGCTTCTCTCACTGGTTGATATTCTGGTGGATGGGCGCTATGATAAGAGCAAACGCAACCTGATGTTGCAGTTCCGTGGCTCTTCTAACCAGCGGATCATTGATGTTCAAAAATCCCTCAAAGAAGGAAAAGTCGTCATCTGGGACAAGCTCAATGATGGCAAAGAAACCTTTGAACAAGTCAAACGGGACGATCTTTTGTAGGCTGTTTAGCTGAGAGTGGGACAGAAATCGGTCATTCGTTAGAATTCGATTTCTTTCGTCGTCCCACCTCCGCACAGCTTCAACAGTCTGGGAGACTGTTGAAGGTTGCAGATAAAAGGAAACATAGTTTCCGTCAACATAGGGCATCTTTGAAGCTTAAAAAGCGAACAAAGACTTAGGATACTTGCTTCGCAAGTTCTATCCGCCACCTCAAAGCAGTGCTTTGAGCACTCAACCACTGCGTCTTGTTCGACAATCCAAAAACAATTGAGAGGCTAGGACTTTTATCCCAGCCTCTTTATTTTCTTGAATCAGTATTACAGGCGTTTACCTAATATTTGAAAGCGGTTACATCGGAGCTGTACTTAATAGACAAATTAGTGATAATTAATGCATTTTTTGTTAAAAATATGTTACAATAAATATGATTAGGACTAATTGGAGGTATTTATGTCAGAAAAAAGACGAGGTCGTCGTTCGGAGCACAAGTGGGGGCAATTGCGCATTGTCAATTCTGTCTTGCTTATTTTTTTGTGCATTACGGCAATTTGGGCGACTTATACGATCTTGGCGAATAATATCTTGGCCTTTCGCTATGTCAATGTCCTTTTGATTGCACTCTTCGTGCTACTAGTACTTTTGTCGGCATGGTTGATTGTAAAAAATCAGGCTAAAAAGACGACCCTTTTTTTGCTTTTTGTCGGTTTACTGGTTAGCTCAGGAGTCTTGTTTGCCAGTCAACAACTTTTGAACCTTACCAGCAATGTCAATGGTCATTCCAACTACACAGAGTTCGAGATGGCTGTCTATGTCAAGAAAGATAGTGACATCAAAGACATCAAAGAGATTAAAGAAGTCACGGCGCCCAAGGGCAACAACAACGAAGCCAACCTCACGGCTCTCTTGGACAATATCAAAAAGACGAAGGGTCAGGATATCTCTGTAGTAGATACCCCAACCTATCTCGATGCTTATAAGAGCTTGCAAGAGGGAAATGCCTCAGCGATTGTGCTCAACAGCACCTTTGAGGATACCATTGCTGCTGAAGATGCTGACTATGCGAAAAAATTAAAGAAGATTTATTCTTATAAAATTCGAAAAGAAGTAGCAGCAACCAGCAAAGTGTCTGCTAATGCAGATGTCTTTAACATCTATGTCAGTGGGATTGATACCTATGGCCCGGTCACGTCAGTTTCTCGATCAGATGTCAATATCATCATGACCGTCAATCGGAAGACCAAGCAAGTCTTGTTGACCACAACGCCACGGGATGCTTATGTACCGATTGCGGATGGCGGGAACAACCAAAATGATAAGTTGACCCATGCAGGGATCTACGGTGTAGATGCTTCCATTCATACTCTTGAGAATCTCTATGACATCAAGCTCAACTACTATGTTCGCCTTAATTTCACGTCCTTCCTCAAGTTGATTGACCTTCTAGGGGGAATCGATGTGGAAAACGACCAAGAATTTACGAGTCTTCATGGCAAGTTCCATTTCCCAGTCGGAAAGGTACATTTAAACTCAGAGCAAGCACTTGGCTTTGTTCGGGAACGTTATTCTCTTCAAGGTGGTGACAATGACCGTGGAAAGAACCAAGAAAAAGTCATTGTAGCCATTATCAATAAGCTAACCTCTACCAAGGTTTTGAACAACTACAATGAGATTATCGGGAATCTCCAAGACTCTGTCCAAACCAATATGCAGTTGCCGGTCATGATGAACTTGATCAATACCCAGTTGGAAACAGGTGGCTCCTATGATGTGACCTCTCAAGCCATTACAGGACAAGGTCGTACCGATCTGCCGTCTTATGCTATGCCTGGTTACAACCTCTATGTCATGGAGTTGGATCAAGCCAGCTTGACCAAGGCCAAGGAAACCATCCAACAAGTTATGGAAGGAAAAGAAAAATGATTGATATCCACTCGCACATCGTCTTCGATGTGGATGATGGACCAAAAACCAGAGAAGATACGCGTGCTCTCTTGACGGAAAGTTATCGTCAAGGGGTGCGGACCATCATCTCTACTTCGCATCGCCGCAAGGGTATGTTTGAAACCCCTGAGGGAAAAATTTCAGAAAATTTTCAAGAAGTGAAAAAAATTGCGGCAGAAGTTGCACCGGATCTGACAATTCATTACGGAGCAGAAATTTACTTTACGAATGATGTCTTGAAGAAGCTGGAAGAAAAGACTATCCCGAGTCTTGCAGAGACGCATTTTGCCCTCATTGAATTTAGCATGGGAACGCCCTATAAAGAAATCCACACAGCCTTGGATCGCCTGCTTCATCTCGGTATTACGCCGGTGGTAGCCCATATTGAACGCTACAATTGTTTGGAGAAAAATGAGGAGCGCGTGCAAGAGATGATTGACATGGGTTGCTACATGCAGATCAATAGTTCCAGCGTTCTCAAGCCTCGCCTCTTTGGGGATGAGCAAAAGCACCTCAAAAAACGGGCTCGCTATTTCTTAGAAAAAGATTTGGTCCACTTTGTGGCCAGCGATATGCATAATTTGACGAAGCGACCACCCTATATGGCAGAAGCTTATCGCTTGATCCAGGAAGAATACGGCGAAAAACGGGCAAAAGACCTCTTTGTCAACCATCAACAACTCTTGTTAGCAGATGAATTAATCTAACCATGAAACAGGTGGAGAGATCCACATGAAGGAGTAATTAGGAAATGAACAATCAAGAAAATCAAGCAGTGGAAATTGATGTTTTCGCTATGCTAAAGACCCTATGGAAACGCAAGTTTTCAATCGTTTTGGTCGCTCTGGTTTTTGCCATTGCTGCATTTGGCTACAGTGCCTTTTTAGCTAAGAAAGAATACCAAAGTACCAGCCGGATCTATGTGGTCAGCCGTCAAAATCAAGACAACAATGCCTTGACCAACTCTGATTTGCAGGCTGGTTCTTACTTGGTTAAGGACTACCGCGAAATCATCCTTTCTCAAAATGTCTTGACCCAAGCGATTGATGAGTTGAAACTCGATATGACCCCAGCTGAGTTGTCTAAGAAAATCAATGTATCTGTTCCAACCGATACACGGATCCTTTCTATCACAGCCAAGGATGGGGATCCAAAAGAAGCGGCACGCATTGCCAATGGCCTTCGCAATGTAGCTGCTGAAAAGATCATCTCGGTGACCAAGGTGTCCGATGTTACGACCTTGGATGAGGCAGAAGTGCCTCAATTGCCTTCATCACCAAATATCCGCCGCAATGTCCTTCTTGGTTTTGTCGCTGGAGCTGGTCTTATGGTGGTGCTCTTGGTTGTCGTAGAAGTCTTGGACGATCGTGTCAAGAGACCAGAAGACATCGAAGAGTTGATGGGCTTGACCTTGCTTGGTATTGTGCCAGATATTAAGAAATTATAGACTGGGGATTGCATGAATACGTTAGAAATTTCAAAAAACAAATTACAAGAAATTCGGAAGGCAGAAGAGTATTTCAATGCTCTTGCGACCAACATCCAACTGAGCGGTGTGAATCTTAAGGCCATTGCTGTCTCATCTGTTAAAGAAAATGAAGGGAAGTCTACTACATCAACCAACTTGGCTGTTGCCTTCGCGCGCGCAGGCTACAAGACCCTCCTGGTCGATTGTGATATCCGGAACTCGGTCATGACAGGGATTTTCCGTAGTCGTACCAAGATCCAAGGCTTGACTGATTTCTTAGCTGGTCGTAGCCAGCTGGATCAGGTCTTGTATGCGACAGATTTTCCAAACTTGGATATCATCGAGTCTGGACAGGTAGCTCCAAACCCAACGGGTCTCTTGCAAAGCAAGAACTTCACCGTCATGATGGATGCACTTCGGGAGCATTTTGACTACATTATCGTGGATACGCCTCCAATTGGGGTCGTGATCGACGCGGCGATTATCGCTCAACGCTGTGATGGAACCGTTTTGCTTACAGAATCAGGTGCCAATGGACGCAAGGCTGTTCAAAAGGCTAAAGAACAATTAGAACAAACAGGCACCCCTTTCTTAGGAGTGGTGCTCAATAAATTTAACATTAAAACTGCTGAGTATGGTTCGTATGGAGGATACGGATCCTACGGAGAGTATGGGAAAAAGTAAAGAATAGGATTGAGGGGAAATGGGAGAAGAAAGAATTGAACTGGAAAAACTAAATATTGTTCTCTTTCAAAGTTTAGCTGTCCTATTTTCAGCTTACATTGTGAGTCTTTTTAAGGATGCAGAATACACGTCGCAGACAATTGCCATTCTCTATCTCTTGCATTTTGTATCCTTTTACATTAGCAATATTGCCTATCGTTTTTATAGCAGAGGCTATCTAGATGAACTCTTTCAGGTCTTGAAATACAATGTATTTTTCGCTGTTGGGATCACCTTTACCTCTTTTATGCTCGATGGGGTCTTTTCTATCTCTCGTCGGGGGATGATCTACTTCTTTCTTTTCAATACGTTTTCCGTCTACATCATGGATCTCTTACTAAAGAGATACCGAAAGTCTGTTTCACCACGGCGGAAAAGTTCGCGAAAGATTTTCTTGATCACAGCGACCAGTCGGATGGAAAAGGTATTTGATATTCTGCATTCGCCCAGCCTATACCATGGGGAACTAATCGGTGTCACCGTCATGGACGATACGGATTTTACCCATTCGGGTGTACGGGTGGTGCAGCCGGACCAAATGATGAACTTTGTGACCAAGGAAGTAGTGGACGAAGTGTTTATTAATCTTCCAAGTGAAGATTACAATATCAGTGAATTGGTTTCGGAGTTTGAGAATATGGGGATTGATGTGTCGGTCAATCTCAATGCTTTCAATTTTGCCCCTTTAGGGAATAAGAGAGTGCAAGAAATTGGAGGGCTAAGCGTCGTTACTTTCTCTACCAATTTTTACAAGCCAAGTCACGTCTTTGCCAAACGCCTCTTAGACATTGTAGGAGCCCTCTTTGGTCTCTTGATTTGCGGTCTAGTGAGTATTGTCTTGGTTCCCCTGATCCGCAAGGACGGTGGGCCTGCCTTCTTTGTGCAGAAACGAGTCGGTAAGAACGGACGGTATTTCAATTTTTATAAATTCCGCTCCATGCGTGTCGATGCCGAAGAAATCAAAAAAGATTTGATGTCTCAAAACACCATGATAGGTGGCATGTTTAAAATGGAAAACGATCCGCGAGTGACGCCGATTGGACGTTTTATCCGTAAGACAAGTCTCGACGAATTGCCCCAATTTTACAATGTTCTGATCGGTGACATGAGTCTGGTCGGAACTCGACCACCAACCGTGGATGAATACCAAGAGTACACACCTGACCAAAAACGTCGCCTCAGCTTCAAGCCGGGGATTACGGGCCTTTGGCAGGTGAGTGGACGCAGTGAGATTACGGACTTTGACGAGGTTGTCAAACTCGATGTGGCTTATATGGATGGTTGGACGATCTGGAGAGATATTCAGATCTTGCTCAAGACCGTGAAGGTTGTACTTAGAAAAGAAGGAGCGAAGTAGGGAAATCCCTACTTCGTCCTTTCCATGTTAGGAGAAAAATGACACAATCAATTTATATCGTTGGATCCAAAGGTATTCCAGCAAAATATGGTGGTTTTGAGACCTTTGTTGAGAAATTGACAGAGTTCCAACAAGATAAAAATATCCAATATTATGTAGCCTGTATGCGGGAGAATTCAGCCAAGTCAGGAATCACTGCAGATACTTTTGAGCATAACGGCGCAATCTGTTACAACATTGACGTCCCTAATATCGGTCCTGCGCGTGCCATTGCGTATGATATCGCAGCCCTCAATAAGGCCATTGAAATGGCCAAGGAAAACAAGGACAAGGGACCGATTTTTTATGTCCTAGCATGCCGGATTGGACCGTTCATTTCAAGAATTAGAAAGAAAATCAAAGCCATCGGTGGCACTCTCATGGTCAATCCAGATGGTCATGAGTGGCTTCGCGCCAAGTGGAGCCTCCCAGTCCGTAAATACTGGAAGTTTTCTGAGCAATTGATGGTTAAACACGCTGATCTGTTGATCTGTGATAGCAAGAATATCGAGGCTTATATTCAAAAGGACTATGCTAAGTATCAGCCGCAAACGACCTATATCGCCTATGGAACGGATACAAGCAAGTCTCTCCTGAGTAAAGAAGACGAGAAGGTACGGACCTGGTATGCGGACAAGCAAGTCTCCGAAGGAGACTACTATCTCGTTGTAGGTCGCTTTGTCCCGGAAAATAACTATGAGGCCATGATTCGTGGCTTTATCCAGTCAAATTCCCAAAAAGATTTTGTCCTGATTACCAATGTAGAGCAAAACAAGTTCTATGAACAGTTACTTAAAGATACTGGATTTGACAAGGATCCTCGTGTGAAGTTTGTTGGAACGGTATACGATCAAGAATTACTTAAATACATTCGTGAGAATGCCTTTGCCTATTTCCATGGTCATGAAGTCGGAGGGACCAATCCATCCCTTCTAGAAGCGCTGGAGTCTACCAAACTTAATCTTTTGTTAGATGTTGGCTTTAACCGTGAAGTCGGTGAAGAGGGGGCGCTTTATTGGGAAAAAGACCAATTGTCACATGTCATTGATCAGGCTGAACAATTGGATGATCAAGCGATTGAAACTCTCAATCAAAAATCTAGTCAACGGATTGCCCAATCTTTCACATGGGAAAAGATTGTTACAGACTACGAGAAAGTATTTAAAGGTTAATCATGCAGAAAATTTTATATCTCCATGCGGGTGCCGAAATGTATGGCGCTGACAAGGTGTTGTTGGAGCTGATTAAAGGATTGGATCAAGATGCTTTTGAGGCACACGTTATCTTACCTAATGATGGTGTCTTAGTGGCTGCTTTAGAAAATGTCGGTGCCAAAGTGAAAGTCATCGACTACCCAATCTTGCGCCGGAAATATTTTAATCCCAAGGGAATTCTGGAGTATTTTGGTTCTTATAACCGATATTCTAAACAAATTTCCAACTATGCCAAAGAGAACGGGATTACCCTCATTCACAACAATACTACGGCGGTGCTTGAAGGCATTTATCTCAAGCGGAAGTTGAAACTTCCTTTGATTTGGCATGTGCACGAAATTATTGTCAAACCAAAAGCCATTTCAGATTTTATCAACTTTTTGATGGGGCGCTATGCGGATAAGATTGTGACAGTTTCAAATGCTGTAGCCAACCACGTCAAGCGGTCTCGCTATGTGAAAGACGACCAGGTTCAAGTCATTTATAATGGGGTCGACAATGCTGTCTATCAGGTGATGGCTGCTAGCGCTGTCCGTGACCAGTTTGGTATCGCACAGGATGCCTTGGTTATTGGAATGGTTGGTCGAGTAAATGCCTGGAAAGGGCAAGGGGACTTCCTAGAAGCTGTGACGCCAATCTTACAGACCAATCCCAAAGCAGTAGCCTTTTTAGCAGGTAGCGCATTTGAGGGTGAAGAGTGGCGTGTTGATGAGTTGGAAAAAGCAATCTCAGGCTCACCGGTAGCTGGTCAAATCAAGCGTATCGACTATTATAGCAAGACGACAGAACTCTATAATATGTTTGATATCTTTGTCTTGCCAAGTACCAATCCAGATCCTCTCCCAACAGTCGTCTTAGAAGCTATGGCTTGTGGTAAACCTGTAGTTGGTTATCGTCATGGTGGTGTCTGTGAAATGGTTAAGGAGGATGAAAACGGCCTTCTCGCCACACCAAATCAGCCTGCCGAATTGTCGAAGGCTATTCAAGAGTTAGCTAACAATACCGAGAAGAGAGCGCAATTTGGTGAGGCCTCTGTCCAACGTCAAAAAGAACTCTTCTCCTTACAAAGTTATATTCGGAATTTCTCAGAGCTATATAAGAAATATTAAGATGAATATTGAAAAAATTAAGAATAAATTAAAACCAATCGTTTATCCAATTATTAATTTTATTCCTAGACGAAGACTCAAGAATAAAAATTTTACGATTATTTGTGATAATTGTTGGGCTGGAAAAGTTTATCAAGAATTGGGCTTGCCTTATCAAACACCGTTTGTAGGGATGTTTGTCTTTTCTCCTGATTACATCAAGATGCTCAAGAATTTAAAATATTATTTGAGCGGAAACATTCCCTTGAAATTTGTAAAGGAATCAAAATATATCAAAGACTTTGATAATGCCTATCCTCTGGCACTTCTTGATGATATCGAACTTCATTTCCTGCATTATGCAGATGAGGAAGAAGCAACTCAAAAGTGGAATCGTCGTTTGGAAAGAATTCATTGGGATAATCTATATTTCAAATTCAATGATAATGATGCTTGTACTTATGAGTTGATGAAAGAATTTGAAGAACTTCCATACAAGAGTAAGGTGATTTTCTCTTCGAAGAATTATAGTGACTTACCTTCCTTGGTTCATTTTAAGTCAGCTGAGAAGCAAGGACACGTTGGCATCGACTTGAAAACGTATCATCGCTATTTTAATGCTGTTACTTGGTTGAATAAGGGTGGAGAGGATCTAACTAAATGAAAAGAATAAGACTTATTATTCCATATTTCGGAAGACTTCCAAAATTTTTCCCTTATTTTTTGTTGACCGCCAAACGTAATCAAAAGATTGATTTCTTAATTTATACGGATCAAAAGGTTGACCAATTTGACATTTTAAATGCTAAAAATATAGAATTTGTAACACTTTCTTTTGGTGAGTTAAGAGAGAAAGTTCAGTCTAAGTTTGATTTTAAAATCTCTCTTAAAACACCTTATAAATTATGTGACTATAAAGTTGCTTATGGGCTTATCTTTGAAGAAGAATTAAAGGGTTATGATTACTGGGGTTTTTGTGACACAGATGTCTTACTAGGTGATATTTATCAATTTCTTGAAGAGCATAGCTTTTTTGAAAATGACTATGCTCGATATGGTCTTTTAGGTCATCTTCAAATTTTTAAGAATTTAAGAGAAGTTAATCGTGTTTTTATGTCTGGGCAAGGTTCATATTATCGATTAGATTATCACAATGTCTATACTAGTGAACAAAATTTTATTTTTGATGAGGCAGAAGGTATCCAAAAGCTTTTTGAAAAATGTCATTTCAAACAACTGCAAGATAAGTTTTTTGATGATATTGATATTAGTCATTTCTCATTTAGGGAATATGGCGAAAATGAACCGAAACGCTATTATTTTTGGTCAGAGGAAAGTGGTTTGGAATCGATAAATTTAATCGATAGTGATATAGTGGTTAAGCGTCCTCTATACGCACATTTCCAAAAGAGAGTGATTAAGTGTCCTGAGTTTAAACTAGTCGATTCATTTTATGTTATACCAAATCAATTAGTTATTGGAGAGAAAATTTCTAAGCAAGAGCTAGTAGAGGTGACAAGAAATAAATTCTATTGGGAATATGTTAAATCAACAATGTTAAAGAAATTAAAAAAAGAAAAATGGACACTAGAATTTATTCGTCATAAATTAAGGATGAAGAGTAATGAATAATATAGATTTGAGTATTATTGTTCCAGTATTTAATGTTGAAGGTTATTTAAAAAGAGCCCTAGATTCCATACTTATGCAATCGTCACCGATCAATTATGAAATTGTGTTAATTGATGACGGTTCAAGTGATAATAGCGGTGTGATTTGCGATGAGTACCAAAATAATTTTTCTAATGTTTGTGTTAGGCACATTGAAAATAACGGAGTGTCAGAAGCTAGGAACCTAGGTATTTCTTTGTCAAGGGGTAATTATTTATTTTTTATGGATCCTGACGACTTCGTATCTGAGGATTTCTTTGAAAAAATATTTCCTAATCTCAATGATAAATGGGATGTTCTTTGTTTTGGCTACAATGAAATTAAAGAAAATAAGGACACTATTTTGTCTTGTCGCCCTCATTTGTATACGCATTGTGGTCTTCTTGGAAAGAATGAATTTAGAAATGAATTTATAGAGTTATTCAAAACGGATATGATGTATAATGTTTGGTCAAGAATCTATAACAAGTCATTTATTTTAAAACACGATATTAAGTTTCCTAGTAAACCAATAGGAGAAGACACTTCATTCAATTTTCAAGTTTATCGACATTTAAATACCATTCAATTTATTGACTCGACTCTTTATAATTATATTGCTGGTAGAAGCGGTTCAGCATTGACCAGTTTTCATCCTAGAAGAATCGAAATACAATTAGATGAACTTCAAGCATTGCAACAATTACTTGAAAAGTTCCAAATAGAAGATGCCTCATTAATTCAAGAAATTAAGACAAAAATTATTGTAAGTGCAGCCTTTCAAATTTCTAATTTACATGCGCGAAGGAAAGAAAAGATACAATTACTGCAATCTATTATTACTAATAAAGCTTTTGATCATATTTTTTCAGGAAATAGGAATCAAACGATTGGGTCTTATAAGACCTTATTAAGACAGCGAGATATTTCTTCTTTTCTTAGAAGATTGAGTATTGATCTTCTCACCCAAAAAAAATTTCGGACAGTCATCTTTATTGAAAAAATGAAAATGAATCCAATTTTACGTAAAATTGCTTTTAAATAGGTGTAGCTATTTTATTAAGAGTAAAAAGGTATTATGTTAAAAATTAAGTTTGAGAACCTTTTGGTTATTCTAGTATTGACTCTCATTGTTGGGTACGATACTCTTATGACAACAATGTTAAACAGAGTAATCCCAAACCTTCCGGTTGTTTTATTAATCTGTTTTTCATTATTATTATGTTTTAGATTTTTGTATATAAAAAAATTCACGTTCTTTTATATCTTAACTGCTATTTTATTACTACTAACAAGTTCTATCGTATTCATGCATACGGGCGGGACTAATTTCCTACTTTATTCATTATTGATTTTGTTATTATATGATGCAGATATTGATGTTATCTTAAAAACATACGTTATTGTGTCAGGAACGATAGTGTTCGGAGTGTTCTTACTTTCAATTCTGGGAGTTATTCCTAATTTACAATTTGCTCAGGTCCGTTCGTCTGGCCTTGTGATTAGAAATTCCTTTGGTTTCATTTATCCAACTGACTTTGCGTCTCACTGTTTTTATTTATTTATTGCTTGGGGATATGTACTACGGAAAAGGTTCATCATACTACGAACCTTGGTAGGTATTAGTTTAGCATTTTTTATCATCAAATTTTGTGATGCTAGGTTAAATGCCCTTTCTGTACTTGTAGCAACTGTCATTTTTATTGTTATGTATGTTACTAAAGAAAGAAAATTTAAAATTTATGGGATCCTACCTTATTTTGCAGCTATATTTTCTTTCTTAATGTTTTACTTATCGTATTTCTTTACCTGGTCTTCTTCATTATTTGTGAGTTTGAACAACTTATTCAGTATGAGGTTATTTTTAGGGAAAAATGCAATAGAGACCTATGGATTACATTTGTTTGGAGCAACCGGGGTTAAGTTTATAGGATATGGTGGCACAACAGAATCAGTATACAGTTATAACTATGTAGATTCCTCTTATATTCAAATGTTATTTTACTACGGAGTTGTTCCTGTAGTATTACTGGTATTGATTTATGTACTTGCATCAAAGAGAATTTATAAACAGGGTATGTTCCTATTCTTAGCTTTATTATCGCTTATTACAATTAATTGTATGATAGAAGCTTTTTGGATAAGACCAGGATATAATATTTTTATTTTTACACTTTTTGCTAGCCTTGTGCCAGTTCAATACAAAATAAAAGATAGAATTGAATGATCATGAAAGTTCTTAAAAATTACGCCTATAATCTCTCCTACCAGTTACTGGTGATTATCTTGCCGATTATCACCACCCCTTATGTGACGCGGGTCTTTAGTTCAAATGACTTGGGGACCTATGGCTATTTCAACTCCATTGTTACTTATTTTCTCCTTTTGGCGACGCTAGGAGTGGCCAATTATGGAACTAAGGAGATTTCAGGACACCGGAAAGATATTCAAAAGAATTTCTGGGGGATTTATACCCTTCAGTTGGGGGCTACGATTTTATCCCTTACCCTCTATGTTCTTTTATGTCTAACCCTTCCTTCTATGCAAAACCCTGTGGCCTATATCTTAGGACTCAGTTTGGTTTCAAAGGGACTCGATATTTCCTGGCTTTTTCAGGGATTAGAAGATTTTCGCAAGATTACGGTTCGGAATATCACGGTCAAACTGGTTGGAGTCATCTCCATCTTCTTGTTTGTCAAATCTGCCAATGATCTGTATCTCTACGTATTCTTGCTCACCATCTTTGAGCTCTTAGGTCAGCTCAGCATGTGGCTACCCGCTCGGGAGTTCATTGGGAAAGCCCATTTTGATATGGCTTATGCACGGGTACATTTAAAGCCGGTCATTCTGCTCTTTCTACCGCAGATCGCCATTTCCCTCTATGTCACCTTGGATCGGACCATGCTTGGGGCTCTCGCCTCTACAAAGGATGTGGGGATTTACGACCAAGCCTTAAAACTCGTCAATATTTTGTTGACCTTGGTGACCTCACTGGGCAGCGTCATGTTGCCTCGGGTATCGAGCCTCTTATCCTCAGGGGACCAAAAGGCTGTTAACAAGATGCACCAAATGTCCTTTTTGATTTATAATTTGGTCATTTTCCCGATTATTGCCGGTATGCTAATCGTCAATGATGATTTTGTTCAATTCTTCCTAGGGAAGGACTTCCAGGATGCGCGTTATGCCATTGCCATCATGATTTTTAGAATGTTCTTTATCGGATGGACCAATATCATGGGGATTCAAATTCTAATCCCTCACAATAAAAATAAAGAATTTATGATTTCGACTACTGTACCTGCCATTGTCAGTGTCGGATTGAATCTCATCTTCCTACCAAAACTGGGCTTTATTGGAGCTGCGATTGTGTCAGTGTTGACAGAAGCTTTGGTATGGGGGATTCAACTCTACTTCACACGAACTTATCTTAAAGAAGTGCCGATTATGGGCTCAATGATGAAGATTGTGTTCGCTTCAGGCCTCATGTATGGTCTTTTGCTACTAGTCAAGTTCATCGTCCACCTTTCGCCGACGCTGAATGTCGTTCTATATGCTGGCCTAGGTGGGGTCATCTATGGAACCTTGATTTTACTCTTCAAGGTAGTGAATGTGAAAGAGTTGAAACAGCAATTAATAAAAAAATAGGGAGACAACTATGTACGATTATCTGATTGTTGGTGCTGGTCTATCGGGGGCAATTTTTGCTCATGAGGCAACCAAGCGTGGCAAAAAAGTAAAAGTGATTGATAAACGGGACCACATTGGTGGTAATATCTATTGTGAAGAAGTTGAAGGAATCAATGTTCATAAGTACGGTGCCCACATTTTCCATACCTCAAACAAAAAGGTTTGGGATTATGTCAACCAATTTGCTGAATTTAACAACTATATCAATTCACCGGTAGCTAATTACAAGGGCAGACTCTACAATCTTCCCTTCAACATGAATACCTTCTATGCCATGTGGGGGACAAAGACTCCTCAAGAAGTCAAAAACAAGATTGCGGAGCAAACGGCGGATATGAAAGATGTTGAGCCTAAGAACTTGGAAGAACAAGCGATCAAGTTGATTGGTCTGGACATCTATGAAAAGTTGATCAAGGGCTATACGGAGAAGCAATGGGGACGTTCTGCAACAGACCTGCCTCCTTTCATCATTAAGCGCCTCCCAGTGCGTTTGACCTTTGATAATAACTACTTTAACGACCGTTACCAAGGGATTCCAATTGGTGGTTATAATGTCATCATTGAAAACATGCTGGGTGATGTAGAAGTAGAGCTTGGCGTTGATTTCTTTGCTAATCGTGAAGAACTGGAAGCTTCAGCTGAAAAAATTGTCTTCACAGGGATGATCGACCAGTACTTTGACTACAAGCATGGAGAGTTGGAATATCGTAGCCTTCGATTCGAACACGAAGTTTTGGATGAGGAAAATCATCAAGGTAATGCTGTGGTCAACTACACCGAGCGTGAAATTCCATACACTCGGATCATCGAGCACAAGCACTTTGAGTATGGGACTCAACCGAAGACGGTGATTACCCGTGAATACCCAGCTGATTGGAAACGAGGCGATGAGCCCTACTATCCAATCAATGATGAAAAGAATAATGCGATGTTTGCCAAGTACCAAGAAGAAGCATCCAAAAATGACAAGGTCATCTTCTGTGGACGCCTAGCAGACTATAAATACTACGATATGCATGTGGTTATTGAGCGTGCTCTAGAAGTCGTTGAGAAAGAATTTATTAAATGACACAAGAAAAAATTGATATCGTGGTTCTTTGGGTCGACGGAAGTGATACTGAGTTTATCCGCGAGAAACAAGCCGTGACAGGTCAAATGTCAAAAATAGACCAAGAAATCGACGGAGAGCAACGTTATCGTGATTACGGTATTTTTAATTACTGGTTTCGAATGATTGAAAAGCATGCTCCTTGGGTGAATAATGTTTATCTAATTACCAACGGGCAAAAGCCTGACTGGTTAAATTTGGAGCATCCAAAACTTAAATTGGTCACTCATAAGGAATTTATGCCTAATGAATATCTACCTACCTATAATTCAGCGGCTATTGAGCTTAATCTTCATCGGATTGAAGGATTGTCGGAGAACTATTTGTATTTCAATGATGATATGTACTTGATTAGAGATAGTCAACCTTCAGATTTTTATAAAAATGGTCAACCCAAGCTTTTAGCAGTATACGATGCTTTAGTTCCATGGTCACCATTTACGAACACTTATCACAATAACGTTGAATTAATCTATCGGCATTTTCCTAATAAGAAGGCTTTGAAATCTTCGCCTTGGAAATTCTTTAATTTCCGTTATGGTTCCTTGGTTTTGAAAAACTTGTTACTCTTGCCTTGGGGTCCGACAGGATACGTGAACCAACATTTACCTGTTCCAATGAAGAAGAGTACTTTGGCACATTTGTGGGAAATTGAGGGAGCAACATTAGATAAAACGTCACGAAATAAAATTAGAGACTATGGAGTAGACGTCAATCAATACGTTTGTTCTAATTGGCAAATTGAAAGTAATCAGTTTTATCCTATGTCTAAAAATTTCGGAGAAACAATTGGTTTAAATCAAGTGGATAAGCTGGAATCTATCTTTACAGATAGACGTAAAAAACTGCTTTGTGTCAATGATGATGGGGACTTTAGGGAAGAAAACATCATTCATTTCAAGCAAATTTTAAATGAATATTATCCTAAAAAATCAGCGTATGAAAAATGAGAAGTAAGAGATGAAATACTATTTAAAAGAAGAATTTTTACACGATAACAATGTTAAAAATGCGGGTAATAAGGCACGTAATGATGTTGAAGCAATTTTAAATAAATTAGGTTATTCTCCGTTGAAAGTTTTGGTGGATGACTGGTATCAAATGAATGTTCTTAGGGCACAGATTCATAAATATAGAGCTCTCTTTAGAGCTTTCAAAGACCTAAAGAAAAATGATGAGATCATAATTCAATTTCCTTTGTTACATCATTCTTTATTTCTTAACCATTTACTAAAAAAACTTAAAAACAGGGGTACGGATGTCTATTTTTTAGTTCATGATTTGGAAACACTGCGTTTTGTGAATGATAAAACCTTACCATTTAGAATGAAGTTACGGATGAAACTAACTGAAAGTGATACGTTCCGTAGTGTTACAGGAATTATTGCTCACAACCCGGTTATGAAATCTGTTTTAGTGGATAAGGGGGTTGTAGAAGATAAGATTGTCAGCCTTGGTATTTTTGACTATTTGATTCCAGATTTTCAAGAAAAAAGTGGCCAAACAAAAGACCAGCCGATAATTGTGGCAGGTAATTTGGCCAAGGAAAAAGCTGGTTATCTTTATACTCTTCCAGAAGCACCGTCTTATAACCTTTATGGTGTTGGCTTTGATGAGAGTAGAGCGCTTGCAAATGAAACCTACTTTGGTTCCTTCCTACCGGATGAACTTCCTGCAGCCCTTGAGGGCGGTTTTGGTCTGGTCTGGGATGGAGATAGCGTTGAGACCTGTAGTGGCTTTTTTGGAGAATACCTCCGTTACAACAACTCCCACAAGGCGTCGCTTTATCTAGCATCGGGCTTCCCGCTTGTCGTGTGGAAACAGTCAGCCTTGTCTCATTTTGTGCTTGAGAAGGGCTGCGGGATTGCAGTAGAGTCTCTCCATGATTTGAAGGAGACAATCGACAATCTTTCAGATGCTGATTACCAAGACTTTGTGGACAATGCCAAACGTGTCGGTCAGGAAATCCGAGAGGGTCACTACCTAAAGACGGCCTTAAATCAATTAGCATAAGATCAAAAGAAGTCAGACGGACTTCTTTTTTTAGTTTTTCAAAAAAATGTCACTAATTTTAAAAATTTGCCCCATAAAACTTTTCATCTCTGAAACCGTGTGGTAAAATGATTAACGTATAAAATTTGTATAAAGGGAAGTTGATATGAAAAAGAAAGATCTTATTTTTTATGCGAGTGCAACGGTACTATTGGCCTTTTCAACGCAACAGGTCAAGGCTGATGAACAAACTTCATCTGACCAAACATTTGAAAAAACTGCCACAATCGTTTTAAAGGCAGAAACCTCGTCAAATACAGAGAATACAGGAATACATGCTGAAAGATCAGTGGCAATAGAGAAAAAGGCTGATACAGAAGCATACCGGAACGAAACTGCTAAAAATAACGCTGAATTTGCGGAATATGTTGCTGAAGAAAAGATCGAAACAGAATCTCCATCTTCCGCTGTGTTTACAAGTCTCTCTTCCAATAGAAAAGAAGAACATACAAGTGCTACAACAAGTGGAACGATTCCCACTACAGAAGCAAAAGACAGTGGGACACTTTTAATCGAGAATAACAATCCGGTGGCAGGAACGTTTGACGCAGTTGTTCGTGATATTGAAGCCCCAAATGGTTTGAAAGAAGTTCTTGTTCCAACATGGAGCCTTGAAAACGGTCAAGATGATCTGATATGGCATAAAGCTATGAGAGAGCCTGACGGCTCTTATCGTGCGAAAATTAAAGCCTCCGATCACAAAGATTCCACTGGGAATTACCGGGCAGATGCTTATGTAATTGATAAAAAAGGGAGAGCCCAGTATCTATCTCAAAAGATTGTTGCTGTTGATTATGCACGACCAAGTGGTGCCCTTTCAATTGAGAATAACAATACTGTAGCAGGGACATTTGATGCGGTTATTCGAAACATTGTCGCTCCAAATGGTGTGAAAGAGGTATTGGTTCCGTCATGGAGTTTAGAGAATGGTCAAGATGACCTCATCTGGCATAAAGCGACTAAGCAAAGTGATGGTAGCTATCGTGTCACCATTAAGGCAACCGAACATAAAGGGAATAAAGGGAACTACCGAGCAGATGCTTATGTTGTAGACAACTCAAATAATCGTCACTACATTGCTGAAAAAGTAGTAGCTGTTGATTACACACGGCCAAGAGGTGTCCTTTCAATTGAAAACAACGATACTGTAGCAGGTACATTTGATGCAGTTGTTCGTGACATTGTTGCGCCAAATGGCGTTAAAGACATCTTGGTTCCATCATGGAGTCTTGCTGGTGGTCAGGACGACCTCATCTGGCATAAGGCTACTCGTCAAGCCGATGGTTCTTACCGCGTGACGATTAAGGCAACAGATCATAAGAACTCTACAGGGAGATATCGTGCTGATGCTTATCTTGTAGATAATTCTAATACTCCTTTTTATCTAACGGAAAAAGTGGTAGAAGTTACCCAAACTCGTCCGACTGCAAGTCTCATTATTGAAAATAATAATGCTGAATTGGGAACTTTTGATGCAGTTGTTCGTAATATTTCCGCTCCAAATGGGATTAAAGAAGTCTTAGTTCCATCGTGGAGTCTTGTGAATGGCCAAGATGATCTTATTTGGCACAAAGCGACTCGACAATCAGACGGTAGCTATCGTGTTACCATCAAGTCCGATGAGCACAAGAATTCACTTGGTAATTATCGTGCTGACCTCTATATCGTTGATAACAAAAATCAACACCATTATATCACTGAAACGGTGGTGGATGTTAAGCATAACAAACCAATTGGTACGATTTCAATAGTTAACAACAACAAGGATACAGGTACCTTTGACGTCATCATTAAGGATGTCTACAATCCTAAAGGTGTGCGAACTGTGCAAGTCCCAACTTGGTCTGATAAGGACGGACAAGATGATCTCCGTTGGTATGAAGCGACACGACAAGCGAACGGAGACTACAAGGTATCGGTCAAAGCGAGCGATCACAAGAACTCTACTGGTAAGTACCATATTCACCTTTACTACATTCAAAATGATGGTTCTCGGATTGGTGTAGGGGGAACAACTACAGAAGTTGAGTTCCGAAATGCCCAAACGAAGACACAAACAGGGATCAAGAATGTCAATTCTGGAGCTGGAACCTATACGGTAACGGTGGATCAAGCGCCTCAAGGTCGTAAGATTAAAAAGATCAGTGTAGCCGTTTGGTCGGAAAGCAACCAAAGTAACCTT
The DNA here is from genome assembly GCA_018365265.1 of Streptococcus parasanguinis. Taxonomy (GTDB): domain Bacteria; phylum Bacillota; class Bacilli; order Lactobacillales; family Streptococcaceae; genus Streptococcus; species Streptococcus parasanguinis_G. Next base: position 4,017 of record JAGZKI010000009.1, on the reverse strand, counting down.
TATTGGTATGACGCTATTCCAACTAACGCACATACTGAAGTTAACGTTTCTACTATCAATCACAAAAATCTTGTTGGGAACTACACTACTCACGTCTATGTGGACTATGTGGATGGTGGTGTTGAAGGCTTTAACCTTGGTCAAACAGCCCTTCATCCCCGTGCGACAGTATATCAAACTGCTTTTAGTCCTCGTGTAACGAATGGACAACGGGACCGTGTCTTACGGGCAGCAGCTAGTCTAGTGGGTGTTCGCGGCGGAAGTGCAGCGCATCATCAATTGGTCAACGATTACAATAGCGTCCGTCCCCTACCAGTTGGATACGCTGTGAAAGATTCTGATGACTGGTGTGACGTCTTTGTCACAACAATTTTCCAGCGGGAAGGTTTGAGTGGTTTGATTGGCCGTGAATGTGGAGTCGAACGGCACATCCAGATCTTCAAACGCTTGGGCATTTGGAATGAAAATGGTGCTTCTACACCAAAAGCAGGGGATATCATCACCTTTAACTGGGATCAAGATAGTCAGCCAAATAATGGTTTTGCGGATCACATCGGAATTGTCGAGAGTGTCTCAAATGGGATCATTCATACCATTGAAGGAAACTCTGGAAACCAAGTTCGTCGTAATACCTATCGGATCGGACATGGCAATATTCGTGGATTTGCAACTCCTCGCTATCAATAACAAAGAAAAGAAGCCATAGGCTTCTTTTTTCAATCTTTCAACCCTTCTTCAAAACTCTTGGAAGGTGCCTCGACTTGGATGGTTTCAAGCGTTAATGGATTGGTGAAGGTCAAGCGATGGGCATGGAGCATGAGTCGCTCTCCGCGTTCAGGGTTATAGAGAGGATCCCCGACAATCGGGTGCCCATGATGGGAGAGATGAACCCGGATCTGATGGGTACGGCCCGTCTTGAGCTGGCATTTGATCAGGCTGTTTCGCCCGATTTTTTTCAGTTGCGTCACCTGAGTTTCTGCATACTGTCCCTTGCGTGGATCGACCAGGCGCTTGCGTCGATCGTGGCGATCGCGCCCGATTTTATCCTTGTAAATGATGGTCTTTTGCGCTAAATTTCCTTGGATCAAGGCCCAGTACTCGCGTTGAATTTTTTTATCTTCTAAAATTCGGTTGAGAATAGGCAGGATAAAAGGATTCTTGGCAAATAAAATCGCTCCGCTGGTTTCCTTATCTAACCGGTGCACGACGTAGCAGGTGGATCCAACATAGCTGGAAACATGGTTGAGAAGAGCAATTTCCATCGGTTCGTTGGCATGGGTTTTCATGCCTTCGGGCTTATTGACGATGATGACGTGCTCATCCTGATAGAGTTCTTCGACGAGACTGGGGTCTCCTTCTAGGAGCTCTTTTTCAGGGTAATCGTCTGCGTCAAAGATCAGCTGGATCTGATCCCCTTTTTGAACGGGGCTCTGCCAGTTGATGGTCTCTCCATTCACCAAGACGTGTTTTTTGACCCGTAAAAAATGCCGGATCTTACGGGGGATGAGGAAGTAGTCCTCAAGCAGCTCTTTCACAGTCATCTGGGGAAAGGATTGTGGAATGGTAAATTGATAGTTCATGACCCTATTGTAGCAAAATCTAAGCTTAAAGAAAACTAAATGGGAGAAGGGGATGAGCTATCTTTTCTTGCTAGGACAAGGATAAGGTGTTACAATAACAGGTATGAATAGAATAAAAGAATTATTTGAAAACCTGATCACTTTTTTTAGAAAGGATCATCCGCCCAAAGCGGTGGCAGAAGAAGTGCCAGACACGGAACTACCGGAAGAGACAGTAGAGCCGACCTATAGTCGCTCAGGCAAGCACAGAAGCAAGCCTCTCTCTCAGCATCCCTTCCGTCGTTTTTGGCGCAGATTCCATTTGACCAAGATTCTCCTGATCATTGGGCTAGGCTTTAGCCTCTTGACAGGGGGCTATCTTTTCTACCTTGCTAAGACGACCAACGTCAAAGATTTGCAGAATGCACTGAAGGCGACCACCATTATCTATGATAAGAATGGGGACCAGGCGGGAAGTTTGACCGGGCAAAAAGGAACCTATGTCGAACTCGATGCCATTAGTGAGAATCTGCAAAATGCCGTGGTCGCAACAGAGGACCGGAGCTTTTACAAGAATAGCGGGATCAACTATGGTCGCTTCTTCTTAGCGATTTTGACCCTAGGTCGCTCAGGTGGTGGATCGACCATCACTCAACAGCTAGCCAAGAATGCTTACCTGTCTCAGGACCAGACGGTGGAGCGTAAGGCCAAGGAATTCTTCCTGGCGCTTGAAATCAATAAGAAATACAGTAAAAAAGAAATCCTCACCATGTACCTCAACAATGCCTATTTTGGAAATGGGGTTTGGGGAATTGAGGATGCTTCCAAGAAGTATTTTGGGGTTTCAGCCAGTCAATTAAGCCTGGATCAGTCTGCTGTTCTCGCCGGTATGCTCAAGGGGCCTGAAATCTATAACCCGCTCTACTCAGTAGAAAATGCGACCAATCGCCGCAATACGGTCCTCCAAAATATGGTGGCAGCTGGTTATATTGACCAGAAAACGGCTGATCAGTCGGCTGCTGTGGATATCCATGGCCAGCTGGTTGATGCCTATGAAGGCAAGTCGGAGGATTACCGCTACCCATCCTATTTTGATGCGGTGATCAATGAGGCGGTCAATGAATACGGCCTGACCGAAGAAGATATTGTCAAAAATGGCTACCGGATCTACACTGAGCTGGATCAAAATTACCAAGCAAGCATGCAGGTGATCTATGACAATACGGCCCTCTTCCCAGTAGCGGAAGACGGCACGCGCGCGGAATCTGGTAGTGTCGCCCTCGATCCTAAGACCGGAGGGGTTCGGGCTCTCGTAGGGCGTGTCGGAAGCGATCAAAATCCAGGTTTCCGTACCTACAACTACGCTACCCAGGCTGCTCGTAGTCCAGGATCAACCATCAAACCTTTAGTCGTCTATAGCCCAGCTGTTGCTGAAGGTTGGTCGACCAATAAGGAGTTGGACAATAGTACCACCCAATATGGAAGCTATGAGGTTAATAACTATGCGGGAATCCAGTCTAGCCCAACGGTACCGATGTACCAGGCCTTGGCAGAATCCCTTAACCTTCCAGCCGTAGCGACGGCTAATGATTTGGGTCTCGATACGGTCTTTGAGTACGGGAAAAAATTCGGCCTCAACATGGACAAGGTGGAAAAATCGCTTGCAGTTGCCTTGGGAGCTGGTGTGACGACCAATCCGATGCAGATGGCCCAAGCCTATGGTACCTTTGCTAACGGCGGGGTCATGAATGATGCTCACCTCATTACCAAGATCGAAAATGCAAGTGGTCAAGTGGTCAAGAGCCACAGCCAGAAATCAACCCGAGTGCTTAGTGGGTCAACGACAGATAAGATGACCAATATGATGCTAGGTACCTTTAGTAATGGTACAGGGGTGAACGCTGCGCCTTATGGCTATACCATGGCAGGGAAAACTGGTACGACAGAGACCAGCTTTAACAAGGACCTCTCTGGAGACCAATGGGTGATCGGCTACACGCCAGATGTGGTCATCAGTCAATGGCTTGGCTTCCCAACGACCGATGAAAATCACTACCTGACGGACAGTAGTGCTGGAACGGCGTCAGAGATCTTCCGCAATGTTGCCAACAGTGTTCTGCCTTATACAGACGGTACTCAGTTTGACTCGGTGAAGAACTCTTATGCTGAAAACGGCATTGCGCCAGTCGGAGAAGAAACGACAGAAACAGATAGCAAAGAAGACAAAGGTTTCTTTGAGGATGTCAAAGAAAAGGCGTCGAATATGGTCGATAATGCGAAAAAAGCAATCGACGAGGCCGATATCCCAGGAAAAGCGAAAAACGCTTGGGATACCTTCAAAGGTTGGCTTGGTTTCTAATCAAAAAGAGAGTGGGACAGAAATCGGTAATTCGTTAGAATTCGATTTCGTCGTCCCACCTCCGCACAGTTGAGTAGGGCTGTAAAAGCTGATGAAATC
>JAGZKI010000008.1 GCA_018365265.1 Streptococcus parasanguinis | reverse complement strand
CTAGGTGGAATGCTTACCAACATATGAACATGATCTGGCATTAAATGACCTTCGATAATCTCAACACCTTTATAACTACATAATCTATGGAATATTTCTCCCAAACTACTTCGATATTGATTATAGAGCACTTTTCGTCTATACTTAGGGGTGAACACAATGTGATATTTACACATCCATTTTGTGTGTGATAAACTATGTGCTTTTTGAGCCATATTTTTCTCCTTTCGCTTTACAATTGGCTTGAACACCTTAATTGTATTGCGTTTGGAGCTTTTTTGGTATAACCTTCGATGCGCACCCGCATAGCGGGTGGTTTTTTTGTCTCGCACCTAACGGAGCGAGACGGACTGAAAGTCACATAATAAAGAAACCAGCACTTTTATTCGTGCTGGTTTCTTTTTGTTTGACACTTTTCCTAAAAATTTCCTGACCATTTTTTTAGGAGGGAATTATTTTAAATCACTAATTGTTGTGAGATTTTCACAAAATCTTGTCAGTGCCCGTCATTCATAAACTTGTAAAATTTTTGTACACTTTCCGTTATCTGTACAAAAATTAGAATTGTTGTCTAATTTATTCTTTTGGAGTATAATGCTCTTTGTTAGTGTCGTAAAATTATTTAACATATAAATTATTTTAACGTCAAATAAATAGAAACAGATTGATACAACTACAGAAAGGAACATATGGTACGCCAAAGACAAACAACAACCAAGTCAGACTTACGAAATGCGCTCTCAAAACTCCTCTTGCAACAACCTTTTGAAAGCATCACTATTCGACAATTAACTGAAACCGCTGGGATTAACCGCGGGACCTTCTACTTGCACTATGTCGATAAATACGACATGTTTGAGCAAATGAAAATGGACATGATGCAAGAATTAGATAGCCTCTTCGTTGAAGGAAGCCCTGTCAAGGTAAACTTTCTCAATGTGTTGACCGCTATTAAAGACAATTATGATTTTATTTATGCCTTGTCCCAATCCTGCTGCTCGGACTTCCGTAAATTGGTAAGAAGTTTTACTCTCCATGCACTAGACGATACTCCCCATGCTAAAGAACACATCATTTCAGACTTTCAAGTTCCATACAAGTATGGGCTAGAAATTTTCATCGCCACGATTGAATCTGTGATTGTGACCTGGTTAGAATCTGGTGCAAAAGAGGACCCCATTGAAATTGGAACGATCATTCTCAGTGTCTGCGACTTTGCTAGCTGGAACTAAATCCCCCAACCTTTTCCTACCTTTATGGAGAAGGTTTTTCTTTTTGGCAAATGAACAAAATGTATATCACCTTCTTCAACTTATTTGTAGACAAGCAAAAAGGCAGGATCCTAACATCCTGCTTTTAGAATGTAGACAAATTACTTTAAAGTAAAATAAGTTAAGCGATTTTGCAAAAAAAATAAAAATGAGTTCCAATTTTTAAATCGATTCAAGAAAATATCGAAACTTTCCGCTGTGAGAAAAGTGCCTGAAACAATAACGTTTCAGGCACTCGGGAGTTTTGAGACCCTAGGCTCAAAACTAAGTCTTGGAACTTCGAAGAAGTTCGCTGACGTCCGTACTCACCTAAGGAAAGTTTTTTATATGACTTTGTCTTCAATATGAAGGCAGGATCTTAACATCCTGCTTTTTCTTTATTTTTTCTTTGCCAACATGGTTGCAAATCGAAGTTGAATCCGATGGCCATTCTCATCTCGACGATGGAGATGGCCTGGATTTTCATTGTACTTGACCAATTCCCAATCCTTGTAATACTCCGCCAATTCTCCTTCTTTAAAGGTGAACGAGAAGGGCATCTGGCAGGGATAATCTTCCGTATCCATGGCACAGACAATGAGATTATAGCCCCCTGGATTGGTATGCTCTTGCATATTGCGGATGATCGCTGGAATCCGATCAGCGTCTAAAAACATGAGGACCACAGTTGATACGATAAAGTCATAGTTTTGGGTAAGAGCTGCAGCATTAATATCATAAAGTCCTACTGGCATGTCCATATCTTCCTCAGCGACAATACTTTGTAAGATATCAAGAGCCAATTCATTTTGATCTACTGCTGTCACATCAAAGCCATGTTGGGCCAAAAAGAGAGCATTGCGTCCTTGCCCACATCCTAGATCCAGCGCCTTTCCAGCTGAGACAATTCCCACTGCTTCTAGCACCTCTGAATGGACAGGGTTGGTATTGTACTTTTTGGAAAAATAGTCTTTTGGCTCACAGTAAAATTCCAAGTACCACTCCACATCATCAGTCGCCGCTTCGACACGGTGCCAGGCCTGGGGCTCGGCCATGGGGTTCTCTGCTCCTGCTTCAAAAATGTGGCTCGCGATTTCTTCTCCCTCTTCTGTCAATTCAATAAATCTTAACTGACCTTTTAGAACCGTAATCTTCCCCCAGGTTCCTACCTTGGTATTGTGCTTTCTTTGAAGAGCTTCTGGCATGGTATCCTTGGTCCAGATAGGCATGCGCTTGTAAGGGATCAATTTTTGTGTCATGTGGCTTCTCCTTATTCTTTCAGTACTCTTATCATACAGGAAAAAGCCCCTTTTTACAAGTTAGAAAAAGAGGCCCCTCTCCGATAAAAAAAGGCAATTCTGAAACAAGTTTCAGAATTGCCTTTTTTATTTAACGCGTATTGTATTGTTTCATAACCCGTGCGATATCCCGGTTTTGTTCCCGACGTTTGATGGATTCACGCTTGTCATAATCATGTTTCCCTTTAGCGAGTCCCAAAAGCAATTTGGCATAGCCATCCTTGAGATAGACCTTTAAAGGCACCAGGGTCATTCCTGTCCCTTTGGTTTCTTGGTCCAGCTTTTGGATTTGCTTTTTATGAAGAAGGAGCTTGCGACGACGGTCTGGGTCTTGGTTCCAGATATTGCCTTCCTCATAAGGGGCAATGTGGACATTGCTAAGCCAAACTTCGCCATTTTTTACTTGTGCAAAGCCATCTTTCAAGTTAATGCGTGCCGCACGGACACTTTTGATCTCTGTCCCCGTCAGCACCATCCCTGCTTCAATCGTATCCACGATGGTGTAGTCATGTCTCGCCTTTTTATTTTGCGCGACTACCTTTCCTTCGCCCTTTGCCATGTTTGGCTCCTTTCTTTGCTACTTCCTTGTAAAATGGTTTCTTCCCTTTTTTCTTTTTGGATTTAGAGGAAGAATCTTTCCGCTTGTCATCTTTTCTAGCGGTTGATCCCTTAGAAACTTTTTTGTCCTTGCGTCTGCGATCTCTACGATTGCCATCTCGGTCACGTCCTTTAGACTTGAGACCTTTTTCGACGACATCCCATTCACTTGGAATATAAGAGAAATCAATCTCTCCTGTCATCTTGTCGGCTCTTTCTACCTTGATCCGGATTTGCTGACCGACACGGAAGGTCACTCCTGATTTTTCTCCGCGAAGGGTTAGATCCCGTTCATTAAAATGGTAGAATTCAGGGAGATTGGTAATATGGATCAAGCCTTCAACCGTATTTGGCAACTCCACAAAGAGGCCAAATTTCACCACACTGGAAACCACAGCATCGTACTCTTCCCCAACATAGTCTTCCATGTATTCTGCCTTCTTCATAGCCTCTACTTCGCGCTCCGCATCAATAGCCCGGCGCTCCCGACTAGAGGATTGGTTGGCAATGTCTGGAAGGACTTGTTCAAAGTGTTCAGCCACTTCTTGAGATTTTCCATATTCGCGCACCATTCGGTGAACCATCAGGTCCGGATACCGACGGATGGGACTAGTAAAGTGGGTATAATATTCCGCAGCAAGCCCATAGTGGCCATGGTTGTGCTCTGAATAGCGAGCTTGCTGCATCGAGCGCAACAACATCATTGAGAGAACGTCTGCATAGGGTTCTCCTTCGACCTTGCGCATAATTTCTTGCAGGGCTTCTTGGCTCATCTCACTAGCCGTTCCGTAGATCTGGATTCCAAAACTAGAAGCATAATCGATAAACTTCTGTACTTTTTCTGCCTTTGGATCTTCGTGGATCCGGTAGATGAACGGTAGTTTCAGTCGCGTAAAGTGCTCCGCCACTGTCTCATTAGCGATCAGCATAAAGGACTCAATCATCCGCTCGGCAATTCCTCTTTGACGAAGGACAATGTCGACCGGTTTTCCTTCTTTATTGACCAGAATTTTAGCCTCATTGGTATCAAAATTGAGGGCTCCGCGACGAATCCGCATGCTTTCTAGAATGCCATGCAAGGTGGCCATTTGATGAATACTTGGGACAATTTTCTTAAAGGTTTGAGCCTTTTCTTCGTCTCCCGCTAAGATATCATTGACGTCGCTATAGGTCATTCGGAAGGTTGTGTTGATCACTGTTTGGGTAATGGTATGCTTGACAACCTTGCCATGAGGATCAATCTCCATGATGGCAGACTGGGTCAGGCGATCCACATTCGGATTTAAAGAACAGATCCCATTGGAGAGACGCTCTGGCAACATGGGTACTACTCGGTCGGTCACATAGACAGAGGTCGCCCGATTTAGAGCTTCCTTGTCGAGTGCTGAACCTTCCTGAACGTAATAAGAAACATCTGCGATGTGAACACCCAGCTCAAAGTTGCCATTCTTGAGTAACTTGATATGGACCGCATCGTCCAAGTCTTTGGCATCAGCCCCGTCGATGGTAAAGGTGATCTCATCTCGCAGATCCAAGCGTCCCTCTAAATCCTTTGCAGACGGTGCATCTGGAACCTGCTCGGCTTCCTTCAGCACTTCTTCTGGAAATTCTGAGACAATGTCCATGGATTCTAACACTTCCAAAACATCGATTCCTGGATCTGTCACATGACCGACCACATCCCGCACCGTCGCCACAAAATAATTGTGCTTGCGGCTCGGGTATTGATCAATTTCGACCTTGAGGATTTCGGTCCCTTCCAATTGGATGGCTGGCTTCTTCACATAGATCAGCTGGCTGATCTTTTGATTTTTCGAACGAATGTAGCCGGCATATTTAGGCTTTTCCTCATCCAGAACGATTTGTCCAACTACCGTTTTGATGCTATGCTCCAAGACATCAATAATCTTAGCTTCTGCTGCCGTTCCCTTGTTTCGGTCTGCTACCTTGGTAATGACGATCTCAACGGTGTCACCATCGATAGCGTGATTAACATCATTTCGGCCAACAAAGAGGTCCTCTTCTTCGCCTTCTAAACTGACAAAGCCAAAGCCATTCTTATGCGCATGAAAGATCCCCTTGAGGGTAATGGCTGGGGCCTTCTTTTGAGCTAAACGAAGAGAGCCATCATCTTCGAATTTCAACTCATGACGGCGTTCCATCAGAGAGATGGTTTTGACCAAGTCACGGAAATCCTTAGACCCTTCCTTTCCTAGAGCTGCTGCCAGATCATTGATCTGGGCTTTGTCATGCTCCTGTAAATATTCTTTAATACTTGTTTTCATTGATTTATTTGCTGGTTATCCAGCCTCCTTTTTCTATCTACTTGTGTCTTTGTTTTACAAAATAAAAATAGGCAAAGACATTGTCTGAGCCTATCTTATCTACTAGAAAGTACCATTAAGATCATCGCGATCAATAACCAAAAGAAGATCATAATAGCTGTTAAACGCTGCATCACGGCTTCAAACCCGCGCGCTTTTGAACGTTCAAACAAGTCATTTGAGCTTGCGTCAAAGACGTTGCTCGATTGGTTTTTTGTTGGTTGCATAAAAATTGCGATAATAATCAATACTGATAATACTAGTAAAATAGTTGTTAATGCTCCGCTCATATTCAAAACTCCTTAAAATCTTCACTATTATACCATGAAAATCATTTTGATTCAATATGTAAGGTTACTTTTCTTTCCTTGGGACAATACTTCAAGACCTCGATCTTTTCAGGATGGGTTTTGGTATTTTTACTGGTCAAATAATTCTGACTCCCACAGCTGGTGCAGGTCAATTGAACTTTAATTCGCACGTACGTCTCTCACTTTCAAATACTTTCTAAATAAGAATAAGAGGAACATCAAATCGGTAAAGGCCAAAAGGGCTGTACCGTAAAATACCCAATGATAGCCAAAATGCATGAAAATACTCGATCCCATCATTGGCCCTAATACACCACCTAAGTAATAAAAGAGCTGGTTGTAGCTAAAGATCCGAGAAATCCCTTCAGGAGGGGTTAAACGATTCAATAATGCAGAAACTCCTGGTAGTAGGGCTCCTGTCCCGATCCCAAAGAGGAAGCGTAAAATCCCTAATTGAAGGGGTGATTGCGCTTGGGCACAAAGGATATAGAGACAGCCACTATAAAGAAGGGCGATTAATAAGAGCCGGTGATTCCCGATTCGGTCTCCGAGTTTTCCCATCCAACCTGAAAAGAGCATACTAGAGACTCCCATAGCCGAAACAATCATCCCCGATACAAAGATCAGGTTATCTCTTTGGCCCAAAGCTCTCACATAAAGAGGCAGGATCGGAGAAATAGATTGGGCGATCATTTGGATGGTCATGCTGGTCAAAAAGAGGCCCAAGAGAATATCTTTTTGCTGAATGGACTTGAGCAACTCCCAACTGGATTTTTGTTCTTCTTTTGGAAGGGGCTCATAGTCTTCCTCAATGCCCCAGAAGGTTAAGAGGGAAACCAAAAATAAGAAGAAGCCGACCAAGAGAAAGACATTGCGCATGCCTAGATTTTCAGCAATGAGTCCCCCAATCAAAGGGCCCATCAAGGTTCCAGCCACGACACCGGTCGACAAGGTCCCTAGGGCATAGCCGGATTGGTCCTTGGGAACTTGACTGGCAATCAGGGCTGTACTATTGGGAACAAAGCCTGAAAAGACCCCATTGAGCAAGCGCAGGACCAAAAGCCAAAAGACGGATGGCACAAAGGCGATCCCTCCCATGGTCAGCGTCATGGCAATGGAAGCTCTCAACATCATGGGTTTTCGACCATAACGGTCAGCCAGGCTCCCCCAGATGGGAGACATGATCGCAGAAGTTACAGAAGAACTCGCGACGGCAATCCCAGCATAAAGGGGAACAGCCTTGCCCGTAACACCCAACTCTTCCACAAAGAGGGCCATAAAAGGGACGACCAAAGAAAGGCTGGCTCCGATGAAAAAGCACCCGATCCAAGCAATATATAGATTTTTACGCCAATTGATTTCTCTTGTGATAAAATCATCTTCTTTCTAATTGTTTTAGGGCTGCATCTAATTGGGCATAGAGGGCCGTTAGATCGCCATTATTGTCTAAGACCAGATCTGCATGGGCTCTTTTTTCATCTAGCGGCATTTGAGATGCGATGCGTTCCTGGGCTTGCAGTTCCGATAAGTGGTTGCGTTCCATCAGGCGTTTGAGCTGGGTTTCTGTTGATACAGCTACCAACCAGACAGATTCAAACCACTCTTCATAGTGCTGCTCGATTAAGAGAGGAATATCCATAAAAAAGAGATCGGATTGGGCAGCTTGTCTATCTCTTACCTCAGCTAGAGCCTCACGAATAAGCCTGCCTTGGACGCGATTGGACCAGTCTCTTTCACTAGGGTCTGAAAAGATCCGCTGACCCAAAGCGACGCGATCCAGCTCTCCTTCTTTGGTAAGGATCTCTCTCCCAAAATGATCCACTAAGACACGGTAGAGGGCTCCTCCTGGTGCTTGCAAATCATGGACCACTTGATCCGCATCAATGACAGGATACCCTTTTCCTCTCAAATAGGAGGTGACAGTGGACTTTCCTGAAGCAATCCCTCCTGTTAATCCGATGATTCTTGCCATCTAGTTCTCCTTTTGGCAGTGGGGGCAAAAATGGGTTCCGCGTCCCCCTAACTGGATTTTCTCAATCGGTGTCCCGCAGCGCAAACAAGGCTGGCCTGTTTTCCCATAGACCTGGTGTTCTTCCTGCATGGTACCATCTTCTCCAAAAGCATTGCTGTAGGAGCGAATGGTGGAACCACCCTTTTCAACAGCCTGAGCAAGCACGGCAATCGTTTCTTTGCGAACGGCTTTGGCTTCTCTAGCAGTCAAGCTTTGACCCAAACGGGCTGGATGAACCTTGGCTCGATAAAGAACCTCATCCACATAAATATTGCCCAAACCAGCCACTAATTTTTGGTCTAAAAGAGCTGATTTAATGGGTTTCTTTGATTTTTTAAGAGCTGCTTGAAAGGCTGGTTCTTTAAAATCTGCTTCCGTCGGCTCTGGACCAATCTTTTTCGCCAAAAAATAGCTGTCGACAAGCTCAGGTATGAGGACTTCCATGGTCCCAAACTTGCGGACATCTTCATAGACCAGGGTGCTACCATCTGTAAAATGAAAGAATACATGGGCATGCTTGCGAAGAGGGACTTCATCTGGATAAAAGAAATACTTGCCTTCCATCCGCAAATGCGAGATGAGGACCAGATCCGTCAGATAAAACAAGAGGTATTTCCCGCGGCGCCCCATGGCCCGAATTTCTTGACCTGGGAGATCTTGACGAAAAGCATCCAGATCCGTCTGAATCATCTTTGGATACTTTACTTCCACTGACTGGATGGCTTTTCCAAGAATTAATTTCTCAAGACCGCGTCGAACCGTCTCTACTTCTGGTAATTCAGGCATAGCTTCTCCTTCTCTAAAAACAAGAAGCAGGCTTCCGCCCACCTCTTCTTAATATTCTTTTTCGTTGTATCCAAAATCAGCAAGGTCCAATTTCTTATCCCGCCAATTTTTCTTGACCTTGACCCAGGTTTCTAGGAAGACCTTGTCCCCCAGCATGAGCTCAATATCCTTACGCGCAAGGGTTCCGATCTTCTTAAGCATAGCCCCGCCTTTTCCGATGACAATGCCTTTTTGGCTATCGCGCTCGACCATGATGGTTGCACGGATATGGACCTTATCGGTTTCTTCATCCCGCTTCATAGAATCCACTACTACTGCAACTGAGTGGGGAATTTCTTCCCGCGTCAAGTGCAAGACCTTTTCACGGATCATTTCAGAGACCAAGAAGCGCTCTGGATGGTCAGTGATTTGGTCAGCAGGGAAATATTGGAAACCTTCTTCCAAGTTTTCACTTAAAATATCAATCAAACGCGAAACATTGTTTCCTTGAAGGGCTGAAATCGGCACGATTTCCTTGAAATCCATCTGACTACGGAAGTCATCGATTTGCGCCAAGAGTTGGTCAGGGTGCACCTTGTCGATCTTGTTGACCACCAGAATAACCGGCACCTTAGCAGCCTTGAGGCGTTCGATGATCATGTCATCACCCTTACCACGCGGTTCATCCGCCGGCACCATAAAGAGAACCGTATCCACTTCTCGAAGGGTGCTATAGGCCGACTCCACCATGAAGTCTCCAAGAGCTGTCTTGGGTTTGTGAATCCCTGGGGTATCGATAAAGACGATCTGCTCCTTATCCGTCGTATAAATCCCCATAATCTTGTTGCGCGTTGTCTGCGCTTTGTCACTCATGATGGCAATTTTTTGCCCCATGACGTGGTTCAAAAAAGTTGACTTCCCAACATTGGGACGTCCTAAAATGGCTACAAAACCTGATTTAAATGTCATATTATCCTTTCACGAGGGAAGTCTCCCTCTTATCCAAATACCAAGGCCCAGAATTTGGGCACAAAAATCACCAGTCCTGTTAGTAGGGCAAAACCTGATACGACCAGGACTGCTCCAGCCGCCATGTCTTTGGCATTCTTTGCCAACATGGAGAAATGGTAGTTACTAGCTAAATCCACCACATTTTCAATGGCTGAATTCATAATTTCAAAAGCAATCACCAAAGTGATGCTGAGCAATAAAAAGAGCCATTCCGTCGCAGAAATCCTAAATACCAAACCAGCAAGCATTGCTACAAGGGCTGATAAGGCGTGCTTGCGCATATTGCGCTCTTCTTTGATCGATGTGAAAATTCCTGTTATCGCAAACTCCAGGCTTGAAGTGAAGTCTCGATTTTTCCATTTTCGCTTATTGTCTTGTGAGTCCATAGGCTGTCAAAATCTCTTCCTGTAAGCCAAACATTTCCTTTTCTTCTTCTGGCGTATAGTGATCATAGCCATTGATGTGAAGAAAACCATGTACTGCCAAAAATCCCATTTCGCGCTCAAAGCTATGGCCATATTCTTCCGCTTGCTCCCGCGCCTTGTCAATTGAAATAAAGAGCTCACCAATATAGGTATCGAATTCCGCTATCATCTCTGCCAATTCTGGATTTTCTTCAAGGTCTTCCTCGTCAAAAGAAATCTCCATCTCAGGCTTGTATTCTAAACTGATGACATCTGTCGGACGATCCGTATCACGGTATTCAAGATTTAGTTCATGACTGCGTTCATTGGTCACAAAAGTCACAGCCATTTCCTTGTCTTCTTTCCCAATTTTTTGAGCAGCAAATTCTAAAATTTCTTGCGTTTGTTTTAAGATTTCGTCAGAGACTTGGCCAGTCTCATCTACCATTTCAATATACATCTGGATCACCTCACTATTATCACTTTATTATATCACAAAAACCAGCCTATATACTAGATACAGGCTGGTTTTCAAACTTTTTCTTTGCATGATCATCTTACACCACTGTTTGCTGGATGGCATTCATCTGGGCATAGATCCCGCCTTGTGCAACCAGTTCCTCATGTCTACCACGCTCTACAATGCGTCCTTCAGATAAGACTAAGATCTGATCCGCATCTTGGATAGTGGACAAGCGATGGGCAATGATAAAGGTGGTCCGGCCCTTTTGCAGGACCGCCATAGCTTGTTGGATGACTTCTTCTGTTTCCGTATCGATATGAGAGGTTGCCTCATCCAAAATCAGTATTTGCGGATTCATATAGAGCGTCCGCGCAAAGGAAATCAACTGGCGCTCGCCACTTGAAAAGGCAGATCCTTTTTCTACGACTGGATGGTCGATTCCCTTTTCAAGGCGCTCTACAAAGGGCCAAGCCCCGACCTTTTTCAGCGCCTCTTTAACCGCATCCCGGTCAATATGATCCTGACTCATGGCCACATTACTGGCAATGGTGCCTGTAAATAGATACGGATCTTGCAGAACAATGCCCATGTGGCTTCGCAGGCTCTCACGAGAGACTTGGCGAATATCTTGCCCATCGATCAAAATCGCTCCTTCTTGAGGATCATAGAAACGATAGAGCAGATTCATAATAGAAGACTTACCCGATCCAGTATGGCCCACAAGAGCGATGGTTTCCCCGGGACTCGCCTGAAAGGCAATATCCTGTAAAACTGGCTTGCCTTCTTCATAAGCAAATTGAACATCATCAAACACGACTTGAGCCTTTTCTATCTTCAGTTCCGATACACCATCGGCCTCTAAGGGTTGATCCAAGAAGGCAAGGACGCGACTCCCCGTCTCTAGTGATCGCCGAATATTCGGAAATTGACGACTGAGATTGGCCATGAGATCAAACAGATTGATGACATAGTTAATATTGATAAATAAGAAACCAGCTGTCACACCGATATTGCCCTGTAGAAAAGAAATCCCAGCGATGGTCAATATACCTGCAATCACTAAAAACTTGAGCAATTCTGTCAAGGTCCAAGAAGCGATAGAATCGGCTAAGAGGATTCGATCATTGGCTCCTAACATCTTCTGAGTAGTAGCTTCAAACTCCTCCACCACATCAGGCTCTTGATGATAGAGCTGAATCATACTGGCACCATGCAAGAGTTCATTGACTTGGGTATTGACCTCGCTTCTCGCATCAAAGAAATCCTTCATAGGCTGGTCCGTCATGACCTTGTAGAGATACTGGATTCCATAGAAAATTGGAAAAACCAGACACAAGAGTAGCCCCATCATAGGACTCAGGTAAAAGAGAATCCCTAGGATAAAGAGAAATCGCACCAAATAGATGACTAGTATCATACAAGAGTTATAAAACTGGGTCCGCAAGGTCTCCGTATCATTGACAATTCTTGTTGCGATCTTTCCAGCCGGCTTGTCATCAAAATAAGAAATAGGCAGACCTTGCATGACTTGAAAGGCTTGGTCTCTCAGACTAGCGGTTACTTGATTACTTCCATGCAGTAAGATCCGATTTCCTAGGTAGCTAATCAGCTGTCCTAGGCTCAAGACTAAGAGATAAAATGCTCCCATCTGAAGCAAGTCCCCTTGTCCTCCACCGTGGGTCAGTGCAGTCAAAGGCCCATCGATCATCTTTTGGAGAAGAAAAGGAGACAATTCAGAAAAAATGGTGGCTAGTAAGAGGCAAATAAAGCCGGAAAGAAAGACAGTCGGATAATGAGTAATCCAAGATAATAATCGTTTCAATACTTTCATCTTATTCTCCTTCCTGTTTTTGTTGCCGTTGGTATTGTTCATAATACCAGCCCTCTTGAGCCAGTAAATCACTAGCTCTACCTTCTTCCACAATCTGTCCTTGATCCAAAACAATGATCCAATCCGCCTGATGAACCGCAGACAAGCGATGGGAAACAATGAGGGTCGTCTTGCCTTTTCGCTCTGTTTGAATGGTGTCAATAATGGCCTGTTCGGTCTTGGCATCCACCGCTGAAAGGGAATCATCTAACAGCAAGAGATCCGCATCCCTTAAAAAGGCACGCGCCAGAGAGATCCGTTGTTTTTGACCTCCTGATACAGAGACCCCTTTCTCACCAATCATGGTGTCCATTCCCTGAGACATCCGCTCAAGATCATCTGCAAAAGCAGCTTGGGCTACAGCTTCCACCAAATCCTCTTCACTAGCACCATTTTTACCCAGAGCAATATTGTCGCGAATGGATTTTGAGAATAAAATATGTTCTTGGGAAACGTAGCCGATTTTAGCTTCAATGGAGTGTCGGTTGTAGCCCACGATCGGTTGCTGGTTGACCAAGAATTCTCCCTCACCAACTGGGTACTGCCGCAAGAATTGTCGAACAAGAGTAGTCTTTCCTGCTCCGGTACGACCAACAATCCCAACCGTCTGTCCTTTCTGAATTGTCCAATCAATGCCTGATAGGCTCTTTCGCTCAGCACCAGGATAACTGAAAGAATAGTCCATAAACTGCACCAAATCAATCTGATCTAGATAGTGAGAACCATCTGGTTCGAGATCATCCGTTTCATCAATTACTTCTTTTAATT
This sequence comes from Streptococcus parasanguinis, assembly GCA_018365265.1. Classification (GTDB taxonomy): domain Bacteria; phylum Bacillota; class Bacilli; order Lactobacillales; family Streptococcaceae; genus Streptococcus; species Streptococcus parasanguinis_G. The sequence continues at coordinate 36,312 of JAGZKI010000008.1, read as the reverse complement.
TTTTATAGGACATTTGCCCTGTCTGATAGACCAAGATCAGGTCCGCCATCATCCACATAGGTTCAATTAAAAAGACCAAATACAGCTGCAAAGCCAATAACTTGCCAAGGCTCAATTGCCCACTTGCTAAGGACTGACCTCCAAATACCAAGAGTAGGACCGTCGAAAAACCAATAAACAACAGGGCTAAGGGGCCAAAAGAATATTGGATAGAAGCAATTTTGTCCCCTGTTTTGGATAGACTGGCTGTTTTCTTCTGAAACTGTTTGGCCTGCTGGTCCCGTTTACTATAGGCCCGCATGACACGGATCCCTTCGATGGACTCCAAGACTTCATCGTTCAACTGAGCGACCGCTTCCCGGTTTTGCTCAACATACTCCTCCTGCTTTCTACTCAAAAAATAGGTAGAGACGACGAGGAAGATCATGGGAATAAAGGAAATCAAGGTTAATTGCCAAGAAATGAAAAACATGGTCGGAATAATAAAGGCAAACAAGCCACCGCCAAACAGGAGCACCATCATCCCGTAACCCGCCATATCAGCCATCCCATCCACATCTGTCGTGAAGCGCGTCAAGAGGTCCCCTGAACGGAATTTCTCAAAAAAGGGACGCCGCATAGCTACTAGCTTACGAAACGCTTGTCCCTGAAGGGTCGCCTTGAAATGGACTGACGACTGAAAGAGGCGCAACTGCCAATAAAAAGCCGTCAGGTAATTGAGGATAGCTGATCCCACCAAGAGGACCATATCCCATACAAAGTTGGATTGCGTCAGCGTCTGCTGACTCAAATGATCCACTAAGCGCTGGATGACTTGCGTCGGGATCAATAAGGTGTAATCATAAAGAATCAGGACCATAGCGATCTTCACATATCGCCACTTGCGCTCCCTGATATACTCCCAAATAGCTCTGATCATATATTCTCCTTTTCAAAATGGCACAGAAAAAACCCAAGCAAGGAGCTGAGTACGTGCTCAGTCCACACTTGGGCCTTCTGATGCCTATCACCAATTCAGTTAAGGCAAGTAAAAATGCATACAAAAAACCCAAGACAGACTCCTCCATCTTGGGTTCCATTTATAGTTTACATCGAACTCAACTGAGATTGGAGAAGCTGTGTATTCAATTGTGTCATCAAAACATCTACTTTGTTCATGATGGTTTTCTCCTTTCTCTTTGTTGTTCTAACTTTACCACGTATTTCCTTGCTTGTCAACGCTTTTTTGAAAATTGTTGAAAAAAGCAAAATTTTTAAGATGGACTTGCAAAAAAGAAGCCTAGATCTTCTCTAAGCTTCTCTCTTCTGCTATGCTAGTTGCCGGGATTGAACCGGCGACCTCATCCTTACCATGGATGCGCTCTACCGACTGAGCTAAACCAGCAGTACCTATCTACTATATCATGGAGATAGGTCTTTTGTCAATATCCTGACTCATTTTTCTGCCAAATATTCTTCCTTCGTGAGAACATAATGAACTCTCGTCACCATTCTCCCTTCTTCATGCAAGTCTAGCATCGCGTAGGGCTCCTCGTGAGAATATTTCATCCCTGATTTGGCCATCACCCATCCAGAAGCTGGGTTGTCTTGATCATGAACGGCAATGAGTTTGTTCATTCCTAACTGTTCAAAAGCCAAGGCAATGACTGCCTTGGTAGCCTCTGTCGCAAGACCTTGGTTCCAATAGTCTTTATTCAGAACATAGCCGATACTCCCCTTCTTCAGACAAAGATCCAAATCCAGCAAATCAATCGTCCCGATAAATTTTCCATTTTCTTTGAGCTCGATCCCCCATCTTCCAAGTGGGCTCGCTAGGTAAAAGAGGGCAATATTATTACGCGTCTCTTCTAGACTTTGATTGGTTGCAAAGGTATAGCGCGTAACTGTCTCATCAGAAGCATACTCAAACATAGCTGGTGCATCATCAAGAGTGACCGGACGCAAGTGCAAGCGCTCTGTCTCCACTTCACGATAAGCCGCCAACTTCACATATAAATTTTCCATATGACACTCCTTCTTTAGGGATTAGTTTAGCAAATAACCTAAAGGAAGGCAAGCTCAAATTTTTCTTGCTTTTTAACCCACTTTTCTATACAATTAAATCAATCAAAACAATCAGATAAGGAGTGAAAAGGTCATTGAGTCAAGAGAGCCATCTCACACCAATGGCCTTTTTACATATAAATCTGAGCAAGGAGGCAAGAATGCTCATTGGAATTCCTAAAGAAATTAAAAACAACGAAAATCGGGTCGGTTTGACACCTGCAGGTGTACAAAGCTTGGTGAAGAAAGGTCATCACGTTTTGGTGGAAACAAATGCAGGACTAGGTTCTGGTTTTGCGGATGAAGATTACACGAAGCAAGGGGCAACCATCGTTGCGACTGCTGCAGAAGCTTGGGCCGCTGAGATGGTAGTCAAAGTCAAAGAACCCCTCGCTGAAGAATATGGCTTCCTTCGTGAAGACCTCTTGCTCTTTACCTACTTGCATATGGCTGCCGCTCCTGAATTAGCGGACGCTATGATCGCAGCTAAAACAACTGGGGTAGCCTACGAAACCGTTCGAGACTTAGATGGACAATTGCCTCTCTTGGTGCCAATGAGTGAGGTGGCTGGACGGATGGCCGTACAAATCGGTGCTCACTTCCTGACCAAACAAGAAGGTGGATCTGGTGTCCTCCTAGGCGGAGTGCCAGGTGTTCCCAAAGGAAAAGTCACTATCATCGGTGGTGGAGTCGTTGGAACTCACGCAGCTCGGATCGCCCTTGGACTCGGTGCCCAAGTGACCATCTTAGATATCAGCGCTAAACGTTTGGCTGTTCTAGAAGATGTCTTTGGTCACCAAATCCAAACCCTTATGTCCAATCCATTTAATATTGAAACCAGCGTCCGTGATGCCGATGTTGTCATCGGTGCTGTCTTGATTCCTGGTGCGAAAGCTCCTAAATTAGTGACAAACGATATGGTTAAACAAATGCGTCCCGGTTCAGTCATCGTCGATGTAGCCGTTGACCAAGGTGGGGTTATCGAAACAGCAGACCGTGTCACAACGCATACGGAGCCAGTTTACGAAAAACATGGCGTGCTCCACTATGCCGTTGCCAATATCCCAGGGGCTGTCGCTCGTACCTCTACTATCGCCCTTACCAATGTGACCCTTCCTTATGTTGAATCCCTAGCTAACAATGGCTTCCACAAGGCCATCGCCCTCGATGAAGGCTTGCGCCAAGGGGTCACTACTTACCAAGGTCACATCACAAGCCAACCCGTTGCTACCGGTTTAGAGCGTGACTTCACACCAATTGATGAATTGGTTTAAACTATCATATATTTAAAGAATTACCATCGAAAAAACAAGTTGTTTTGAGTTTTTTAAATCATCTTTAGAGACTTTCCGCCGTGAGAAAAGTGCTTGAAACAATTTAGTTTCGAGCACTCGGAATAATTGAGACCTTAGGCTCAATTATTAGTCATGGAACTTCGAAGAAGTTCGCTGACGTCCGTTCTCACCTAAGGAAAGGCTAGGAGATGATTTTATCGTCAATTTAAGGCAAAGATCTGATGATCTTTGCCTTTTCTTTTATTCTTCTTCTTCCACATCCGGTTTTTCTTTGAGGACTGGATTTGGAATGGGCTCATAGGCCCGAATAATCTCTGCTACTACTGGATGGCGAACGACATCCTTGGCAGAGAAATGCACAAAGTCAATTTGAGAAATGTTCTTCAATTTCTCCTGAGCATCAATCAAGCCGGATTTGACATTTCGAGGAAGGTCAATCTGGCTAGTATCTCCATTGACAATCATCTTAGAGTTAAAACCAAGACGGGTCAAAAACATCTTCATCTGCATGATGGTGGTATTTTGCGCTTCATCGAGGATGACAAAGGCATCGTCCAAGGTCCGCCCCCGCATATAAGCCAAAGGTGCAATCTCGATAATCTCCCGCTCCATCATCCGAGTGGTTTGGTCTTTCCCTAAAATCTGGTAAAGAGCATCATAGACCGGACGTAGATAAGGGTCTACTTTTTCTTTAAGATCCCCTGGTAGGAAACCAAGGCTCTCTCCAGCTTCTACAGCAGGACGGGTCAAAATGATCCGCTTGACCTGACCACGCTTGAGGGCAGTCACGGCCAAAGTCACCGCTAGGAAGGTTTTCCCAGTCCCCGCTGGTCCAATCCCAAAAGTGACATCATGGTTCTTGACACTATCGACATAGATCTTTTGTCCAAGCGTTTTAACTCGAATGGGCTTGCCGTAACTATCCTTGATAATCTCTTCTTCATAGAGAGCGATGAACTTATCCAATTCCCCATTTCTCACCATGGTAATGGCGGTCACCACATCCGGCGTTCCAATGGTCATGCCACGGTTGACGAGGACCAAAAGAGCCTGGATGACTTGACGAACCTGCTCGCAGCTTTCTTCTTCCCCAATGATTTGGACGATTTCTGTCCGGGCGTGAATAGTTACCCCAAATTCTTGCTCCATCAAACGAAGATGGCGTTCGTTAGATCCAAACAAATGAAAGAGATCGTCTGGATGCGTTAATGTAATTTCAACTGAATGTTCTTGCAAATAAAGAACCTCTCTACCTGTATTTTTCTATTATTATAACAAAGAGGCCGAGAAAAAACCATCCTCGACCTGTCCTTTTCTAGTGGGCTTGGTATTCTTCCCAAATCGCATCAAAATCGCCAAGATTAAAGGAAAAGCTGGCATGCTCTTCTAAATAGCGACTGACCTCGTCGAAGTCATCTGTATGCTTGGGAAAAGCAGACTCGTGAAAAGCAAGATCTGCTAGAATGGCCTTAGGAGCATTGCTTTTAGGATTGCGCTCCGTCATCAGCCAAGTATAAAATGATTTTCGCATAAGCCTCCTCTTAGATTAACTCTGTTCCAAACTGGTCTTGCTTGATTTTTTTGGCCTTCATCAAACCACCCAAAGCCTTTTTGAACTGACCTTTTGAAATCCCAAAAGTTGCTTTGATTTCTTCTGGAGACGACTTATCATTCAAGGTCATAAAGCCTCCATTGGCTTCCAAATAGGTCAAAATCATTTGGGCATCGTTTTCCAACATTTCAAAGGAACGTGGCTTCAAAGATAGGTTCAAGGTCCGATCCACCTCACGAAATCCAATGACGCGGGCATTTAAGACCTCTCCCAAACGTGGTTCTGCATATCGCTCACTTGGGTGGATAAAGCCCAGCATATTATTCTCTGGAAGGTAAACAAAGGTTCCAGACAATTTCAAGCGGTAGACAATGGCTGGCCAGTTTTGGTTTTGCATATTGTTGTAGGCTGGACGAGCCAAACGCTGGAAATCTTCCTGGTAGGCTAAGATCCCCCAAATCCGATCTTTCTTATCAACTTCTAATCGAATATAGAGACGATCGCCCTTTTTAGGCCATAGATCTTTGATCTCCGGTAGGATATCTAGTGAGACAACAATCTGCTTATCTGGAAGCCCTGTATCCACGAAGACTCCCAAATCCTTGCGCACTTCCGTGACCGTTCCCCAGCCAAAGCTTTCTTGAGTTGCTGTGACTTCAAGTGTCGTGAGTCGGAGCTTTTGCTTCATATCCGTATAGGCAAAGCCCTTGACACTTTCTCCGACTTGATGGGGGCCTTCTGCTTTATCAAGCGCGTAGGTCTGGCCATCTTTTTGAACAAAATAGAAGTGATCATTTTCATCGATGACCATTCCCATGATGTAGCTTGCTAGATTCGTATTCATGTTTCCTTCTTTCCTCTTGCCTCTTCACAAGAATAATGGAAATAAAACCCAGCCAGCAGTGCCAACTGAGTCTTTCTTTCCTGTAATGGTTGGGATGGATTAAACTTCCATCAATTCTTTTTCTTTGTGCGCTGTCATTTCATCCACATGCTTAACAGCGTCATCCGTAACTTTTTGGATCTCTTTTTCAAGACCTTTCAATTCATCTTCTGTGATTTCTTTTGCTTTTTCTTGTTTCTTCGCTTCATCCATAGCATCACGACGGATGTTACGGATCGCTACTTTAGCATTTTCACCCACTTTTTTCACTTCTTTTGCCAAGTCACGACGAGTTTCTTCTGTCAAAGCTGGGATAACCAAGCGGATAACAGATCCATCGTTGGCTGGAGTGATGCCAAGGTCAGAAGCATTGATGCTGTGCTCGATGTCTTTCAAAGATGATTTATCAAATGGTGTGATCAACAAGACACGCGCTTCTGGAATAGTGATAGATGCCAATTGGTTCAAAGGAGTCTCTACTCCGTAGTATTCTACGAAAATACGATCCAAAAGACTTGCATTTGCACGTCCAGCACGGATGCTACCAAATTCACGTCCCAAACTTTGGTGAGACTGGGTCATTCTTTCTTTTGCTTTTTCTACGATTGGGTTTGCCATAATCTTCCTCTATTTTCTATTATTTTTCTACGTTATTCGATACGGTTGTACCGATATTTTCACCAAAGACAACGCGTTTGATATTGCCTGGTTCATTCATATTAAAGACAACCAAGTCAATGTCGTTGTCCATGGAGAGAGTAGAGGCTGTTGAGTCCATGATGCGAAGACCTTTGTTGATCACATCACGGTGAGTCAATTCCTCAAATTTCACAGCTGAAGCATCTTTTTTCGGATCGGCATTGTAAACACCATCGACCCCATTTTTGGCCATGAGAATGGCATCTGCTTCAATCTCAGCTGCACGAAGGGCTGCTGTCGTATCTGTTGAGAAGTAAGGAGAACCGATCCCTGCACCAAAGATCACGATCCGATCTTTTTCAAGGTGACGAAGGGCACGACCACGGATATATGGTTCTGCAACTTGTTGCATAGCAATCGCAGTTTGAACACGGGTATCCACGCCAACTTGTTGAAGCGAATCAGCCATCACAAGGGCGTTCATGACAGTCCCAAGCATCCCTGTGTAGTCTGCTTGGACACGATCCATCCCTGCTTCTGCAGCAGGTTCTCCACGCCAAAGGTTTCCCCCTCCAATCACCAAGGCAATTTCAATTCCAAGTTCGTGAACTTCCTTGATTTCTTGGGCCATATTTTGGACAGTTTTGATATCGATTCCGACACCACGTTCGCCAGCAAGAGCCTCACCAGATAGCTTGATTAAGATACGTTTATACTTAGGTTCTACCATTTTCTCTCTCCTTTTTTGATCTGTATTATTTTACCATAAATTACGTTTTTTATATAGTCATATCCATCAAAATTTTCTTTTTTCCATCCGATTAGTTTTACCAACTGTAGCAAATAAAAATGGCGTACAAAAAAAGCTACCCGAAGGCAGCTTTTCATTTCAATTAAAGTGAGTTAACATCCACTTTGATACCAGGACCTTGAGTTGTAGTCAAAGTCAAGCTAGTTACGTAAGTACCTTTAGCTGTAGCTGGTTTTGCTTTTTGGATTGTGTCGTTGAAAGCTTTAAAGTTTTCAACCAATTTAGTATCATCGAATGAAACTTTACCGATGATCGCTTGAACGATACCTGCTTTATCAGCACGGTAAGTGATTTTACCACCTTTAGACTCTTCAACTGCTTTCGCAACATCCATAGTTACTGTACCAGTTTTAGGGTTTGGCATCAAGTTACGTGGTCCAAGGACACGTCCAAGACGTCCAACAAGAGCCATCATGTCAGGTGTAGCGATAACAACGTCGAAGTCCAACCAACCATCGTTGATTTTCGCAACAAGGTCATCTTCACCTACGAAGTCTGCACCAGCAGCTTTTGCTTCTTCAGCTTTTGCACCACGTGCAAATACAAGTACGCGAGCTGTTTTACCAGTTCCGTTTGGCAATACCATTGCACCACGGATTTGTTGGTCCGCTTTTTTCACGTCGATGTTCAAGTTGTATGCAACTTCTACAGTTGCGTCAAATTTTGCAAAGTTAGTTTCTTTTGCAAGAGCTACAGCTTCTTCTACGCTGTATACTTTTGTGCTGTCGATTTTTTCAAGAGCAGCACGAAGTTGTTTGCTTTTTTTAGCCATTTTATCTTTCTCCTTGTAATGTGGTCATATCGATTTTCATCTCCCACGTCACTCGTCATTTGATCAAGTGTATTGCGGGCAAATAGGATTGTTACAATTAGTCAGTAACAGTGAATCCCATAGAACGAGCAGTACCTTCGATCATACGCATTGCAGACTCAATGTTTGCAGCGTTCAAATCTGGCATCTTAGTTTCAGCGATTTGTTGTACTTGTGCACGAGTTACAGTTGCAACTTTTGTTTTGTTCGGTGTACCTGAACCTTTTTCAACACCTGCAGCTTTTTTCAAAAGAACAGCAGCTGGTGGTGTTTTTGTAACGAAATCGAATGATTTGTCTTCATAAACAGTGATAACAACTGGGATGATCATACCAGCTTGATCAGCTGTACGAGCGTTAAACTCTTTAGTGAATCCCATGATGTTGATACCTGCTTGACCAAGCGCTGGACCAACCGGTGGAGCTGGAGTAGCTTTACCAGCAGGGATTTGCAATTTTACAAGTTTTTCGACTTTTTTAGCCATTTCTTAAATCCTCCTTTGTGGTTTTGGCGGTAATTACAGATTTTTACCTCCCACAAGTATGCTTTGTGCATACCTTTCTATTATACACGATTTCTCTTTTTTTGCAAGAAAAAATTAAAATATAGTAAACTTTTTTTTCGTTTTATGATAGAATGAAGCTATGTTAATCAAAGTTGCTTCTGTATTATTTATTTTTTTAACGCTGATTCTGAGCGGCATCATTGTTCACCTCTTTAAACTCCAAAAAAGAGGATGGCGATCTACCGATATTGCCTTTCCATTATTTGCCTTGGAGTACTACCTGATCTCAGACAGCGCTTTTTACCACAGCCTCTTACCACTGCTAGCCTTAAGCCTTTCGCTTTTGGCCTTGGGGCTAACGGTTTATTTCTTAAAAAAGAAAAAGAGTTTTTATTATCCGAAATTTATCAAATACTTCTGGCGCGCTGGTTTTCTGATCACCTTCTTGCTCTATCTGATCCTAACCGTTAGTTTGTTTATCTAATACTGAAAAGAGGCTGGGACAAAAGTCCTAGCCTCTCAATTGTTTTTGGATTGTCGAGCAAGACGCAGTGGTTGAGTGGGCTCTAATACGCTGATTTCATCAGCTTTTACAGCCCTACTCAACTGTGCGGAGGTGGGACGACGAAATCGAATTCTAACGAATTACCGATTTCTGTCCCACTCTTTTTTTTTTATTTCTTCCGATGAAAGAACCAGCCTACTAGTTTCTTGAAGACTTGAATCAAGATGAGAGCTAGAGCTGCCATGATGGCACAGATAACCAGTGTTTGGATCCTCAAGGGGCTCATGTTGAAGAATTTCCCTAGGATACTACTTGAAACCAGGAAGGCTAGGATATTTCCTAGAAGAACCAGTCTCTTGTAGTGATTGAGAGGCTGGGATTCTTGGTAGATGATGGTAAATCCAACAAAGGCCATCAAGCAGATGGCTGCACTCGAGAGTTCTTCTGACCTCATGCCAAATGCTGAAGAGAGCAATACCAGACTGAAAATCAGTATAAAATCCGTCAAGGCAGCAGGTAGCGCATTTTTAAAGACCGTTTCGATAAAGCGCCCTTTGATTCGTTCGCTATTGGGCTCAAGCGCTAGGAAGAATCCTGGAATCCCAATCGTAAAACCACTGATCAAAGACATCTGCGACGGCATAATGGGATAGGTAAAGGCTAAAAGCGTCACTGAGATAGCCAACAAAATAGAAAAGATATTCTTGATCAAAAAGAGACTGGCTGATCGTTGAATATTATTGACCACCCGCCGCCCTTCTGCCACGATGGACGGCATCTTTCCAAAGTCGGAATCCAGTAAAACCACTTGCGCCATCTTTTTGGTCGCATCATTTCCAGATTCCATCGCAATACTACAATCCGCTGTTTTGAGGGCCAGAATATCGTTAACGCCATCTCCGGTCATGGCGACTTTATGCCCCTTTGCCTGCAAGCCTTCGACAAGGCTTTTCTTTTGCTCTGGTGTCACCCGACCAAAGACCGTATATTGGCTCGCCGCCTGGTGCAAGTCTTCTTCCGTCAGTAAGGTTCTGGTATCGATTAGATCCTCTGCTCCTTCAATGCCTGCTTTTTGTGCAATAGCTGAGACTGTAGCAGGGTTGTCCCCTGAGATAACCTTAATGGTCACTCCTTGTTGTTTAAAGTAGGCAAAGGTTTCTTTGGCATTTTTTCTCAAAGGATTGGAGAGAATAATCCAGGCTACCAAGTCTACAGGAGCCTCTAAAGTCTCTCCCAGGTGTTCTTCCTTATATTTCCCAAAGGCCAAGACCCGATTGCCAGCCTGAGTAGCAGGAGCTATCTCCTGTTCAAGCTCAGAGAAGCCCTCTCGTAAAACAAATTCTGGTGCACCTAATACATAGATCCCAGATTCAAAGGCAATGGCCCCATACTTTTTCTTAGACGTAAAGGGCTGTATTTCAAGGGCCTTCCAAGGCTGGCTGACTGGAGTCTTGTGAAATTTACGGATGGCATCCATGGTATCGTTTTGATCCATACTAGCTTCTACATACTGAGCTAGAGCTTCCAAGTCTTGAGCGTCTTTAACTGGACGAATCTCTGTCACTTCCATACCCGGCTCTGTAATGGTCCCCGTCTTATCGACACAAAGGACATCCACGCGCGATAAGGTCTCAATCCCCTTCATGCTATTGAGCAGGACCTTTTCCTTGGCTAATCTGACAGCACCAAGAGCCAGTGCCAAGGTCATCAAGAGATACAAGCCTTCTGGAATCATCCCGATCAAGGCACCGACTGTTGAAGTCACACTGAGCTTGAGGCTATCGCCTAGGCTGATATAGCTGCGAAGAAAAAGGAGCGAGCCTAGCGGAATGATAAGAAGACCAATGATCCCCACGATTCGGTTGACCGCATGGACCATATCGGACTCCTCATGAGACTTGACCTGCTTGGCTTCCAGGCTCAATTGGTTAATGTAGGAGTCATTCCCAACTTTTTCCAATCGCGCCAGTCCTTGACCAGCGATCACAAAACTACCTGACATGAGTGCGTCTTGCGCTCCTTTTTTGACCTCATCGGCTTCACCTGTCAATTGCGATTCATCGACTTTTAGCTCGCCCTCCAGCAAGACCCCATCCGCATAGATCTGATCTCCAGCTTGAAAGCGAACCAGATCGCCCTCCACCAGCTGATCGATCGGTAGAGCGACTTCTTTTCCTTCACGAAGAACGATCGCCTCACTTATATGCAGAAATTGCATCTGACGCAAGATCCGTCGAGAGCGGACTTCCTGCACAATTCCTACCAAGGAGTTGACCACAACGACCGGAACAAACAAGAGATTGTTCCAAGACTTCACTGCTACCAGCAAGACCGCTAAGACCAAGAAAATCAGATTAAAGTAGGTAAAGACATTGTCTCGAATGATCTGCCCAATACTTTTTTCTGTCTTAATCGTGACCTTATTTTGCTTGCCCTCTTGGATCTTTTTTGCTACTTCTTCCTGACTGAGTCCTTCTAATCTATCCATTGCTTTCCTCACTCATGTATTTCCAAGGGCAATCCTTCTGGATCGAAGAAAAATGCCATCTTCTTGCCATCAAAATCATCATAGCGAAGGCCAGTATTCTCAATACCTAGCTGATCCAATCTAGCTAGATAGGTCTCTACATTGTCCACTTGAAAGGCCAGATGACGCAGTCCCGCATGCTCGGGCAAGGGGAGCTTCGGACGTTCTGGGGCCGACGGTTTGATAAAGAGTTCTAAAGTCAGCTTCCCCTGACGGAGATTGATCAAGATATCTCCGCGTTCGGGACGGTCATACTCACTGACAATCGCAAAGCCCAACTGGTCCACATAAAAGTGCAGCATAGCATCGCGATCCCGTCCAATGATGGCAATATGATGAATCGTGTCTAACTTCATCTGGTCCTACTTTCTATTTTCTATAAAAAGAAAAGGGAGTGGGGCAAGTGCCCTCTTCCCCCTAGACTTATTGTTGCAATACTTTTCGAGGTTTGGTCCCTTCAGCTGGTCCAATCACACCCGCTGCTTCCAACTCTTCCATGAGGCGAGTCGCTCGGTTAAAGCCAACGGATAAGCGACGCTGGATCATCGAAGCACTGGCTTTTTGAGTTTCAACCACGAGCGCCTTGGCCTCTTCAAAGAGAGGATCGCCTTCATCAGAGCCACCCATGCCTCCGTCAAAGTCCGATTCCGACACTTCGCCTGGATCAAAGGCATCATCATAATCGGCTTCTGCCTGCTCCTTGATAAAGTTGACAATCCGCTCGACATCGTCATCTGAGATAAAGGATCCTTGCAGACGAATCGGGTGGTTTTCATCGATCGGTTTAAAGAGCATGTCTCCGCGACCGAGCAATTTCTCCGCTCCATTTTCATCCAAGATGGTCCGTGAGTCGGTCCCAGATGATACCGCAAAAGCGACACGAGAAGGCACATTGGCCTTGATCAAACCTGAGATAACGTCAACCGATGGCCGTTGGGTCGCAAGAATCATGTGGATCCCAGCCGCACGCGCCTTTTGTCCAAGGCGAATAATGGCATCCTCCACTTCTTTACTTGCGACCATCATCAAGTCTGCCAACTCATCGACAATGACCACAATCAATGGAAGTGGCACTTGCTTCATCTCAGACTGAGCATTGTACTCCGCAACCTTGGCATTAAAGCCAGCAATATTGCGAGCGCCCACTTTCGAGAAGAGCTCATAGCGATTTTCCATCTCATCGACAACCTTCTGCAGGGCTCGACTGGCCTTGCGTGGATTGGTCACCACTGGAATCAAGAGGTGAGGAATATCATTGTATACAGAAAGCTCCACCATCTTTGGATCGACCATCATAAATTTGACTTCGTCCGGACGAGCCTTCATCAAGATACTCGAAATAATCCCATTAACCGCAACCGATTTACCAGAACCGGTAGAACCAGCTACCAAGAGGTGGGGCATCCGGGCCAAATCAAAGGTCCGAGCTGAACCATCTACAGCCTTCCCAAGTGGAATCTCAAGGAGTTTACCGGGGTCTGTTTTGGACTGCTCCCACAATTCACGGAAGGAAACGGTCGCAATCTCTGAGTTGGGCACTTCAATCCCGACCAGAGACTTCCCTGGAATCGGTGCTTCAATCCGCACATCCTTGGCTGCTAGGGCTAGTGCCAAATCATCTGCTAGATTGGAGATGCGGTTGACCCGCACCCCGACAGCCGGTTTAACTTCATACTTGGTAACAGAAGGACCGATCTCAGCCCGCTCCACTGTCGCCTTGATGTTAAAGCTTGCAAAGGTTTCTTCCAAAATGCGGATGTTCTGACGAACGATGTTTTTCTCTTTAGATTGGTTTTTCGGCTTATCAGGCGCAAAGAGATCAATCGTTGGAAGTTTGTACTGAAGGAGTTCCTTAGGTGTGAAGTCCACCTGAACTTCCTCCCCATCGTCTTCGAATTCTTCGGCTACCGGAAGCTCTTCGTATGCTTCAGCTACCGGAAGCTCTTCGTATGCTTCAGGCTCTTCCGGCCATTCTTCATCTGGCAGGTAGATTTCTGGTGTTGCTGGTGCAACAATTTCAGCTTCTGGAAAGGACTCTGTAAACGGCTCTTCCGCCAACACCTCTCCCGTTTCAGGATCTACAGGGTGCCCTTCCATAGAAAGGGGAGTTGGAAGAACAGCTCTTGCTTCTTCTTGCTCTCTTTCAGCTGCAGCAGCTTCCTTTTCAAGGAATTTCTGTTCGCGACGCTCTTTGCGTTTTTCCATAGAAGCATGGAAGACTTCGGACCCCTTTTCAAACAAATCATAGATGGAGTAAGGGCTTATCAAGAGGATCCCCAATCCGATAAAGAGAAGACCGATAAAATAAGAGCCAATATTTGAAAACAGGAAGGAAATCGGAGCATAAAGAAGGGCACCGATCATACCACCACCCGCAAAACTCTCCACCCGCAGATGAATCAAGTCTGCCATGATTCTTGAAAAAGTGACTTTGATTCCATTATTGTCTAAATGAAGTGAGGATACAAATAAAGCCTGAAACATCAGGAGAACCCCAGCAAAGAAGCTTAGGAATCCTGAAATCACCCCTTCGTGTTTATCCAGCCATTTAAAGGCATAAAGGTAGAAAAAGGTCGCTAAAATAGCCAAGTAAGCCAAACTCCCAACAAAGAGTCGGATCAAGTTGTAGGCCAAGACCCCTACTGCCCCCAATTTCAAGGCCGCAAAAATTAAGACCAGACTAATCAGAATGGTCGCAATCATGCGATGAATTGCTTTTTTTCTTTCTAATTCTGCTTTGGACAGTCGTCTCGTCGACCGTGTTTTTTTCGATTGATTATTGTTTGCCATAACCTTTATTATATCACATTTCTATGCCAGTTCTCTAGTAAAATCATTTCCTCAATTTTTCAGAATAAAGTAAAAAAACAGCACCGATTGGGCACTGTTTTAGATGTTTTTCTTAGGGTGGCGGTCAATGATGGCTTGATAGTCTTGCAGCGCTTGCTTTCCTTTGTCCGTCAACTGATAACCCCGAATTGTGAACTGCTCCGCCAGTTCTTCCTCCGTAAAATGTTCAGCCAAAGCTTGGTTCAAATCGGCCGCTTTCATCTTGGACAACCCCGCAACTCCCTTCTTTTTGAGAATGGCTTTTTTCATAGTCGCATTGATATGGTCCAATGAATCAAAGGCTGATTCAATAAAAGCATAGCCCTTATCCACCAAAACCTTCACGTGTTCCGAAGCATGAATCCCATAAGTATATTCGAAGTACTTAGGAAACCAAGTCTCTGTCGTAAAGGTTCCAAAATGGATTCGCCACAAGAGAATAATATCCCCTGCAAGCAAGCCATCTCGAAGGAGCTCCATATTTCGTTTAGAAACGGGCTTTGGATCCAACAACCAGGTTTCCAAATCCCTCTCAGGCGAAATATAGGGTTTCACCTCGTGATCGGCGTAGAATTTTTCCATTACATCTAAAATAGTCGTCATAAGTCTCTCCTATCTATCATTGATTGTATCATAACAAAATAAAAAGAACCTGTCGATCAAGAAAGCTTCCTAATGTCGAGGTTTCTATTGTGAAATAGATCTTACTTACACTTTTTCCTATTTTGTTAAATAGATTTTAAACTGTCATATTTTTCTTTGTATTGTTCGTAGTACAAAAATAGGTAGTAACCCCCTACTATTTCTAAAAAGAATACATAAAGAGCGACAGCCATAATAGCGGGGCAGAATGGCGTTAAGATAGCATCAATGCTTCCTCTTACATTTGTATGATTTGAACGATCAAACAATACAAAACCCGCTGTAACTCCACTTCCTCCCCAGATCAATAATTGATCTGTTATTTTTTCTGTTGCTAGGGCAGCCAAGGAAGCATAGGGTTTTCTTTTTTCAACCGCAGCCTTTATCTTTTTCGGGACCGTCCTAAAGAGATATGTCACAACAACTATCGTTAATCCTGCTGATAAAAAACCGAGAAGTTTTCTGCAAAAAATCCCAATTAATACAAATCCTAATTCCATAAATAGTAATAGAAGGTACATATAACAATAAGTGAGATATTTCAAGATCATTTTTTTCTTTCGATATTTAAACGAATAAAAAATGTAGACCAAATAAAATAAAAGTAGAACAAACAAAAGAGGTAAATTTAACCATTGATAGGCAACATCCCCATCTCCATCTAGTCTTATTCCCTTAAAGACTGCTGGAAGAAGAATATAAAGTAGATAGACTATTGCAGAAAATAAAGGCATACCAATAAATCTTTTCCAATTTCCCTTATCGTTAAAGCGGCTAATAATGGTCTCATTTACGAAGGATTGACTTTCTTCAAATGAGT
The DNA here is from genome assembly GCA_018365265.1 of Streptococcus parasanguinis. Taxonomy (GTDB): domain Bacteria; phylum Bacillota; class Bacilli; order Lactobacillales; family Streptococcaceae; genus Streptococcus; species Streptococcus parasanguinis_G. The sequence goes on along the minus strand of JAGZKI010000008.1, from coordinate 20,450 downwards.
AAGTAAAAAGTTTCATATTTCTCCCTTTTAGATTCAATCTGTCACTCACTAGTCCTGACTATCACTCGTAGGCACTTCAATATCAGGCACATCGATTACATTATTGACTTGGATATTATCTTGTTGATACTTCAGATTTGTCTGCGAGATTTGTGGTTTGTATAGTGAGAAAAAGCATACTCCAATCACCAATAGACTCGCTCCAAGGACGCAAAGTCTTTTGACATGCCAAGCCACAGGCAAGGGAATTTTCGCTCGAATCCCTGATTTCTTGACCCAATCCGGGTGGTCTCGCATGACACGATTTGCTGCCATCAGAGGCATCAGGTATGCAAAGAGCGCAATGACCGTTGTCAAGCCAATCACCCGAAAACGATTCTGATTGGATGGAGAAACATGATTCACTTCCATCAAGACCATTCCCACAATCACTAAAATAATGACCAGCAATAGTCCCAAAGATCTCCATAGACCTTCCCTACGGTAGCATTTCAATTCATCAAACGACATCTCGTTAAAATTCTTATCCATTTTTTAATAACTCCTTATATTTTTTCAGGCTCTTTCAATTAATCTCTATTTTGATTGGAGGATTTACAGATGACTGCCTTCATCCTTCAAGTATTTTTTAGCCTTTCGAACGATATAGAGCGACTCATCTTCTGAGGCTAACTTGCGAAAGAGATCATTGGCTCTGTGCTGATCGCCTTTAAGAGTAGCATTCAAGGCTTGGTAGTAGATAATTTCCAACTGCTGGTACTTGAAGTCATTGCTTAAACCTTCAAAATAATCATTGCTTTGGTGCGCAATGGTTAAATCATAAAGAGCGAGACAGACCATTTTTGTTTTCTCAGCCAGTGTCGGGTCTGTGATAGTCAATTTATTTAATCGAGCCTCTAGCTCTTCTTTAGTCAAATCAGGATCTGTGAGAACAGTAGATCGCATGAGATAACTCTCAAAAAAGTTCTTATATTTCTGCGGACAATCCGTCTGACTTATTGCTTCTCTAGCTTCCTTTATAACAGTATCAAAATCTCCCATCATAAACGAATAGGCAACCGATGTCAGCTTAATATCTATCTGTAAAATGGGCTTTTTCACATTCTTGTTCAACTGAAGGTATTGCTGCCAAAAAGCTAAATCTAAGTCTACATGGAGCGAGGTGTTGCACTTGTTGGTATAGCTCTTCTTGAGCAATTGGATGAATAAAAACAAGCCTGCAAGGACCAATAAGAGCGCAGCAGTCTGAAGAAGAGTATCTCTGACCACGAACCCAATACAAATAATGAGAAGCATTGCCAACAAGCCAGCAGATCTAATATAGAGTCTATAGTTTTTTCGTAGAGTTTTATAATCCAATTTGTAGCCTCCTATTCATGATACGGTTTTTGAGGGAATTCGTTCATTTCCCAACAAATTAACATATCTCCCATCATACCGAATTTTCTATCTCTGTGCAACTTCCTTCTTAATTAGTGATTTAGACCAAAAAGAAAACACCCGCGTGGGTGTTAGCATTGATAGACTGAACCGCAATATCATTTTTGAAGTCCTACTTTTCTACCACTATCTATTCAGAAGAAGTCATCAGACTATTTCCTACTATACCGATGATCACAATGAAAACCCCTAAAAATCCTAGTGGGGTTGGGATCTGATCTCCCAGAAAGAGACAGCCTCCAAATAGGGTGAAGAGGACCTCGCCGGCCTGGGTAGCTTCAACAACGGCTAACTGCTGATGGTTGTGTTTCACCAAGTTGGTTGCTTCAAAAAAGAGCATGGTCGCGATGACTCCTGAAAATACAGCTACAATCAAGGATTGGAGCATTTGCCCACCTGATGGCAGGCCTGCATCTACTCCTGCAAAGACGGATAAGAGCAACCAAAAGGGAACACTCATTAAGGTCATCCCAAAGACCCGTTGGGTCGTTGATAATTGCTCTTCTTTACAATAAACCAGCATCTTGCGATTTCCCAATGGATAGGAAAAAGCAGCGATCAAAATTAAGATACTAGCTCGCACCACACCTTCTCCGAGACCTCGTCCAAAATATGGAATTTGTATCAATACGATTCCTAACAAAATCAGCAAAGTCATTCCAAACTGTTTTCCTGGAATCTTTTGGCCAAAAAGTGGTGTCAGAAGGAGACCTGCTAAAATCGTGATCTGCCAGGTCGCAGCCACAAACCATGATTCTCCATAGATAGAAGCCATCGATAAGGGCGCATAAAAGAGACCAAAGCCGACCGTACTCCAGAGCAACCAAGTCCACGGGGCCCGTGCAATTGCTGACAAGACACCCTTCAACTCGCCTTTCTGCCAGACTAAAACAGCCATCATAGGCAAACTAAAAAGGTAGCGCAAACTAGCACTCCACATCCAGGAACCACCTGCCAGGTTCATACTTCGATTAAAAATAAAGGTAAATGCAAAAAAGAGAGCACCTAGGATACCAAACCAGAGGGCTCTCGCAAAATGTGATGATTTCATTTTTTGATGATCGTTCTCCTGTAGTCATCCTATTATACAAGAATTCGGAAATACTTTCATCTGTTTTCTGCAAATTTTCAGAATAGTGTTTTCGACTTAAATTTTATCCAGATTTGAAAGTATCGCAAAATTAAGGTACAATAGAGAAAGACAACTATGTTGGAAAGGAAGAATATGAAAAAATTAATCGCACTACTATTATTTTCCGGCTTGGCTTTAACAGCTTGTTCGTCTAATAAGACTGACGCTAACTCTTCAAGCTCAAGCAAAGAAAAGACAGAGCAGACAGCAACTTCTAGCTCTAGTGAAAAAGATCAAAAGAAAATTGAACAAGAACAAAAGAAATTAGAACAACTGCGCAAAGATTTTAACGATGCCATGACCAATGAAAATGCTGTCTTCCCACAGCTCTCAAATGAAGTGGCTGAAGACGAAGCAGAAGTTAAAATCACAACAACTGAAGGCGACATCACTGTCAAGCTCTTCCCTAAATATGCCCCACTTGCAGTTGAAAACTTCTTGACCCACGCAAAAGAAGGCTACTACAATGGCTTGCTTTTCCACCGTGTTATTAACAACTTTATGATCCAAACTGGGGATCCTAAAGGAGACGGTACGGGTGGCGAATCTATCTGGAAGGGCAAAGACAAATCCAAAGATTCAGGTACTGGTTTTGAGAATGAGTATTCTCCATACCTTTACAACCTTCGTGGAGCCCTTGCAATGGCCAATTCTGGTCCAAATACCAATGGTAGTCAATTCTATATCAACCAAAATAAGGATGATATTTCAAGTAAACTCCCAACTGACCGCTTCCCAGCTAGGATCATCGATGCTTATAAAAATGGTGGAAATCCAACCCTCGATGGTGGTAACTACACTGTCTTTGGCCAAGTCGTCGATGGTATGGATGTGGTCGATAAAATTGCATCTACCGAAACCGATGATAAGGACAAACCAAAAACAGATATCAAAATTGAAAAAATTGAAATCTTAAAAGACTATGATTTCAAGAAATAATGAAAAGAGAACCGAGAGGTTCTCTTTTTAAGATATTGATAAACAATTTACATAAAATGAGCTAATAGATTCATTGGTAAAAAAAATGAATTCTAATTATTTAAGACATTCATCTACTGAAACTTTCCGCCGTGAGAAAAGTGCCTGAAACAGATTTGTTTCAGGCACACGGAATTATTGAGACCTTAGGCTCAATAATTAGTCATGGAACTTCCTGGATTGCTGAAATCATCCACTGGATAATTTCACCTAACGTCCGTACTCACCTAAGGAAAGTTTCTAAGAAGAATCTGAAAAGAGAACCATGCGGTTCTCTTTTTGTCTTTACGTCAATTCATTAAAGTCCCAGATTTGGTCCATCCAGCCTTCATAGAAGTCTGGCTCGTGGCAAACCATGAGAATCGATCCCTTGTACTCTTTCAGAGCCCGTTTCAATTCATCTTTGGCATCCACATCCAAGTGGTTGGTTGGTTCGTCCAGTACCAAGACATTGTTTTCACGATTCATCAAGAGACAGAAGCGTACCTTGGCTTGCTCCCCACCGGATAACACCTGGATTTGGCTCTCGATATGTTTGGTGGTCAAGCCACAGCGGGCAAGGGCGGCACGAACTTCTGCTTGGTTGAGAGATGGAAAGGCATTCCAGACTGCTTCAAGCGGTGTCTGGCGATTGCCCCCTTCGACCTCTTGCTCGAAATAGCCAAGCTCTAGGTAATCTCCCCGCTCGACTTCACCAGCGATTGGTGGGATGATTCCCAGCAAGCTCTTCAAGAGAGTGGTTTTTCCGATCCCGTTGGCCCCGATGATGGCAACCTTTTGATTGCGTTCAAACGTTAGGTTCAAAGGCTTGGTCAAAGGACGGTCATACCCAATCTGGAGATCCTTGGCCTGGAAGATAAAGCGACCAGGAGTCCGGGCATTTTTAAATTCAAAGGATGGCTTTGGTTTCTCACTTTGTAACTCAATGAGTTCCATCTTGTCCAGCTTCTTCTGACGAGACATGGCCATATTCCGTGTAGCCACACGCGCCTTATTGCGGGCTACGAAATCTTTCAAATCAGCAATCTCCTTTTGCTGACGCTCATAAGCCGCTTCCAATTGCGATTTCTTCATTTCATAGACTTCAAGGAATTGGTAGTAGTCTCCTGAATAGCGGGTTAACTGCTGATTTTCCACATGGTAGACGATGTTGATCACATCATTCAAGAATGGAATATCGTGGGAAATGAGGACAAAGGCATTTTCATAATTCTGCAAATAGCGTTTAAGCCAATCGATGTGCTCTGCATCCAAGTAGTTGGTTGGCTCGTCCAAGAGAAGGATATCTGGTTTCTCAAGTAAGAGTTTGGCCAAGAGGACTTTGGTCCGTTGCCCACCTGACAAGGAGGTTACATCCGTGTCCATCCCAAAGTCCATGACCCCAAGAGCACGCGCCACTTCATCGATCTTGGCATCCAAGGTATAAAAATCACGACTTTCTAAACGCTCTTGGAGTTCTCCAACCTCTTCCATCAGAGCATCGACATCAGCTCCCTCTTCCGCCATGGCCATATAGAGATCATTGATACGAGCTTCAGCTGTGAACAACTCATCAAAAGCGGTCCGTAAGACATCGCGAACCGTTTGTCCTTCTTCTAAGACCGAATGCTGGTCCAGGTAACCTGCTGTCACGTACTTAGACCACTCCACCTTGCCTTCGTCAGGCTGCATCTTACCAGTCACGATGCTCATGAAGGTCGATTTCCCTTCACCATTGGCTCCGACAAGACCGATATGCTCTCCCTTTAACAAACGGAAGGACACATCCTCAAAAATCGCACGGTCCCCAAAACCGTGACTCAAATTTTTCACTTCTAAAATACTCATGCTTGACTCTCTTTCATTGATTTCACTCGTATGATTATATCATCTTCACTGCAAAAATTAAAGGGACTTCAACTTCCTTTAGAAATTTAAAAAAATATTTTTTAAGTAAAATATGTTAAGCGATTTTGTAAAGAAATCAACATAAGATCTAACTTTTAAATTTGATTAAGAATATACCGAAATTTTCCGCCGTGAAAAAAATCAGAGTTTTTGCGGGTAGACGAGGATGGGGTTAAGATCTTCAAATCTATGCCCTGTCCATTTTTAGGAGGTGACAATCTCTGATCTATCTATGATATCCGTTCCAAATCCTGTCATGAGTTCTCACATACAGATCGTTAAAAAATCTATCAAATTAATAATCTAATGATCAAAAACACTTTAACCTGTCCAGCAGCCTATCTCTTTGTTGAGAAATTAAAAGAAAATATTGAATAAAAGAGCCTTAATTCGTTTTTTCTATATTTTATGATAGATTATTTGTGGATTTTACGCGTTTTTAAATAAAAAACGAATAATTTCTTAATTTATTAGGAAATCGCTTGCAAACTAAGCGCTTATATAGTACAATGTGTGTGAAAATAATATCAATGACTAGGATTTTGCTTATGCATGAGCCCTTTCATATTAAGGAGAAAAAGTGTATGAAAAAACTCACTAAATTTGGCATCATTACAATGTCTGTCTTTGTTCTAAATTTGGTTTCACAGTCAGTAGTTCAAGCTGATGAAACTAATAGCGAACCAGCAAATGTTTCAGTGACATCAGGTATTACTAATTCAACTGATGCTGAGAACACTTCTTCAGTAGACAATAAGGTTGCACCAGACCCTACTAGTGACACCTCACTAAAATCAGACGAAGAGGGTGCCAATGCTTCCTCACCAAAAACTGAAGAAATCTCAACTAATAGCGAAGCTACAACTGGCGGGAAAGAAGATTCAACTGGTAGCAATATCATTGATGAAGGTGGTTACGTCAATGTTGAAGGACTTCCAGCACATTTAAGTGAGGATGGTAAAAGTGTAGTCTACAATTACACTGTAGCCTTCAAAGAATTGCACTCAAGTGATCAAGGTCAAGCTGTTCGCGGTGTTCGTATCCGTATTCCTAATATTTCAGGTGCAAAAGCTAATTTCACTTTGATCGGAACACATGATGCCAATGGAAATCCTGTAGATGTTAATGTTCCAATGAAAGAGGTTTCGTATAATGAACCTGTTGATGAAGAAAGGGGGAATGTTCCAACTGCTGAGGAACTAGCAGCTGGTAAGAAACCTTCCGTTATTAATATGAAGGATGTTGACGGTAATCTCACTGATCCAACCTCTACTGATGATGCAGTTAATTTATATGCTGTTGTTTCAAATACATTTAGATCAACAGCTTTTCGAGTTTCTGTGACCGTACCCTTGGAGGAAGCTAAGAAAATCAAGTACTTACCAATCGACGCGAGATTTGCTTGGAAATGTTCTCAAGATGGTGGTGGGGTTGGTTCATATGAAGAAGGTTGCCAAAGCCTAGAAGAATATCATCGAATTCAACCATATTATCCAGACAACAATGGGGAAGCAACTTATGGTGCTCTAGGTAATCCAAGTTTAGTAGATGATACTTATGTTCAGAATGACCATCTAATTAGGTCAGTTTCAAACCCAGCTACTCATATCACACCAAATAACGGTGACTGGAAAACTATTCCTCATGATGTTAATATTAATCCTGAGACCTTCTTTAGTTATGTTAAAACTTTTTCTTTGAAATACAATCGTGCTGTTAAATACTATGCTTCAGAATTTGAAGATATGGCTGACCAGGATGTTTCTACGCTTCACTATGGAGATGTAGTGGTAGATTATGTGATCAAAGGAACAAATCAGTCTATCAAGGAAACATATAAAGACACACCATTAACTTCTATTTATGGATCTGATGGAAATCTTGTGACCTATAATGCTGCTGAAAACGCAGATGAGCGTCCGTCTTCTATCACTGTAGATGGTAAAAAATACAATCTAGTTGGTGTTTCTTCAACATCTGCACCTGAAACAGGTCAGTTAAAAGAAGGTACAACTCATGTTATCTATGAGTATGAGAAAGAACCAGATCCTAAACCAACACCAGATCCTAAACCAACTCCGGATCCTAAACCAACTCCAGATCCTAAACCTACTCCAGATCCTAAACCTACTCCAGATCCTAAACCAGCTCCGGATCCTAAACCAACTCCGGATCCTAAACCAACTCCAGATCCTAAACCAACTCCAGATCCTAAACCAACTCCAGATCCTAAACCAACTCCGGATCCTAAACCTACTCCAGATCCTAAACCTACTCCAGATCCAGAGGTAGCTCCAAAGCCTGTTCAACCAGAAAAAGTTCATTCTTCTGAGAAAAAATCAGCTCCGGAAAAAGCTCAGTTACCAAATACAGGAACTTCTGATTCGCCATTAGCTATGAATCTTCTTGCTATTTTAGCTGGAATCTTTGGTATTTCACTTTTCAAAAAGAATAAAAAATCAGAGAACTAAGTAAATAGTTTTATAAAAGAGTCTGGGGCAATAATCTCTTGGCCCCAAAAAAAGCAACGGATTGAACTGCACCCCAAAAGTTAGATAGAAAAAATCTTACTTTGGCACTGTACCCATAAAATGAGACACAAGAAAACACTCCTGTTGAAATCTGGTAAACTAGAAACAGGAGTGTTTTGTTATGGTCAAAGAAGCATATTCGGTAGAAACTAAGCTAGCCTGTATCGAAATGAAGAAGGCAGGTAAATCAAATAAGGTTATCATGGATACCCTCGGTATCAAAAATGCTACTCAGGTGAAAACCTGGTGGCGTTGGTATCAGAATGATGAATTGTACTGTTTCCACCAACCTGTGGGGAAACAATATACTTATGGTAAAGGAATGAAACAATTATCTGAAGTCGAACAGTTACGTTTGCAGGTAGAATTACTAAAAAAGTATCAGAGCTTGGTAAGAAAATCGACAAAGTAAGTCTTATCAAGCTAGTGGAAGAGTATAAGAAAACGTGCCCTGTATCTATTATTTTAGAGTGTTTCGGCGTCAAACGCTCCACCTTTTATCGCTGGAAACAGGAGTGTAAGAATTCTCAGAAAAGAGACGAAATAGCAGATAAAATCGAACAACTCTGTATGGCAAATCGCTTTATTTACGGCTATCGAACCATCACTCGCTTACTAAAGAAAGTTTATAACCTCGCCGTTAATCGCAAGAAGGTCTATCATATCATGAGGGAAAAGGGCTACCTTTGCCGTGTCCGTCCCAAGAAGGGACCTAAATTAGGGAAGCCTTACCATGTAACAGACAATAAGCTGGATCGTGATTTTCAGGCAGACAAGCCGATGGAGAAGCTTGTCACAGATATCACCTACCTCTACTTTGGAAACTGTAAACTTTATCTATCTTCAATCATGGATCTCTATAATCGTGAAATAGTAGCTTATAGCATCTCCGAGTGTCAAGATACGGACTTTGTGCTCGACACACTTCATCAACTTGAGCTACCTCAAGGAGCACTTTTACACAGCGACCAGGGATCTGTCTACACCTCAAAAGCCTACTATCAAGCTTGTACAGAAAAAGGCATCACCCGCTCTATGTCCCGAAAAGGAACACCAGCAGATAATGCACGTATCGAATAGTTCCATTCTGTTCTCAAGTCTGAAACCTTCTATCTCCATAAGTGGAGAAACCTAACTAAAGATAGTATAATAGATATTGTCAAAAATTACATCATATTTTATAATGAAACTAGAATTCAACAAAAATTAAATGACCAGTCTCCTGTAAATTACAGAAAACTGGTCGCATAAGAGGGGGTCTCTTGTCCCATTATTGGGGTGCAATGCCTCCAACTCCCTTTTCAATTACAAGCCTAAGTCTGCGTAAGGTTTTCGGTAGCCCACTTGAACAACTTTTCCGTCTTTGACAAGCAGAGGCCGCTTGATCAGCATACCGTCTGAAGCAAGGAGATCCGCCGCTTCTTTCACTGTCAGTTGATCCACCTTATCTTTCAAACCAAGTTCTCGGTATTTCATTCCGCTAGTATTGAAGAAAGACTTGATCGGTAGGCCAGAAGCTGCCATCCAGTCTTGCAATTCTTGGCTAGTCGGTGTTTCTGTGACAATATTTTGGCTTTGAAACTCACATTGGAGACCATCCAATTCTGATTTAGCCTTTCGACAAGTCGAACATTTTGGGTATTCAATAAAGGTATACATTGATTTCACTTCTCCTTCCAGGTAATTCCTTCATGGTGTAAGAGCCAGCGTTTGCGATCGAGTCCAGACGCGTAGCCCGTCAGTTGTCCATCTTTTCCCATCACACGGTGACAAGGGACTAAGATCGTCAAGGGATTACGTCCGACAGCCTGTCCCACGGCCTGGGCTGAACCACAAGAAAGATCCTGGGCCAGCTGGCCATAGGTCTTGGTCTCACCATATGGGATCTCTCGCAATAACTGCCACACCCGCTCTTGAAAGGCTGTTCCTTGCGGCGCTAGTGGAAAGCTGATAGCGATTGGATCTCCCGCAAAATAGTGGTCCAACCACTCCTTCACCTTCTCATGGTGGGGATGGATCTGTTCCAGCGCCCCATAGGGATCAGGCGCCTCCTCTTTTGGATCATAAAAATCAAGCTCTACAAGGCCTTCTTCACTGACAATGATCGAAAGAAGCCCCATAGGGCTTTCATAAAATTGTTTAAGATAGAGAGTCATTGTAGGCCGCTTCTGCTCTTTGGTCCCAGCGATCTTCTTCTGAGACCACTTGGAATAGACTCGTTTCTGCTTTTCGTTTGATCTTTTGATAAGCCAGACGGACGCCATCAATGGGAACCTTTCCACAATAATGGTAACCCAATTTTTCAAGCAAATGTTGCATGACCAGATTATCCGGGTGGGTATCGCAACGGAAATCTGGCCCTTTTTCTCCTTCGATTAAACCTTGAAGGAAGGTCTGAGCCACCCCTTTGCCAGCAGCTTCTTTGGCTACAGCCACGCGGTGAAAAGTGACATACATATAGTTGTCATGCTCCCACTTGCCATCGTAAATCTCATTATAGGCCGCTTCGTTGCCCTTGTAGACAGCTGCATAGGCGACAACTTCCTGATCTTCAACGGCCACATAGCCACGACTTTCTAGAATATCCTCAAAAATGATCTCTTCATCTGGATAGCCATCCTGCCACTGGTCGACCTGTCTTTGAGCCAGGCTTTCCTTGGCATCTTGGATGATTTCCATAATTCGCTTGATCTCGTTGGGATAAGCCATTCTAATTTCCATCCTGCTTCCAACCTTTCCTAGTCTTGATGGTAACGAGCATAGAGCTCACTCTTTTGCAGGCCGTATTGTTTGGCGACCTGTTTAATTGCTTGATTCTTCTTCATCCCCTCTTGGACCAAGGTATCGATCTCTTGGATCAAGTCGACCTCTTCTAGGTCTAGCTCTTCTTCCTTGGCTCCTTCGACGATCAAGAGACACTCCCCTTTGAGGGGATTTTCTTCAAGAAATGCGACTAACTCAGAAATACTGCCGCGAGTATATTCCTCGTAGATTTTGGTTAATTCACGAACCAGGACGACAGGACGATCCCCATAGACAGCCAACATATTCTCTAAGGTTGCCTTCACTCGATGGGGAGACTCATAAAAGATCTGAGTCTCAGGATAGGCCACTTTTTCTTGGAAAAAGGCCTTCTGTTGCCCCTCTTTGCGAGGCAGAAATCCATAAAAAATATGAGGTTGAGGGGCTAGACCACTGGCAATCAAACCCGTTATACCCGCACTAGGACCAGGCACAGCTACGACAGGAATCTCTCGTTCAATCGCTGCCTTGACCAAATCATGACCGGGGTCAGAAATACTAGGGAGTCCTGCATCTGAGACTTGTGCCACATCCTTTCCTGATTCTAAATGGGCGATCAGATCTGGAATTTTCTCCATGGCATTGTGCTCATGAAAGCTAGTCTGGGGTGTCGCAATCTCAAAATGCTTGAGCAAGAGGCCTGTATTTCTAGTATCCTCAGCTGCGATCAAGTCGACATCCTTTAAGGTCTGGACCATGCGGTAACTCATATCCTCCCGGTTACCAATCGGTGTTGGAACCAGGTAGAGCACTCCAGTTTTCTTTTCCCCTTTAAAACTTCGTTGGATCTGCATGCTTACTCCCTAAATAACAACTCGTCACAAAACATACACTCTTCATCGTTCTCACGGCGCTGACCGTAGGAATAAGTGCAGATATGAAAACCGTCGTTGTAAATACGTTGCAAATTTTCACGACCATGGTGTTGTGACTTTGCGGATGAAGTCTTCTCAACTTCCCCCAAACGCTCTCTCAATTTATCATTTTCTAAGCGAAGAGCTGTATTTTCTTCGATGACTTGTTTCAAATTTTTCTTGATGGCTTCGACTTCAGCCAAGGTGACCAACAAATTCTGAGAAAAGCCGTCTAAAGCATCAAATAATTCTTTTTTATTCATTCTGACTCCTTAACTTTCTAAGCTCAACACCATATATTCTAGAGCATTTTGAAAAGAAACATTGGCCTTCCACATCCTGCGAGCATGACTCAATTTCTCAAGCAACTGCTGGGATCGACTTAAGCGCAACTGCTCTTCTAAAGCCAACTCCATCAAACGAAAGGCCTGGCTTTGTTTTTCCTTATCATCTGCTAAACTCACCAAGCGTGTCACTTCCAAATAGGCGCGATTCAAATTGGATTGACAACGTTCGATGAACTGATCACAAACTTTTGCCAGTTCAAAAAACGTAGCATTCTTTTTTTGTTGTTCTGCTTCTTCGAGACTAAAACTAAAACGAGCTACTAAATTTGCCTGTGACTTGATCAAGCCTTCTTTTTCTAGCAGTTCCGTTAGGTAGGCTTGCTTTTTAGGAAAATGAACCTGCTGGGCCCGACTCTTGATAGTCGGTAAGATCAAGTTTTCATCGGATGTCAACAAGAAGAGATAGATCTCACTCTGGGGGTCTTCCATGACTTTTAAAAGAGAGTTGGCCGCATTGGTATGCATCTTATCCGCATCTTGGACGATAAAGACCTGCCGACTTCCTTCAAACCCTGATTGAGAAAAGTCTTGAACGAGCGAGCGAATACGGTCCGTCTTAATGATCTGGTTGACCGGACGCACGATCTTTACATCTGAGAATTCTTCTTCTGCAATCAAGCGGCAGGAACGGCATTTGCCACAAGGCCAGACTCCCTGCAAATCTTCGCAAAATTGACTCTGAGCTAGCAAGAGAGCCATCTCAAAACTGGCAAAAGAACCCGTAAAGAGATAAGCATGACTGAGCTGTTTGTGTTCTAAGATCTGGGTGAAGCGCTCCACCAATTCTGGCTGGAGCTGTTGGATCTCTTCTAGCTTCATTTCAATATCCCCAAGCGATTTTCTAAAACAGCCAAGACATCTGCAAAGACTGCTTCAAAGGATTGACTGGCATCGATTTTCACAATGCGCTCTGGTTCCTTTTCATACAAGGCCAAATAACCTTGTCTGACTTTTTGGTGAAGCTCCAAACCTTCCAAATCCAAACGATTGACTTCCCGCTCTTGGTTTTTCGCAATTCGAGCGAGCCCTTCTTCGACATCCAGATCAAAGTAAAGGGTGAGATCTGGTTTAAGACCATCTGTCGCGAATTGATTGAGCCACTCGATATCTTCCACACTCAGGCCGCGGCCATACCCTTGATAAGCCACCGAGCTGTCAATAAAGCGGTCCATCAAGACAACCTTCCCAGCTGAAAGGGCTGGCAAGACACGTTCCACCAAATGCTGGCGGCGACTAGCAATATAGAGCAACAACTCGGTCTTGGCATCCATACTAGTATGGTTTGGATCTAAAATGACTTGGCGGATCTTTTCTGCAATGTCTACACCGCCTGGTTCACGGGTTGTAATAAAAGGAATTCCTTTTTCTTCAAGTAGAGGCAAAACGGCTTCTAGGACCGATGATTTCCCCGCTCCTTCTGGACCTTCAAATGAAATTAATGTACCGTTTACCATAGTATCCTCTTTCTAGTTTTCTTCTTTTTATTTTACCAAAAATAAGGGTAAAAATCTTGTATTTTAGGAGAGAAAATTTTTCAAAGTCATTTTCATTTTTTCACTTTTTTGTTACAATGTTCTTATAAAGTTTTAGGAGACAACCTATCATGTTTAAATTTAAAGATATTCTGGCTATCATCTTGGGGGCCGGCATTTTTTCATTTGGGATCTATTTTTTGGTCATTCCCTTTCACTTCTATGAAGGAGGAGCGACAGGGATTACCTTGATCACCTATTACCTCTTAAAAGTCCCCGTATCCCTGATGAACTTGCTGATCAATATCCCTCTCTTCGTTCTGGCTTGGAAACTGCTGGGCAAAAAATCTCTTTATCTGAGCTTACTTGGGACTTTCTCGGTTTCGGCTTGGATGGCGATTTTTGAAGCCATGCCCCTCAGCCACCACTACCATCACTTTATCTTTACAGCCTTTAAAGGAGATATTCTGCTTGCCTGTATCGCCTCAGGGGTTGTGCTTGGTTTGGGGCTAGGGATCATCTTCAATGCTGGTGGAACTACTGGAGGAACAGATATCCTCGCTCGCATCTTTAACAAATACACTTCCCTCAGTATGGGAAAACTCATGTTGATTGTAGATGCCATTGTTCTGATAACTGTTGTCGTTGTCTTCCAAGATGTCCGTACGGCTATGTATACCCTCTTCTTTATCCTGATTGACACCCTTGTGATCGACTTGATTGGAGAAGGTGGTTTTGCTGGAAAAGGCTTCCTTATCGTCACATCTAAACCAGAAGAAATTGCCCAAAAAGTATCCGACGATCTGGGTCGCGGGATTACCTTTATCCGCGGGATGGGCTATTACAGCCGTAAGGACCTGGATATCGTCTACTGTGTCGTTTCACGGAATGAGATGAAACAAATGAAAGACATCATCAATCAGATCGATCCATTCGCCTTCATCACCATTTCTGAAGCCCATGAAATTCTCGGCGAAGGCTTTACTTTAGATAAAGAAAAACAACCCATTACCCGTTAATAGAAAAAATCAGACTGGATTCTCATCTAGCCTGATTTTTTATTAAATAGCTTTTGCAGTTGTTCGAGTGATTTCATCGACTTTCAAACCGTTAGCTTCAAATTTACTACGGATTCCTTCTAGATCTGTCACCCCATCAATTTGGACTTCGATAACCACACGATCGTCTTTTGTTGGGATATTGACTGTATTGGCGATGTTATATCCTTCTTCTACAATCAAGTGAATGATTTGTTCTAGAACGCCAACCTTATCTTCTGTCACAAAGCGAACACGAACTCCTTCTTCTCCATAACCGGATACTTCAAGGAAAGCACGGAAAATATCACGGTCTGTGATGACACCGGATACTTGGTCATTGTCCACGACTGGAAGAATTCCCACCTTGTTCTTATACATGAGGTAGGTCGCATCTTCTAAGCTGGCAAATTTAGAGACGGTAATGACATCGCGAAGCATGACATCTTTAACCTTAGTCTTGTTCAACAGATAGTTCATCTCGAAAATAGACAAGCTTGTTGCTTTAGATGGACTTGCTTCTGCAATCGTACCTTCTGTCACCAACCCAACCAATTTATCGTTTTCAATGACTGGCAAACGGTGCAAACCTTGTTCGCGCATCAAATCTGCCGCGTGGGCAATTGTAGTATCTGGACTAATGTAAACCACTTTACGTGTCATAAAATCTTTAACAGCCATAACAAGTTCTCCTATGCTTTTATTAGTTTTATTATACTTGATTTTAAGAATGATTTCAAACGCTTTCAGCAGTTTTCTCTTGTTTTCAAAATTTAGAAAAATCAAACAAGAGGGATGAAAAAAGAAAGGTCTTCAGGACCTTTCTTTTTAATATTCTAGTGAACTTTAGAAATCTTATCCACCAAGGTAGGCCTTGCGGACTTCTTCTGAGGCTAAGAGTTCTTTTCCTGTTCCAGTAAGAACGACTTTCCCTGTTTCCAAAACATAACCGCGGTCTGCGATGGCAAGAGCCTTGTTGGCATTTTGCTCGATCAAGAGAACAGTTGTCCCTTGTTTTTGGATATCTTGGATGATATCAAAAATTTCTTGGATAAAGATTGGGGCCAATCCCATAGAAGGTTCATCCAGAAGCAAGAGTTTTGGCGTTGACATAAGTGCACGACCCATTGCAAGCATTTGTTGTTCCCCACCAGATAGGGTTGCTGCATCTTGGTTCTTCCGTTCTTCCAAACGTGGGAAACGAGAAAAGACTTTCTTCAAGTTAGCTTGATTTTCTTCTCGATCTTTTTTCAAGAAAGCTCCCATCTCCAAGTTTTCCATAACGGTCAAGCCTGGAAAGACGTGGCGGCCTTCTGGAACTTGAGAGAGTCCTGCTGCTACAATCTTTTGAGCCGGAACCTTTTGAATCTCCTGACCCAAAAATTCGATTTTCCCAGCACTTGGACGCACCAAACCTGAAATGGTACGAAGAATAGATGTTTTCCCAGCACCGTTAGCACCGATAAGAGAAACAACTTCCCCTTCGTTTACCTCGAAACTGACATCACGGACAGCCTGGATCATGCCATAGTGTACAGAAAGATTTTCAACTTTTAACATAGACATTAGGCTTCACCTCCTAGATAGGCTTCGATTACGCGTTTGTTGGTCTTGATTTCATCTGGCGTACCATGGGCAATCAAGCGACCATATTCCAATACATAAATCCGTTCTGTTACTTCCATGACCAAGCTCATATCGTGCTCGATCAGCATAATCGTAATATTAAATTCTTTTTGAATGCGACGGATCAATTGGGTCAATTCTGCTGTTTCTTGAGGGTTCATCCCTGCAGCAGGTTCATCCAAGAAGAGGATTTTTGGCTCTGTAGCAAGGGCACGAACGATCTCCAAGTGACGTTGTTGTCCGTAAGCTAAGTTTTTGGCCAAGGTATCTGCTTCTTTTTCCAGACCAAAAATCGCTAACAATTCAAGGGCTTTCGCTTTCAAAGCTTCTTCATTCTTGTAATAGCTTGGCAAGCGGAAAAGACTCGCAAAGACATGTGGTTTGTGGTGATTGGCAAAGGCAATCAAGACATTGTCCAAAACGCTCAAATCTTTAAAGAGACGAATATTTTGGAAAGTTCGTCCCAGACCACCAGCAGCGATTTTATAGGGTGCTTTTCCATTTAGCAGCTGACCATCTAAGGTAATGGTCCCTTCACTTGGTTCATATACCCCTGTTAGGAGGTTGAAGAGGGTTGTTTTCCCGGCACCGTTGGGTCCGATCAAACCAACCAATTCCCCTTCATTAAGTTCCATGGTCACATCCCCAACGGCTGTCAAACCACCAAAGTTTTTTGTTAAATTTTTTACTTCAAGAAGTGCCATTAGTTAGCCTCCTTTTTTGAGAGTAGTTTTTTCAAGCTGAATTCCCATGTTCCAAGAAGACCACCTGGACGGAAGATCATCACGAGAATCAAAGCCAATGAGTAAATGATCATACGTACACTTGAGAAGTCTTGAAGCACCATATTCAAGATACCCAAGACGATGGCTGCCACAACTGTTCCTGACATTGATCCCAAACCACCAAATACGACAATGATCAAGACATTAATGGTATTGGTGAAAGAGTAATCTTTAGGAACAACAGAGCCGATAAAGCCAGCTTGGAGAGATCCAGCAATCGCCGCTGTGATCGCACCAAATACAAAGGCGATGACTTTGACTTTGGTCGTATTGATCCCAACAGATTCTGCTGCGATTTCATCTTCACGAACAGAAAGGGTAGAGCGTCCAATTGGACTGCGTAAGAAGTTAATCGTAAAGATCGTTGTAATGACAACAAAGAGGTAAACCAATTGCCAAGTTGTAAAGGCTGGCAAACCAAGGATCCCAGCAGCACCATTTGTTAGAGTACCACCATTGACGATCAAGATCCGAATGATTTCAGAAACCCCAAGTGTCGCAATAGCGAGGTAGTCCCCTTTCAAACGAAGGGTTGGAACCCCAACGATCAAGGCAACGACACCAGCAATCAAAGCACCTAAAACCATCGCACCAAAGAAAGCCCCATAGGTTGGTGATTTAGAACCGAGAATAGCTGCAGAGTAGGCACCAATCGCCATAAATCCGGCATGCCCAAGTGAGAATTGACCTGAGAAACCAACAATGAGGTTCAAGCCAACTGCAAGGATAATATTAATTCCGATTTGTTCTAAAATTTGGATATAGAAGAGGTTGAGCACACCCGCTGCAACCAAGACTTGGATCAAGGCAAAACCTGCGACCAAAAGACCAAGCCAGACTAAATTCACTTTTAAATTTTGTTTCATGGCTTACACCTTCTCTTTCACATTTTTACCGAGGATACCTGCTGGACGGATGAGCAAGATCACAATCAAGATGGCATACACAATGGCATCACGGAAGTCTGAAAGACCGATCGCTGTAGCGAAGGTTTCCAACAAACCGATCACAAATCCACCTAGGGCAGCACCTGGAATGATTCCGATTCCTCCAAGAACGGCTGCGACAAAGGCTTTGATCCCTGGTGTCATCCCCATCAAAGGCTCGATCGAGTTGTAATACAAACCAATCAAGACACCACCAGCACCTGCCAAGGCTGATCCCAAAGCAAAGGTAAAGCTGATCGTACGGTTTACGTTAATCCCCATCAATTGAGCGGCATCACTATCGACAGATACAGCCCGCATGGCTTTCCCCATCTTTGTCTTTTGAATAATAAATTGAAGAGCGACCATCAAGAAAACAGACACTCCCAAGATCATCAACTGAATATTGGAGATTGAAATAGGACCGAAGTTGTAACGAACCGTTTTAATCACTTGCGGGAAGGAACGGGTATTGGCACCGACGAAGAAGACCATCCCATATTCGAGCAAGAAGGAAACCCCGATGGCTGTGATCAAGGCTGCAATCCGAGTCGAATGACGAAGCGGACGATAAGCCAGGTATTCAATTACAACCCCTAAAATAGCTGTCCCAACCATGGCTAGGAGCAAGGCTACAAAGAAGTTCACTTTCCATGAGTTCAATAAGAAATATCCCATAAAGGCACCTACCATGTAGATATCCCCATGGGCAAAGTTGATCAATTTGATAATTCCATACACCATGGTATAACCAAGGGCCAAGAGTGCATAGACACTTCCCAAGATTAGACCGTTCACTAATTGCTGGAGCATTTGAACCATCCTTTCTAACAATAAAGAGCGAGGCCAGGAATTTTCATTCTCCCAGCCTCTTGTACAAACAACAAATGATAATTATGGTTTAACAGACTCAACAGATTTGACTTTACCATCTTTCAAGCCAATCATAAGAGCTGATTTAACCGGGTTGTGGTTCTTGTCAATTGACATTGTACCAGTCACACCTTCCAAGTCTTTCAACTTCGCAAGGTTATCTTTCAATTCGACAGAGTTCTTAGCACCTTTAGATGCTTCTGCAACCATGTAAACTGAA
Organism: Streptococcus parasanguinis; assembly: GCA_018365265.1. GTDB lineage: Bacteria > Bacillota > Bacilli > Lactobacillales > Streptococcaceae > Streptococcus > Streptococcus parasanguinis_G. The sequence continues at coordinate 1,540 of JAGZKI010000008.1, read as the reverse complement.
TCATAAGCCAAAGCTGCGAACATTGAAGGTTCTTCATTGTATTTCGCTTTGTATGCTTCTACGAATTTCTTGGCTTTATCAGTCATTTCACCTTCAGTAGAGAATCCAGCTACGTAGTAGATATCTGTAGCTGCAGCAGGTGTTGCTTGTTCAACGAACTTAGCATCGCTAAATCCATCCCCACCAATGATTGGTTGTTTGATTCCCATACCACGCGCTTGGTTTACGATCTTACCAGTTTCTGTGTAGTAACCTGGAAGAACAATCGCATCGAAGTCTTTATCTTTGATTTTTGTAAGAGCAGCTTGGAAGTCTGTATCCTTAGATTGGAATGTTTCTGTTGCTACGATTTCACCTTTGTAAGATTTCTTGAAGGCTTCAGCAATCCCTTTCGCATAGTCAGATGAGTTATCGTAGTAGAGAACGACTTTCTTCGCTTTCAAGTTATCAGTTGTGTACTTAGCGATGATTTTTCCTTGGAAGCTATCGATAAAGGTTGCACGGAAGAGGTAATCTTGACCTTTTGTCAAATCATCTTGAGTTGCTGATGGTGTGACCAATGGAACACCTGCTTTACCAGCGTTGGCAACCGCTGCTGCAGTAGCACCTGAAGTTGCAGGTCCTACAAGAGCGTTCACTTTTGATTGAGTGACAAGGTTTGTAGTGACTGTAGCTGCTTCAGCTGTTTCAGATTTGTTATCTTTATCTGTGACAACGATCTTCTTACCGTCAGCTCCACCCTTAGCGTTGATTTCATCAACGGCCAATTGAGCACCTTTTTGTTCAGCGCTACCGTAGGCTGCTACTTCACCAGTTTTTTCAAAGTTAAAACCGACTTTTAGTTCCTTGCCGATTTCGTTACCAGTTGTGTTTGAACCTGAAGTAGAAACTTCACCACAAGCAGCAAGAAGAGCGACACTTGCAATGGTTAAAAATGAAAGAGCAAATTTTTTCTTCATTTGTAATGATCTCCTTAAATGAATCTTAAAATAAATACATTAAGAATATACCGAATTATCTGACAATTGTCAATAAAAAAAGCGCAATCCATCAAATGATTGCGTTTTCTAAACTTCTGTGACCACAGATGGGGTCTCCAATCGTTGCAAACTCCCCACAAAATCTGTATCTAAATCTTTGAGATGGCAAGGCAAGACCTTTTTGACATAACGTTCTTTCTTTAAGTCTTCCATGACTTGATCGGCCTTGTCACTGTCCACATACAATTGGACATAGCGGCATTTCTTAGAATGGTACAAGACATCTCCGACAGATTGTAATTTTTTCCCGTCTCGATTGTAATACAATTTAACAATCAAGCCTGTTCTTTCTTGTTTCTCAAACATGGTCAATCCCTTTCTCGTTCTGTTACTAGTATATCAAATTTCAAGAAAAAGAACTACTCTTTTATGAGAGCAAAAAAGAGAGTGGGACAGAAAATGGTAATTCGTTAGAATTCGATTTCGTCGTCCCACCTCCGCACAGTTGAGTAGGGCTGTAAAAGCTGATGAAATCAGCGTAGTAGAGCCCACTCAACCAC
>JAGZKI010000007.1 GCA_018365265.1 Streptococcus parasanguinis | reverse complement strand
ACTTCCGTTATAGTGCCCTGCACATTGGTTCGTCTTGTTCAGTTTTCAAAGGTCTTTGTCGCTCTCTCGCGACAACTATATTAGTATATCATGACCTACTCTTACTGTCAATACTTTTTTCCAAAAAATTTTATTTTTTTGAAAGTTTTTTTGAAAAAAAGAAAATAGAGAGGGAATCCTCTCTATTTATATTCTTGTCTGTATTTGTTTTCTTCAGCTTTGTTAGCCCATACATAATGACCTGGTTTAATTTCAACCATTTGTGGTTTATCTTCAGAGTAATCATGTTGTTCTGGATCATAGATTTTTAGAACTTTTTTACGTTCTAGAATTGGATCTGGAATTGGGACTGCTGAAAGTAGGGATTGAGTGTATGGATGGATTGGGTGGTTAAATAGTTCTTCAGTTTCTGCCACTTCTACAATAACCCCTTTATAGATAACTGCAATACGGTCGGAAATGAAGCGTACAACTGACAAGTCATGGGCGATAAAGAGGTAGGTCAAGCCTAATTCTCTTTGGAATTTTTTCAAAAGGTTCAAGACCTGTGCACGTACTGAAACGTCAAGAGCTGAGATTGGTTCATCCGCAATGACAAATTCTGGTTCCATGACAAGTGCACGGGCAATACCGATCCGTTGACGTTGCCCACCTGAGAATTCGTGAGGATAACGTGTCAAATGTTCTGCTAGAAGCCCAACTTCATGCATAATATTTTTTACTTTTTCCTGACGTTCTTCTTCGCTGTTAAACAAATGGTGGTTGATCAAACCTTCAGAGATAATATAATCAACTGTTGCACGTTCATTCAAACTTGCTGCTGGGTCTTGGAAGATCATTTGAATTTTACGGATCAACTCTGATTTTTCACTATGAGAGTTTTTTCCGTTGATCTTGCGACCGTCATAAATAATTTCTCCAGCACTTGTATCATTCAAACCAATGATCGCACGCCCAATTGTTGTCTTACCACTTCCTGATTCACCAACAAGAGAGAAAGTTTCTCCCTTATTAATGAAAAAGTTGGCGTTCTTTACAGCAACGAATTTTTTACTTCCTTCACCGAAGGAAATTTCTAAATCTTTAATTTCAACTAATTTTTCAGTCATTTCCTTCCTCCTATTCTGTAATGTGAGTGAAGCCCATTTTTGAGCCAATCTTTTCGTGAAGGTTTTCGATTACTTCTGGTTTATGAACTGTTGGTGCATCTGGATGGAGCAACCATGTCTTAGCCCAGTGAGTATCGGTCACTTTGAAAGCAGGTGCCTCTTCTTCAAAATCAATCTGCATTGCATAGTCTGAACGAAGTGCGAAGGCATCTCCTTTGATTGGAGCATACAATGATGGCGGGGTTCCTGGAATAGAGTAAAGATCACCATCTGAGGTTGACAATTGAGGCAAGCTTGAAAGCAAGCTCCATGTGTATGGATGTTTTGGATCGTAGAAAATTTCTTCTACTTTACCAAACTCAACAATTTCTCCAGCATACATAACGGCTACTTTATCTGCAATACTTGCAACCACACCTAAGTCGTGGGTGATAAAGATAACTGTAAATTGGTATTCTTTTTGAAGGGATTTCAACAAATCAATGATTTGCGCTTGAATGGTTACGTCAAGGGCTGTTGTTGGTTCATCACAGATCAAGATATCTGGACGGCAGGCCAAGGCGATGGCAATAACGATCCGTTGACGCATCCCACCTGAATATTGGAATGGATACTCATCAAAACGACGTTCCGCATCTGGAATTCCAACTTTCTCCATATAGTCCAAAGCCATTTCTCTAGCTTCTTTAGCTGTTTTCCCTTGGTGTTTGATAATGACTTCAGTAATTTGTGAACCAATTGTATTGATTGGGTCCAAACTTGTCATTGGGTCTTGGAAAATTGTAGCGATTTTAGAACCACGAATATTTTCCCAATCTTTATTGGATGCCAAATCCGTCAATTCTTGGCCACGATACTTAATCGAACCTTGAGCAATACGGCCGTTATCTTCTAACATTCCGGTGAATGTCTTTGTCAAAACTGATTTCCCTGAACCTGACTCACCAACCAAGGCAAGAACTTCACCTTCTACTAGCTCAAGCGATACGCCACGAATAGCTGTCAATACGCGATCGCGCACGTCAAATTCCACTACGATATCTTGAGCAGATAAAATAATATTGTTATTTGATGTCATATCTACTCCTCCTATCTATGTGTACGTGGGTCGCTGGCATCGGCCAAGTTTTGTCCGACGATAAAGAATGACAAGGATACTAAAATCAAAACAGTAAGCGGAATCCAGAATAGATAAGCATTTGTAGTTACGTTTTGAGAATAGTCAGAAATCAACCGTCCCAAACTTGGAACTGTGATTGGAAGACCAAGTCCGAAGAAGGAAAGGAAAGCTTCGTAAGAAATAAAACTTGGTAACATTTGTGATGTCTGGGTCACGATTACAGATACCAATTGAGGTAAAATATTTTTCGTAACAATTTTCAACGTTGGTGTTCCTAATGTTCGACTGGCCAAGTTGTACTCCAAATCACGGTAACGCATGATTTGAACACGAATCATGTAGGCAATTCCGATCCATCCTGTTAAGGACATGGCAAGAATCAAATTCCAGAAACCAGATCCCATTGAGTAAGTCAAGACGATAACGATCAACATAAATGGAATGTTTGAAATAACGTTATAAACTTCCATCATGATACGGTCGATGGATTTTGAGATTCCCCAAATTCCACCAACGATGACTCCGACCACCACGTTAATAACAGTTGCGATAAAGGAAATGATAATCGAATTTCGAGCACCAAACCAAACTCCATCAAAGAGGGATTTACCGTTGTTATCTGTACCAAAGAAAGCTTTGGCACTTGGTGGATTCAAACGTGCTGAAAAGTCATTTACCTTACTTACGTCGTTGTAATCAAAATTTGAAAACATCGGGTAGATAAAACTCATCAAGAGAATCCCAATCAAAACAGCAAGCATAATGATCGTGGTTCTTTTTTTAAAGAATTGTCTGAATACAGATTTCCAGTATGAATACGCTGGAGCATCGATTACTTCAGAGGCAAAGTCATCGCGTTTTACAAACTGAAATTTATTTTTATCGATTGTAGCCATTATTTGCCTCCTTTCGTATTCGTTAATTTAATCCGTGGATCAAGCACTGTCATCAAGATATCACCTAACATGGCAGCAAAGATACCAAGCGATGTGAAGATGAAGACAAGTCCGATAACCATGGTGTTGTTTGATGCTTTAATAGAGTCAATCAACATTTTACCCATACCTGGGAAAGCGAAGACTGTTTCAGTAAGTGTCGCACCTGAGATAACTCCAATAATAGATGTCGGAATACCAGATACCAATGGAACCATCGCATTTTTGAAGATGTGTTTTTTTGAAATCTCACGTTCTGACAATCCTTTTGAACGAGCAAAACGGACGAAATCTTGTGAATGGATATCGATCATGTAACGACGAATCCAAACGGCGTTAAATGGTGCACTCAATAAACCAAGAATCAGAGACGGCAATACATATGAACGCCAGTCCTGTGCTCCAAGAACTGGGAATGAGTCTGGAAGCCCAAAGAATGAACCTGCTAAACGGACAATGTAGACCGAAGCAATGGTTGGAAGAGACATCATAAATGTCAAAGCAGCTGTTGAGATGCTATCAAACCATGAGTTCTTGAACAGAGCCATGTAAGATCCTAATGGGATCGCAATCAAATAAGAAATTGCAATACCGATCAAACCAATGATTGAAGAAGATGCAATCATGGATGGATTCTCATAGTTGCTCAACGTTGCTGTATAAGCGTCCCCTTTACCAAATCGACTGATATCTTGTGAGTCTGCCTTACTTGGTGATTTGTAGGTACGTGAGTAGATATCGATTGAAGATGTCTTTTTACCTGTTGGGAAGTTCACTTCACTCTTCTTAGTTGTTCCTTGTCCTTGTGTAATAACTTGAAGAACAGGGGTATTTGAATAAGTTGGATATGAATTTCCAAGGTTTAAGGTCACAAAGTTTTGGTGTACATATGGGAATTGACCATTAAAGTACAAGAGGTATTTGTGTTTCGTACCAGAACCTACAACTGACCAACCAATAGACGGATCATTTTCAATACGGATATAGCGTTTGAGGTTTGGATTTGAAGCATCTTTCACCCAACCTGGATGATCAAACTGAATCAAATTCGCATAGAAGCTGACGACACGTTCAAAAACTGGAATTTCACGCACCGCATAGAAAGACTTACTTTCTGGGAAACGTTTCAACTGCCAACCATGACCTAATTTGTTAATGTATTCCTTATAGATCTTTTCATTGGCAGTTGTCGCATCAACTGTTACAGAAGAATCTTCTTTACTTGCTTTTTGTTGCAAGCTCTTTGAATCCATGTATTCCAAATAACCCATGCGATCGTAGACAGTATTTTCGTAGTTGATCTTCGAATCTTTTGTCTTCGCTACTTTATTGTAGTTGGGGTCATTTTTAAAGATGAGATTTCTCGGTGTTAGCGTATAGATAATCATGTAGGTTAATGTCGTGACGAGAAAGATCGACACTAACGAACGCAAAATACGCATAAAAACATATTTTTTCATATTTCATTCCTTTAATGTCCAAAAGAACTTTCTCCCCTAGAAGAGAAAGTTCTAATGAAAAGCAATAATTTAATTATTTAACGTGTTTTTCAAGATCTTGTTGAGCTTTTTTGTTTGACTCAGCTTTTTCTTTTTGCCATTTTTCACGTGCTTGTTCGTATTGTTTCTTAGTAACAGGTTCATCTTGAACTTCTACATATTTGAAGTAAGCAGATCCTTTGTTACCTGTTTGAGCTGATGGGCCAGAGAATGGAACCACTTTAGAAACAACTGTTGCTGCGCCTGTGCTTGACATTGTTGGGATTACCAAGGCACTGTCACTCAACCAAGCTTGAGCAGTAGCATATTTTTCGTAACGTTTAGCTACATCAAGTGATTCGCTATTAGCGTCTGCAAGAAGTTTCGCATACTCATCCAAGCCAACTGCTTTGGCTGAAGCATTATCTACACCACCTGCAAAACCAAGGTAAACTTTTGTTTGGTCTTCTGATGAAGGTTGAAGAGTATCAAGGTAAGTTGATGGATCATCGTAGTCTGGGTTCCATCCGACCAATCCTTGAAGATCCCAATCTGCATCTGCAGCTGATGGAACATTCAACGTGATGTTCAACACTTCGTCTTGGTCCATCATTTGAAGGTCAAGGACAACATTGTCTTTACCAAGAGTATCTTCCACTGTTTGTTTCAATGATTGCATCCGTGAAACAAAGTTTGTAGAGTTTTGTGCTACTGGTACGTCAATATGAATTGGGAATTGAACGCCATCTTTTTGAAGTTCAGCTTTTGCTTTTTCAAGTTGTGCTTTTGCTTTGTCTTTGTTATAAAGACCATCTTGACCATCTGCAAGGTTGACACCTTTCCATTGGTCTCCATAAGTAGTCAACTTATCTGCAACCACATCTCCAAAGTCTTTCCCATTAACTTGTACAAAAGCTGGAGCTGTATAGGTATTACGGATAGCTGGTTTAGCAAATGCTTTACTATTTACTTGCGCTGAGTAGTTTTCACGGTTCAAGGCAAAAGTGATAGCTTGACGGAAATCTTTGTTCAAGATTGCTTTCTTAGTCGCAGTCTTTTCAGCATCTGATTTCTTAGCAGTATGTTTGTATGATTGACGGTCAATGTTGAAACCAAGAACCGCTACCCCTGAACCAGCCGGTGTATTATAGATGTTGTCTTTGTATTTTTTAGATACAGTTGCAAAGTTTGAACTTGCTGGGAAAAGACGAGCAGCTGTATAAGCACCATCAGAGAAACCACGCGCCAATGAATCTTGGTCTGATCCATCGTAGTAGGTAAGTTTCACTTCTTTAAGGTGAACGTTTTTCTTATCCCAGTAGTTGTCATTCTTTTCAAATACAACAGATGATTTTGACGTAATAGATTTAAGAAGGAAAGGTCCGTTTGCAAGGATTGACTTCACATCGTTTGGTTGACCAAAATCATCTCCCTTACTCTTCAAGAAATCTGTGCTAATTGGGAACAAGATTCCGTTTGTTGTTTTAGAGTTCCAGAAGGTTTCAGGTTTGTTCAATGTGTATTGAAGTGTGTAATCATCAACAGCTTTGACACCAACTTGGCTGAAGTCTGTAGTTTTTCCTTGTACATAATCATCCAAGCCTTTGATTGAGCCTTGAACTAGTGAAAGAGTTTCCGATTTTTTATCAGCAGCGTGTTTCAAACCTGTTACAAAGTCTTTAGCTGTCACTTCGCCATGTTCTTCACCGTCTGCATCGTACCACTTAACCCCTTTACGAATCTTGTAGGTATAAGTCAAACCATCTTTTGAAACAGACCAATCTTCTGCAAGTGATGGTACGAGATTACCATACTTGTCATTTGCCATCAAACCATCTACGACGTTTGTAGTGATATCATGTGTAGCAGCTTTAGAAGATACAGTGTAGTCCAAAGTTTGAGGATCATCTGTGTAGACATAACCATAGTTTTTGTCTTCGCCTGAGCTTGCTTTGCTAGTGTTTGAACCAGAACATGCAGCCAACAATCCAGCTGCAAGGAGTGTTACTCCGGCAACTGCGAATACTTTACCTTTTTTCATAGGAATTCTCCAATAGTTTTTTTAGATTTGTTTAAGATTATATCACAAGTAGAAAAAAAAGTAAACTAAATTTTCTGAATATTCGCTTCAACCCCATCCAAAAGCCTTGCTATGATTGACTTTTTAGCCTAATTGATGATTTTACGATTTTCCATTGATCATTTGTATGATACAATAGAGAGGACTAAGCAACGAGGAAACAACTGTGAAAAAATTCTTTCTTTCTTTTTTAACCTTCATGCTGCTGTTATGCAGTTTACCTTATCAAGTTGTTCTAGCAGATGAGCTAGAACTTCCTGCTCAAAGTGCTATTGCTGTTGAAGCTGATACAGGTAAAATCTTATATGAAAAGGATTCAGAGAAAAAGCGAGATGTGGGGGGACTATCTACACTCTTGACCACTTATCTGATTTTCGAAGCCATTCATGAAAAAAAACTTTCTCTAAAAGATCCTATCAAATTGTCTGAGAAAGCTCTGGCCTTAAATGATATCGAAGGTGCTGGTACTCTTCCTATGGAAGCGAACCAATATACGGTTGAACAGTTATTGACTGCTCTTTTAGTTGGAAATTCTAGCACTGCTGCCTTGGCCTTAGCTGAGAAAGTGGGGGGCTCCGAAAAAAGCTTCGTTGAAAAAATGAAGCAAAAACTTTCTGAATGGGGCATTCAATCTCCTCATTTAATTAATGCTACCGGATTAAATACTCAAACCATCAGCGGAGATCCTGACGGGAAAGGAGACGAAAATCAATTGAGTGCTTATGATATTGCTGTCATTGCCAAGCACTTACTCCAGGATTTTCCTGAAGTGACCAAATATACTTCAAAACCCACTGCTCTTTTTTCAAACACGCAGATTGAAAACCCCAATCTGATGCTAGAAGGCATGCCGAATTACCGTTCAGGCGTTGACGGCCTTCGGGTCAGCAACTCTACCAAAGGAGGCATCACCTTTGCTGCATCAACGACGCAAAATGGCATCCATATGATCACAGTTGTCCTAGGAGTTGAGGCAGTTGACGGTGATCCATACGCACGCTTTGTGGCTACTTCTTCTCTGATGAACTACGTGGTACGGACCTTTGTTTCTTCCATCGTCGTCAAAAAAGGAGATCCCTACGGAAAAAGTAAGGCAACTATCATGGATGGGAAGTCAGAGACTGTTTTAGCTGTTGCAAAAAAAGACTTCTATATCGTCGAAAAGCAAGGTAGTCAAGCGGAACCAAAAATTCAATTCAAGAGTAACCAAGAATCATTCCGAGCACCTGTCAAATCAGGCACAAGTCTTGGAAAATTACACTACACTGATCCAGATAAAATCGGACGTGGCTACTTAGAAGATCAAGAACCAACGGTCGATATGGTAGCAGGAAGAACCATTGAGAAAAGCTTTTTCTTAAAGGTTTGGTGGAATGAATTCGTCCGTTATGTCAACGAAAAATTATAAGCAAAAAAATCACAATGGAGTCAAATCCATTGTGATTTTATTTTGCTATTAAAACGAATTATCCAACAGATCCTTCCATTTCGTAGCTAATGAGTCGGTTTAACTCAACGGCATATTCCATTGGAAGTTCTTTTGTAAAGGGCTCTACAAATCCCATGACAATCATTTCTGTCGCTTCTGATTCAGACAAACCACGACTCATCAAATAATACAGTTGCTCTTCTGAAATTTTTGAAACCTTGGCTTCGTGCTCCAAAGCAACTTGTGAGTTGTGGATTTCATTAAATGGAATCGTATCTGATGCAGATAAATCATCCATGATAATGGTGTCACACTCGATGTGAGAAACTGATTTCTTGGAATTTTTGTTAAAGGTAACTTGTCCACGGTAGTCTACCTTTCCGCCACCCTTCGCGATGGATTTGGATACGATAGACGAGCTAGTGTGAGGTGCATTGTGGATCATCTTGGCACCTGTATCTTGGTGTTGACCTGCATTCGCAAAGGCAATGGACAACATGGTCCCACGCGCTCCTTCTCCATCTAGATAAACAGATGGGTACTTCATGGTCGTCTTCGCTCCTAAGTTCCCATCGATCCACTCAACAGTGGCATCTTTTTGTGCTTTGGCCCGCTTGGTGACTAAGTTGTAGACATTGTCTGACCAGTTTTGGATAGTCGTGTAGCGCATGTATGCACCATCCAAGGCAAAGATCTCAACAATCGCTGCATGGAGGCTATTGCTTGAATAGGTCGGTGCTGTACAGCCTTCTACATAGTGAACACTTGCCCCCTCATCCACGATAATCAAGGTACGCTCAAACTGACCTGTATTTTCATTGTTGATACGGAAGTAAGTTTGAAGGGGAACGTCTACTTTTACGCCTTTTGGCACATAAATGAAGGTTCCACCAGACCAGACTGCTGAGTTGAGGGCAGCCAATTTGTTGTCCGTTGGTGGTACTAACTTCGCAAAATACTGTTTGAAAAGGTCTGGATATTCTTTTAGGGCAGAATCCGTATCGGTAAAGATAATCCCCAACTTTTCAAACTCTTCTTTCATATTGTGGTAAACCACTTCTGATTCATACTGAGCAGAAGCCCCCGCTAAGTAAGCACGTTCCGCTTCAGGAATCCCGATACGCTCAAAGGTTTCCTTGATTTTCTCTGGGACTTCGTCCCATGAACGGGCAGGTTTATCCGAAGGTTTTTGATAATAGATCAAATCATCAAAGTCAATTTCTGATAGATCGGCTCCCCAGGTTTGCATGGGCATCTTTTTGAAGGTTTCAAAAGATTTCAAACGGAATTCGAGCATCCATTCTGGTTCATTTTTTGCTGCAGACAATTCACGAATAACCGCTTCATTCAATCCCTTCCCGGTAGAGAGAATGGGTTGAACGTCATCGTGAAATCCAAATTTATATTCACCGAGATCAATTGGTTTCGGTTCGACTCTTTCTTCAGCCATAATTTCCTTTCTTTCTCTGTTTCTTCTTTTAATTATTTGCTACGTTCGATCGCTTTTTTAAGAGCATTCCAGGAGAGGGTCGCACATTTAATCCGTTGTGGGAATTTTGAGACTCCAGATAAGAAGGCTGCGTCTCCCAATTCCTCTTGGCGAGGATCTGACTGGCCTTGGACCATTTCTGAAAAAACCTGTGCTAATTCTTCGACTTCCTCTTTTGTTTTTCCCATTACAGCATCCGTCATCATACTAGCTGAAGCGGTTGAGATCGTACAGCCTGAATTCACAAAGGCAATATCTTCCACCCTGTCATTCTCATCAAATTTCACACTTAACTGGATCACATCTCCACAAGTTGGATTGTTGAGTTGGATCTGATCAACATCTTCAATCTGTCCTTGGTGGTGGGGGTGTTTTGAATGATCGGCTACGACCGCCATGTACAGCGAATCTAATTTAGAAAGTGCCATTGAAAAACTCCTTTGCTTTGATCAATGCCTCAATTAATTTATCACAGTCCGCTTTGGTGTTGTAGATATAAAAACTTGCTCTCGTTGTTGCTGGAACTTGCAGGTATTGAAGGAGCGGTTGTGCACAGTGGTGGCCTGCACGAACGGCAATTCCTTCATAATCTAGTGCTGTTGCTAAGTCATGCGGATGGAGATCTCCTAGATTGAAGGAAATGACGCCAGAACGTTGGGCTAAGTCTTGGGAACCATAGATGGTCAAGCCTTCAATAGCCTGTAATTTTGGAAACACATAGGCAATCAATTCATGCTCATGGGTTTCTACCTGGTCCATTCCCAACTCCTCTAAATAATCGATCGCTGCACCAAGACCAATTGCACCAGCCATATTAGGGGTTCCAGCTTCAAATTTCCAAGGCAATTCCTTCCAAGAGGCAGATTGCTCGTAAACAAAGTCAATCATCTCGCCCCCAAACTCGATCGGAGACATTTGCTCTAAGATTTCTTCCTTCCCATAGAGGACACCAATCCCTGTTGGTGCAGCCATCTTGTGGCCAGAAAAAGCAAAGAAATCCGCATCTAAGTCTTGTACATCAATGGCCATATGAGGGGTTGATTGAGCCCCATCTACGACCATGATCGCTCCAACTTCATGAGCTAATCGAGCAATTTCCTTGATCGGATTGACCACCCCTAAGACATTCGAAGCATGGGTGATGGAGACAAATTTTGTCTTCTCACTAAGCTTGCTCTTTAAGTCCTGCATATCCAGTAAGCCATCTTTTAGATAGACATAGACCAGTTTTGCTCCCGTCTTCTTGCAGGCTTGCTGCCAAGGAATGATATTGGAGTGATGTTCCATGATGGAAATCAGGACCTCATCCCCTTCCTTTAGGACTTCTTCTGCGTAGCGGGCTACCCAGTTGAGTCCGGTCGTTGTCCCTCTTGTAAAGAGCACTTCCTTGGTTGATGAAGCATTGATAAATTTTCTGACTTTCTCACGCGCTGCCTCATAGGCTGCTGTCGCTCGTTCAGCCAAAGTATGGACTCCACGATGAACATTGGCGTTATCTTGCAAATAATAGTGATTAACTGCTTCAAGAACACGTTTAGGTTTTTGCGTCGTCGCTGCATTATCTAGATAAACCAAAGGCTCATCGTGAACTAGTTGATCGAGAATGGGAAAATCTTGAGCAATCGTATTTTTATCTAGCATTGTTTCTCCTTAGCGTTGAGATAACTTTTCTTCGATGGTAGCAATCATTTCATCACGTACTTCTTTAACTGGGATTTCAACAATAACAGATCCCAAGAAACCACGCACCACTAAGCGTTCTGCTGTGTGTTGATCCAGACCACGACTCATGAGGTAATACATATCTTCTGGGTCCACTTGACCGATCGATGCAGCATGGCCTGCTGTAACGTCATTTTCATCAATCAAGAGGATTGGGTTGGCATCTGAACGCGCTTGGTCCGATAACATCAAAACACGGCTTTCTTGCTGAGCATCAGCTCCTTTAGCCCCCTTGATAATATGACCAATTCCGTTGAAGGTCAAGGTTCCTTTTTCAAGAATAACCCCGTGTTGCAAGATATTTCCGATCGAGTTGCAACCAAAGTTGGTCACGCGGGTGTCAATTCCTTGCACCTGACGACCGCTTGATAAGGCAACGACTTTCAAATCTGCATGACTTCCGTTTCCAACCAAGTCACTGTCAAAATCTGCAACCACGTTGCCTTCGTTCATAACACCGATAGCCCAATCAATGCTGGCATCCTGACCTAGTTTTCCACGTCGACTGATGTAGGCTGTGACATTTTCACCCAGACGGTCAATCGCCGCAAATTTCACTTGGGCACCTGAGCGGGCGATCACCTCAACCGTCACATTAGCAGTTGCTGTTGCTGAGCCTTCACCTTTTGATTCTAGGCGTTCCAAATAGCTAAACTTGCTGTTTTTACCTGCGATAATCAAAATGTGCTTATTAAAAGGTACATCACTGTCGCTATCCTGGTAGAAAATACCTTCGATTGGTTCTGAAATTTCGACGTTATCTGGAACATATAGCACAGCCCCACTATTAAAATAAGCCGTGTGGTATGCTGCTAGTTTATCATCGTCGTATTTAACCGAAGACATAAAGTAGTCTTCCACTACCTGAGGAATTTCTTCTAGGGCAGTATGGAAATCTGTAAAAAGAACTCCTTGGTCTGCCAAGGCTTGTGGCACCTGTTCAAATACAGTTTGAGTTCCAACTTGTACCAATTTTAAGTTTGAATCGAGGGCTGTAAAATCGGGAACATTGGCAGAAGCCTCGCTTTCTGTGATCGTCCCATCCCCAAGATTCCAGCGGTGAAATTTGACGCGTTCAATGGCTGGCAATTCCAACTGATCGATCTTGTCAAAAGCTTTTTTTCGTAAATCTTGCAGCCAGCTTGGCTCAGCATGCAGTTCCGAAAAGAGGGTAATATTTTCAATACTCATTTTTTTCTCCTAATAAAGATACTATCTGTTTGATTTTATGACAACATTAGATCACTTGTCATCAGGTTATAGTTCTTCTTTATAGTCGTAACCGAGTTCTTCTGCAAGTTGTGCATAGCCTTCACGTTCCAAGCGTGCAGCCAATTCTGGCCCACCTGAAAGCACGACACGGCCTTCCATCATGACATGGACGACATCTGGAGTAATGTAGTTCAACAAACGTTGGTAGTGGGTGATGATCATCGCTCCAAAACCTTCACCCCGCATTGCATTAACCCCTTTAGATACGACCTTAAGAGCATCAATATCCAAACCAGAGTCAATTTCGTCCAAAAGGGCAAATGTTGGTTCCAACATCAACAATTGAAGGATTTCATTGCGTTTTTTCTCACCACCAGAGAAGCCTTCGTTCAAATAGCGTTCTGCCATTTCTTCTTTCATGTTGAGCAATTCCATCTTTTCATCCAATTTTTTGATGAAATCACGAATAGAGATCTTCTCGTCCTCTTCTTTACCAGCATTCATGGCTGCACGTAAAAATTCTGCATTCGTAATCCCTGGGATTTCTGAAGGGTATTGCATGGCAAGGAACAAGCCCATCCGTGCACGTTCGTCTACTTCCAATTCCAAGATGTTGACACCATCAAAGAGAATCTCCCCTTTGGTTACTTCATAATTTGGGTTTCCCATAATGGCGGCTGACAGAGTAGATTTCCCTGTTCCGTTTGGTCCCATGATGGCTGCGATCTCACCAGTTTTTAGGGTCAGGTTTACACCTTTTAAAATTTCTTTGCCTTCAATTTCAACGTGAAGGTCTTTAATTTCTAATGTCGACATTGCATTCCCTTTCTTTTTACTTTGAAGTCTAGAAGGTTCTCAAAGCAAAGATTCCTTCATCACAAAGTATTTTTTTACCTTTCAAGTATATCAAAAAAAAGCCTAAATGGCTTTTCTTTTGATTAGAACTATTCTTATTTAGTTTTTTCTTTTCGTTTTTGACGAACTTCCTCCCGGTAGGAAGAATTCCCTATATAGCGCAGAAGATTTAACAAAGGACTATGATGTGGACCCAGTACCCCGATCAATTCTGCTAACAACTCTACTCCAAACAAGAGCCCGATCACAAGTAGGACGCCCCCAATGCGACTCGAGATGTTGAGCAAGAGAGAAATCAAGGAGAAGATCATCGAAATTCCATAGATCACCAATACAGTTCCCCGATGTGTCAAGCCCAGAGACAGAAGTCGGTGGTGCAAGTGATTGCGATCCGGTTTATAAAATTTTTGACCAGACAGGGTCCGACGGATAATGGCTAAAAAGGTATCTGTAATCGGTACTCCGAGGATAATCATTGGGGTGACTACCGCAACTGCCGTTGCATTTTTCAAGCCTTGTAAGGACAAGACAGAAATCATAAATCCGATAAACAAGGCACCGGTGTCTCCCAAATAGAGAATGGCCGGATGGTAGTTAAAGGGAAAGAAACCTGCAATGGACGCAACCAAGACAAAGATGGTCATGGTCAGAAAGAGATTGGGTACTGGTAGAAAGAAATAGGACACAATCCCCATTGTCACCAAGGAAATAATAGAGACCCCACTCACCAATCCATCTAATCCATCAATCAGATTGACCGCATTGGTAATGGCAACAATCCAAATCACTGTCAAAAGATAGGAAAGCCACGGTTCAAAATGAAGTAAGGGACCACCAAATGGAATCTTGAAATCATTCAGCCGAAAATCGGTCAAAAACCAGACTAGACTCGCTGCAAGCAGGATACCGATCATCTTTTTCTTGGCTGACAACTCTTTTACATCATCAATCAAGCCTGTGAGAGCAATAATCCATCCCGCTCCTACGACCGGCAAGGTATAGGATAGGTAACTTTTGATTGGGGCAGTGGTGGATGTCAGCATAGGAATAAAGACGAGAGTCGCAATTGAAAAAGCGATCACAATAGACAGTCCACCCGCGCTTGGCATGGGCTTGGTATTGATCCGACGCGCATTCGGATAATCCACTGCATCAATCTTAAAGGAGAATAAGCGAACCAAGGGCGTCAATACCAAGGCAATCATAAAAGTCCCAATCAGCACCAGAACAAATTGCAAGGAAAAGGACATCATAAGCTAGCAACTTTCTTCAAATTCTCAATCGCACCAGACACCATCAATAAGTGGCCGTGTTCCTGCAGAACGGCTCGTGTCACTTCTGAATCATCTGCATACTCCCGAATGATGGCCAGTAACCAGGTCGGATATTGAGTTGGTTGATCCTCTGTATCGATCAAGACGGTTAAATAATAATCGGATCCCATTTTGTATAATTCAGAGGTATCCACTGGAAAACTGACCATTTTTGAAAAGGCAACTGCTTGCTGGATATTTGAAAAACGCAAAATGTAATAAATATACTGACTTACTGGTGCTTCAGATGTAGGATCTTGTTCTTGATTGTCACGTAACTCCTCTTGTTCCAAATGGTGAATAGCTTCTGCATCCCCTTTTGTCTTATCAGAGATCGTTTTTTCCAAGGTTTTGATAAATTCATCTGGCGTCATGCGCGACAATTCTTCCATATCAGGAAGATCTGACAAATCCTCAAAATCCAATTGTTGATCAATTTTTGATTTGGTAACAAAAACATCCAATTTATCTGGTTTTGGTGTCACACGAAAGCTCAGCATCCCGCTATCCAGGAAGCTTTCTGGCATTTCGAGCTCATCCAAGATGGCATAGAAAAATTCTTCTGTTTTTTCTTGTGGGACAAGGAAATCAGCAATTTCCATTCCGCGTTCTTCTAAGTCTTCTAGTTGGATCGTGATCTTAATTGTTGAATCACTAATTTGCTTCATCTTCATAGCATAACCTCATACTTCTAGTCTTACTATTATACTAAAAAAATGGATAGAATTCAAAAAAAGGATGCATAGAAAAGAGGTCGGGACAAAAGTCTCCAACCTCAATAAACAATTTTATCGAGTTCAACCGTTCTCTTAGAAAATAACACGGAAGAGGCCATACAATAACAAGATGGAACCAAGAACAATACGGTATTTCCCAAAGACAGTGAAATCATGATTTTTCACATAATCTGTCAAGAAGCGGATGGCGTACATGCTGACCACGAAGGCTACTCCCATCGCTACCAGTAGAATAAAGAGTTGCCCTAGTGCAAGTGAATGCCCGCCAAGAGCGAATTTCCCGACCTTTAAGAGGCTAGCCCCAAACATAGCTGGGATACCCAGATAAAAGGTAAACTCTGTCACCACTGGACGACTAACACCATTGATCAAGCCCCCTACAATCGTAGCACCTGAACGGCTTGTACCTGGAAATAGCGATAAGACTTGGAAAAGTCCGATATAAAGAGCGGTTCGATAAGGTAGCTTATGCAATTCCGTCACTGCAGGTTCGACTTGTTCCCGTCTTTCCAAATAGATAAAGGCAATCCCGTAGGTAATCAACATAATTGCAACGGAAATCGAATTGTGGAAATGCGCCTCAAACCAATCATCTAATTTAAAAACAAAGACAAGAGGGAGGGTTGCAACTGCAACTTTTGCCCATAATTGCCAGGTCCGACGTACTTCTAGTGGAGATTTACCAGGTTTGAAGGGGTATAATTTATCAAAATAAATTACCACAACCGCTAGGATCGCACCCAATTGGATCACAACATTGAACATCTCCATAAAGGCTGGATCTTGGTTTTTAAACTGCACAAAATCCTGTAGTAGAATCAAGTGACCTGTACTTGAGATCGGTAGCCATTCTGTAATCCCCTCGACAATCCCAAAAAGGATCGCCTTGATTAATTCGATCAGAAACATCTTTTTCTCCTAAACTTACATTTGCTCTATTATATCATAAATCTATGGACCGGACCAGGCCTTCCGAACTAGAAGGGAAAGAGCGACCAAGACCATTCTTAGTACTGCTTAGAAGGCACCAAAGCCTCCTCCGCCTCCGCCGCCAGAGAAGCCTCCTCCACTACCAGAAGAAACTGTGAAATGACTAGCTGTCGATGCTGTCGATCCATAAGTAGACATGGCATGACTTGAGTGGGTTACATCATGATAGAATGGGGTGTAAACGAAAGCATTTAAGGCTTGATTTTCTAACTGAATATTCCGAAGTTTCATGACCTTTGTGACCTGATCGGCTACACCATACAAGGCCGCATAGACCAATAAGCGGTTCCATAGGACTAGAGACTGCAACTCTGCATCGTTGAGGTGAGCAATCTCTTTTAACATCCGACCAAAACTATCCCAGTAATAGCGTTGCTCAGCACCCGCAACATTGACAACCCCATCTCGTAAGCAAGCCTTAAAGACGCCATTGAAGCGCGCTGGCATAAACCAAAGTATGAGGATCCCTATCAAACAAGGAACAGAGAACCAACCCATCCCAAAGATGGCAAAGATTTCTGCTCCAAAGGCGATAAACCAAGCAGCCCAACCAAAGAAGAGACTTCGTCTAGCTTGCGCTTCTTCTTTTGCTTCTAAAGGACGATAGTAGCTTGGCAAATGGAGATCTTCCACCTTGCGATGAACATCTCTGGCCACTTGGTTGACAGCCGTATCAAAGCGACCCTGAGCCCAACTTCCTAGTGAACGAATGGCATCTTGATCTGCTTTTTTGGCATGTTTGTATACATCATCACTAAATTTATAATTCTCAAAGAGACGGTTAACAGGACAGGAAACCTGATCTCCAAAAGCCATATTCATAAAGGAGCGTTCAAAATCATCCACATGTCCATGAGACTTTCTGGTCAAAACCACTTCATTTCCTTGTTGCTCGTAGACAATCACTCCACGATCCATCAAATCCAGCAAAGTGGCTTGAAGCATTTTTTCAAATGTAAATACCGGAGGAGTCGCCTTCTCTTTATTGGTCGGGGAAGCCTCATCTAGTTCAGCTGAATAAACAACCGAACTCATAATCAGAGGTGCAATGTCCTGTGGAATCTCATAAAGACGAGTATCGGTCGGATAGGTAACACCAGGCCAAATCATTTTTTTGAACCGATTGCGACCCAAGAGAGAAAGAAGCCAGAGTGCAATAATTAAGGCTGGCAAGATCCATTTCCAAAACATGCGTGTCCAGTATTTTTCTTGATCAATTTTAGCTTGGTTCTTATGAAATTCATCCAATTTGGTCAATCCTGTATTTCGACCAGAATCATACAAAGTAGATAAGTCTGACTTCAACCAGTATCCATACAACTCCACCGCTTTTCCCTTGCCCAAGTTATAGAAAGTAGCAGAATAGATTCCATCTTCTTTTTTTACAGTCACATCTGGTCCCATAAAGGCTGTATGGATATACAGTTCCGATTGGGCATTGGCAGGTGCGAACTTAGGAATGACACGAAATTGAACTTCATCCACCTTCTGATCGCCATCAGTAATTGGTTTCCAGTTCAACTGCAAGATATCCTTGTGTGAATAAAGAAGATTTTTTAATTTCCATGTGACTTTAATTTTGACTGTATCTGTCGCCACACCACTGTTATAAATTTTCACTCGGTAGCCATCACCTAGATTCGTAATCTCAGGTTCTCTTTGAAGATCACGGCCTTCCACCTCAACCTTTGGCGGCATCTCAATTGCAAAGCCTTGTGGCATGTTTCCCGCCGTCCCTAGACTAACATACTGCCCTCTGTAAGAATCTTTGAAATAATAGACCAATTCCTCCTCATAGGTGGCGTCGTCCCAGTTGTCCAAGGTCAAGGTTCCACCATAGTACAATACATCATAAGAGGGGCTAGATGCATGGACGTTCTGACTGACAAAAAGGCAGGCCAGAAAGGCGAAAAAAACATACAAATACTTTTTCATTTGATCACGCTCCTTTGTATTATTATAGCATTTTTTAAATAAAAAGAGGACCATATTTGAAATGCAACCTATTTTACTGTACAATAGGAGAAGTTAAAATAAGGAAGAGGAGAAAAAATGAAAAAAACAATATTTGCGCTCTTAACAGGGCTTTTCATTTGCTTAGGGATTACACAGATTGCTCATGCAGATGAATATTTACGTATTGGGATGGAAGCAGCTTATGCTCCTTTCAACTGGACCCAAGAAGATGATGCAAATGGAGCTGTTAAAATTGACGGTACCAATCAATATGCCAATGGATACGATGTCCAAATCGCCAAAAAAGTTGCTGAGGAGTTAGGTAAAAAACCTCTGATCGTAAAAACATCTTGGAACGGTTTAATTCCAGCACTCACTTCTGGTAAAATCGATATGATTATCGCTGGGATGAGTCCAACCGCTGAACGTAAAAAAGAGGTCGCCTTCTCCAAGAGCTACTATACCAGTGAACCGGTCATGCTCGTTCGCAAAGATGGAAAATATGCAAATGCTACTAACCTAGATGACTTTAAGGACGCAAAGGTAACCTCTCAACAAGGGGTCTACCTCTATTCTCTCATTTCCCAACTAAAGGGTGTGAAACAAGAAATTGCAATGGGTGATTTCGCCCAGATGCGGCAAGCTTTAGAATCAGGTGTTATCGATGCCTATGTTTCTGAACGTCCCGAAGCCCTAACCGCCGAGTCCGCTAATTCTAAATTTAAGATGATTCAATTCAAAAAAGGATTTGAAGTTGGGGAAGAAGATGCGACCATCGCTATCGGGATGAAGAAGGGCGACACTAGAATTGACCAAGTCAATGCCGCACTAGCTAAGATTTCGTCTGAAGACCAAGTCAAACTCATGGATGATATGATTAAGAAGCAACCAGCTTCCAGTGATGCTAGTGATGATAAGCAGACATTCTTTAGCCAAATGATGAAGATTTTAAAGGATAATGGCCCACAGTTCTTACGGGGAACTGGAATGACCCTCTTAATCTCTATGACTGGGACTATCGCTGGGTTGATTATCGGTTTGTTAATCGGTGTCTTCCGAACAGCTCCGAAGGCTAAAAATAAATTCCTTGCTGGATGTCAAACTGCCTTTGGTTGGTTCCTCAATGTCTACATTGAAATCTTCCGTGGAACTCCGATGATCGTTCAATCCATGGTCATTTTCTATGGTTCCGCCCAAGCCTTCAACATTTCCTTGGATCGTACCTGGGCCGCCATCTTTATCGTATCAATCAATACCGGAGCTTACATGAGTGAGATTGTTCGTGGTGGGATCTTAGCAGTGGATCCAGGTCAGTTTGAAGCAGCGACTGCTCTAGGAATGACCCATGGACAAACCATGCGCAAGGTCGTCCTTCCACAGGTTGTTCGCAATATCTTGCCAGCAACAGGGAATGAATTTGTTATTAACATCAAGGATACATCTGTTTTGAATGTTATCTCTGTAGTTGAACTGTACTTTACAGGAAATACGGTCGCAACTCAAAACTACCAATACTTCCCAACCTTTACGATCATCGCTGTGATTTACTTCGTTCTCACCTTTACCATCACACGAATTCTTCGCTACATCGAACGTCGCTTAGATTCTGATACTTATACTACAGGTGCCAATCAAATGCAAGTCAATGAGGTGAAATAATGGCAGAAAAAATTCTTGAAATCCAACATTTAAAAAAATCTTATGGTCAAAATGAGGTTTTGAAAGATATTTCGCTCACGGTTGAAAAAGGAGAGGTGATCTCCATCATCGGGAGCTCAGGTAGCGGAAAATCAACCTTTCTTCGCTCCATCAATCTTCTAGAGACTCCTACTGCTGGAGAGATTCTCTATCGTGGGCAAAATGTTCTTGATCCTGAGTATGATCTTACCCACTACCGCGAGAAATTGGGGATGGTGTTCCAAAGCTTTAATCTCTTTGAAAATTTAAATGTTTTAGAAAATACGATCGTTGCACAAACAACCGTCCTCAAGCGTGATCGTGAAACCGCAGAAAAAGTTGCCAAAGAAAACCTTGAAAAAGTCGGTATGGGATCTCAATATTGGGCTGCCCGTCCGAAACAACTTTCAGGAGGCCAAAAACAACGGGTCGCTATCGCACGTGCCCTCTCTATGGATCCTGATGCCATTCTCTTCGATGAACCCACTTCTGCCCTAGATCCAGAAATGGTTGGAGAAGTCTTGAAAATCATGCAGGACCTCGCTAAAGAAGGTTTGACCATGATCGTCGTAACCCACGAAATGGAATTTGCCCGCGATGTCTCTAGCCGTGTCATCTTCATGGACAAGGGGGTCATTGCTGAGCAGGGAGATCCAAAAGAAATCTTTAGTAATCCCAAAGAAGAACGGACCAAGGAATTCCTTCAACGCTTCTTACACTAATCTCTTAAAACAGTTTGCTTACCAGTATGGAAGCAAGCTGTTTTTTGTACCTCCTCTTCTTTTAAGGCATAGAAAAAAACCAGAGAGGAAACTCTCTGGTTTTCAATTGGAACAACAAATTAATCTTCGAATTTTTGATGATTTTTGTCATAAAAATCAATCAATCCGAGTGCAGTTTCAAACGAGATGTTTTTCACTTTTGCACGTCCTTGAGCCAAGGCAATGATAGACATTTCACGGGCATTTGTTTCTTTACTGATACGATATCCCGTAATTTTCTTATCGCGTACCCATCCAACAACTGATTCTACTTTTTCAAAGTTCGATTTAGCCATGATCTTTCTCCTATATTATTATTTCCAATACTAATATAAATTGTTTTGCACATTTTGTCAACTAAAATCGCTGAAAATACGAACCTTTTTTAAAAAACGAGAAAAAGTTTACTTTGCTTTCAGGGCTGATAATATTTGTGTACGAATGTTTTCGACGCCATCTGGGTTAGCTGGTAGGAAAATCGTATTATTCCCTTCCTTATCTGCAAAATTATTTAAGGTATCTAAGTACTGATTGGTTAACAGAATAGACATGATTTGCTCTTCGGTCAAGTCTACATTGGCTCCTTTTAACTCTTTAATAGAGTCTGCCAATCCATCGACAATAGCCTTCCGTTGCTCGGCAATACCGACCCCGTGCAAGCGGTCTTTTTCCGCCTCAGCTTCGGCAGCAGTAACGATCTTGATCTTGTCTGCTTCTGCCAATTCCTGAGCTGCCACGCGTTTTCTTTGCGCCGCATTGATCTCGTTCATGGATTGTTTCACTTCGGCATCTGGCTCAACTTTGGTGATCAAGGTTTTTACAATAATATATCCATAAGTTGACATTTCTTCTGCCACTTGTTTTTGAACTTCAAGGGCGATTTCATCTTTTTTCTCAAATAATTCATCCAAGGTCAACTTGGGAACAGAAGAGCGCAAAGCATCTTCAATGTATGATTTAATCTGTGATTCTGGACGCATCAACTTGTAGTAGGCATCCTTTACGTTGCTTTCGTTCACTCGGTATTGCGTCGCCACATTCATGGTAACGAATACGTTATCCTGAGTTTTTGTTTCAACCACGATCTCACTCTGCAAGACGCGCAATTGAACTCGTGCTGCAATTTTATCGATACCAAAAGGCGCTCGCATATGAATGCCACTATCGCTAATTTTTTGATAACGTCCGAAGCGCTCGATGATGGCAACGGATTGTTGCTTGACCACATATAGTGAGCTAATCACAATGAATCCTGCAACCAGTAGCAAGAATAAAACAAAGATAATAAATCCAGGCATAAAAAGTTCCTCCTTTTAATTTACGCATATCATATCACAAGTATTGATAAAAAAGCAATATATTCCTTAAAAATATATTGCTTAAATGGTCGATTGTTTCTGTATAATACTCAGACGAGCATATTATAGAGTGTTTCATTGCCGTTCAAGTTAATGAAAGACGGATCAAAACGCTCGATACGGTTGACCAAACCTGCATAGTCATGTTTATTGGCTAAAGTAACCCCAATCAAGACAGGGCCTGTTCCCTTACTAGCGCGCTTGATGTATTCAAAACGTGTGATATCATCATTTGGCCCTAAGATATCATTTACAAACTCGCGAAGGGCTCCTGGACGTTGTGGGAAGTTGACGATAAAGTAGTGTTTCACTCCATCGTAGATCAAGGCACGTTCTTCCATTTCAGGCATGCGGTTAATATCATTATTCCCACCTGAGATAATACAACAGATCGTTTTACCCTTGATGTATTCGCGCAAGATCTCTAGAGATGCCACACTAGCAGCTCCCGCTGGTTCGGCAACAATTCCTTGCTTAGAATAAAGATCAATCAAAGTCTCTGAAATCAAACCTTCATCGACCCCAACCAGGGTTTCCACATGCTGACGGGTTACTTCATAGGTTAATTGTCCTACTTTTTGCACGGCAATCCCATCTGCAAATTTATCAATTTCTGGTAATTTGACTGGGCCCCCTGCTTCAAAAGCAGCCTTCATGGAGCGTGCCCCTTCGGCCTCTACCCCAATGACCTCAATCCTAGGCTCTGTTTCTTTGATGTAGGTTGAAACACCTGAAATGAGGCCACCACCTCCCACAGGAACAAGGACTGCATCAAAAGCAATCGATTCTTTTCGAGCTTCCTCAAGGATTTCGTAGGCCACTGTTCCTTGACCAGCCTGTACGTTTGGATCATCAAATGGGTCAATAAAGGTCCGTTTTTCTGCAAGAGTAAATTCTTGTGCTGCCTTCGCTGAAGCGTCGAAGGTATCCCCAACTAACTTGATTGTTACATAATCCCCACCAAAGAATCGGACTTGACCGATCTTTTGTTGCGGTGTCGTAATCGGCATGAAGATGGTCGCTGGAATCTTCATTTCATTACAAGTATAAGCAACCCCTTGCGCATGGTTTCCCGCAGAAGCACACACTACCCCACGCTCACGCTCTTCTTTTGATAATTGAGAGATCGCAAAGTAAGCACCACGAATTTTGAAAGAACGAACGCGTTGGGCATTTTCTTTTTTCAAATAAATCTTTGCCCCATATTTTTCAGATAAATAGTGGTCGTATTCAAGGGGCGTATTGACAACGACTCCACTTAATATTTTATGGGCCTTGGCCACATCTTTTGCTGTTATCATTTCATACCTCTGTTGCTGTGTATTGATCAAAAAAGCAAGCTAGGGTGTCCCAACTTGCTTAGTCTTCTACAGACAATTAGTTGTAGATTTTGAAGGCGTCATCGTCGTTTTGACCAACGAATGGCATTGCTTTACGCAATTCAGCACCAACTTTTTCAATTTCAAGTTCTTCAGCTTGTTTGCGGAAGGCTTTCAAACGTGGGAAACCAGCATCGTGGTCTTCAACGAATTCACGCGCAAACTTACCTGATTGGATATCAGCAAGGGCAGCTTTCATGTTTTCTTTTACTTCTGGACCGATGACACGTGGACCAGTTACGAAATCACCAAATTCCGCAGTATTTGAACATGATTGACGCATTTTCTTGAAGCCACCTTCGTAGATCAAGTCAACGATCAATTTCATTTCGTGAAGTACTTCGAAGTAAGCCAATTCAGGGGCATAACCAGCTTCTGTCAAAACTTCAAATCCAGCTTCGATCAAGCTTGTCAAACCACCCATAAGAACGGCTTGTTCACCAAACAAATCTTCTTCTGTTTCTTCTTTGAAGGTTGTTGAAAGAAGACCAACACGTGCTGAACCAACACCTTTTGCCCAGTCCATTGCGATGTCTTTGGCGTTACCAGTAGCATCTTGGTAGACAGCGTAAAGTGCTGGTACACCAAATCCTTCAGTGTAAGTACGACGTACCAAGTGACCTGGTCCTTTTGGTGCAACCATGAAGACATCTACGTCTTCAGGAGCTTTGATGTAACCAAAGTGGATATTGAAACCATGAGCAAATCCGAGAGCTTTACCAGCGCTCAAGTTTGGAGCGATTTCATCTTTGTAGATATCTTTTTGGATTTCGTCTGGTGCCAAGATCATGATGATATCAGCCAATTTAGTTGCTTCTGCAACTGGGTAGGCTTCAAAACCATCTTCTTTTGCTTTATCGAATGATTTACCAGGACGCACACCGATGATCACATCATGACCTGAATCACGCAAGTTTTGTGCGTGGGCATGACCTTGTGAACCATAACCGATAACGGCGATCTT
This sequence comes from Streptococcus parasanguinis, assembly GCA_018365265.1. GTDB lineage: Bacteria > Bacillota > Bacilli > Lactobacillales > Streptococcaceae > Streptococcus > Streptococcus parasanguinis_G. The sequence goes on along the minus strand of JAGZKI010000007.1, from coordinate 28,519 downwards.
TTTACCATCAAGTGCTGGTACTTTAACGTCTTTTTCGTATTCCATTTGAACTGCCATAAGTAAAATCTCTTTTCTATTTTATTATTTGCCTTTTTAAGGCGGGGTTAACAATGTTAAGGTGAGAATTAATCTCGAGTAAATCCGGTTGCACCGGTGCGGGCAATGTTTTTAATCCCATACGGGCGAATGACACGAATGAGGGCTTCGCTCTTTTCTGCATTTCCCGTCATTTGAACGGTAATCGAGCTTGGGGCTACATCGACCACGGTCGCACGGAAAGGTTGAATAATGGCCAAGATTTCTGCCCGCTTCTCAGCAGGTGCAGAAACTTTCACCAAGATCACTTCGCGCTCCAAGTGTGGTTTATCTGTGATATCCCGAACACGGATCACATCCACCTGGCGGTTGAGCTGTTTGATGATTTGCTCCACTTCATCATGTGAAGCAACATCAATGATGATGGTAATCCGCGATACGTTAGGATTTTCCGTTGCACCAACAGAGATACTTTCGATATTGACTTGACGTCTCGATAGAACTCCTGTAAAGCGGTTCAGAACACCTGAGCGGTTTTGAAGTTTGGCTGTTAACATTCTACGCATTAAACTTCACCCCCAACATCTCATGATTACTCTTACCAGCTGGTACCATCGGTAAGACATGCTCTTTCCGAGAAATGTCTACTTCGATGAACATTGGTACATCTTCTGTGATGACTTCCAAATCCTTCTCTAGGGTTTCAGGATTATCAAATTTATAATTCTTGATCCCGTAGGCTTGCGCCATCAATTGGAAATCCGGAAGGCTATCAAAGACAGATTCTGATGTTCGTCCATCATAGAAAGCTTCTTGCCATTGACGGACCATTCCAAGCGAATGGTTGTTAAGCATGATGACCTTAATCGGAACCTTATAGATATTTAAGATCGCCAACTCTTGGTTGGTCATCTGGAAGCCTCCATCCCCGACAAAGAGAACAACTTCTTTATCTGGATTGGCAATTTTCGCTCCGATGGCGGCAGGAACACCGAATCCCATGGTTCCTAGGCCTCCTGAAGTGACCAATTGGCGCTCATTTTGATAGGGATAATATTGAGCTGCCCACATTTGGTGTTGTCCAACGTCAGTTACGACAATAGCATCTCCCTTAGTCAACTCTCCAACTCGTTCAATCACAGCTTGTGGCTGAACAACCCGTTCTTTCTTATCATATGAACGGACCCGATTCTTATCTTGGGTAACCTTTTCGATCCATTTTTCAGTGTTCAGATGAACCACTGGTTCTGCCAGCAACTGTTGCAAGGCTTTTTTCGCATCACCAACGACTGGAATATCAACTGCAATGATCTTACCAATCTCTGCAGGATCAATATCAATGTGAGCCACTTTGGCATTCTTTGCAAAGGTTTTTGGATTCCCTGTCAGACGGTCATCAAATCGACAACCAACACTGATCATGAAATCTGTCTCGGTCATGGCGATATTGGCCGCGAAGGAACCGTGCATGCCACCCATTCCTAGAAAAAGAGGATGACTGGTCGCAATCGTCCCTTGACCTAAAAGGCTTGTCACTACCGGGATCTGGTAACGTTCAGCGAGAGCGATCAGCTCATCAGCCGCTTCCGCGTAACTTACGCCACCACCAGCAATAAGAACCGGTTTTTTAGCTTTACCCAATTGTTTCAAAATCTTTTTGATCTGCAATTCATTAGGCTCAATGGTTGGCTGGTAACTTGGAAGATTGACACTTGGTTCATAGATGAAATCTGTCTCTAAAGCAGACACATCCTTTGGAAGGTCAATTACCACCGGACCTGGACGACCTGTCGTCGCAATATGAACAGCTTCTGTAATGACCCGTGGAATATCTGCCGTCTCACGTACTTGGTAGTTGTACTTGGTAATGGGCATGGTAATTCCCACGATATCTGCCTCCTGGAAGGCATCTTTTCCGATACCAGCTCGATTGACTTGACCAGTGAAGACCAACAAGGGAACACTATCACTCATGGCATCTGCAATTCCTGTAATGGCATTTGTAGCCCCCGGTCCACTAGTGACGACTGCGACACCCAGCTTTCCAGTTGATTTGGCATATCCTTCGGCTTCATGCAAACACCCTTGTTCATGTCGTCCAAGAATATGCTTGATACCCTCAAAGCTATAGATAGCATCGTATAAAGGTAACACGGCTCCACCAGGATAACCAAAAATTGTATCAATGCCTAAATCACGTAGGGTTTCAAGAACGAGATCTGAACCGGTTTTTGAAGTTTCTAAGGTAATTTTCTCCATGTCTCTCCTTTCCAGTACTTTGTAGTTCAAATTAGCATGCTACTATCATACCATTTTTGGAAAATATTTCAAGGAAAAATAGTAAATTTTCTGAATTTTCTATCCAAATCCGAATAATGAGAGTTTCTCTAGAATTGCTAAGTCTATCACAAAAAAAGTCTCTAGGAATCCTAGAAACTTTGCTTCCTTATAACCAACCCTTTTCTTGAGCAATCTTTGCTGCCTCGGTCCGGTTCTCTGCATCCAACTTGGTCAGAATGGTTGACATATAATTGCGGATGGTCCCGTTAGAGAGAAATAAACGATCAGCAATTTCTTGGTTAGAAGCTCCCTTGGCGACTTCTTTTAGGACTGCTTGCTCCTGAGAGCTTAGAGGATTGGGATGGGTCAAGATTCCCTCCATTAATTCAGGAGAATATTCTTTTTGACCTGCCAAAACGGTATGCAGGGTCCCCATCAAATCCGTAATGCGGCGTTCTTTTAAGACATAGGCATCGACTCCAGCCTTAAGGGCCCGCTCAAAGTAACCCGGTCGCTTAAAGGTGGTAACGATGACAACCTTGAGCTGGGGTTGTTGACGTTTAGCCCATTCCAACACTTCTAGCCCTGTTTTGATAGGCATCTCAATATCTAAAATAGCAATATCAACTGGATGGGTTTCGAGTAAGCGAATGGCTTCTTGCCCATCTCCAGCCTGCAAGACTTCTTCAACATCCTCTTGCAAAAGCAAGAGCTGGCAGAGGGCATCGCGCAACATACTTTGGTCTTCTGCAACTAATAAGCGCATCTTATTTCCTTTCTTGATAGGGGATCCGTATTTCTATCCGGGTCGGCTTGTATTGATGACTGATCTCTAACTCTCCTCCCAATAAGGCAATCCTTTCGCGGATCGAGTGCAGATCCTTATCGGAAACTCTACTAAAGCCAATCCCATCATCTTCTGCGACCATTTCCACCCCTGTTTCGGTGGAGCGATAAGTGAGAAGGGCTTGCGTCGCTTTGGCATGTTTGATCATATTGGTGGCTAGTTCCAGAGACACCATGGCCAGAGCAGACTCTAGGATCGGCGAGATGCTGGCTGTATCAAGATCGTTTTGAATCTCTACTTTGACTTGCGCCACTTCCAGCATTTGCTGGACGGTTTCTAGCTCTCTTGCCAGGGTTCGCTGCTTCAAGTTCTCCACAATCTCTCGGACTTGGTGCATGGACTCCTGACTAATAGCTCGAATCTCTTGCACCTGCTCCTGAGCCTTCTCAACCTGACCCAATGCTAAGAACTGATCAGCCAGGTCCGCCTTGACACTGAGCATGGCGAAGGTGTGCCCCAGACTGTCATGTAGATCACGGCCAATCCGATGGCGCTCGTTTTCTGCCAGCAAGAGATTGATCTGGGCGTTTTGCTTGGCATGATCAGCTTTCAACTCTTCCACCATCCGAATCCGAATCATGCCGTAGGTCATAACCGCGATGAACAAACAGATAATCAGTATAAATAGCCATTCCTCCTTTCTCAAATAACTATTAAATAACAAGGCTCCAAAAAGGATCAATTGCGATAAAATAGCCGTCCAAAGAAAAGGGGAACGAAAATTTCGGATTTCAAAATGATAGACTAATATATTACTTAGATAGTAGTAAAACCATATATAATTACTTCCAATATAGAAGGTATTCCCTGCAATATAAAGTAGAAGATAAACCCAAAAAATCCAGGTCAGTTTCTTATTTTCAGTAATGAGGATTCCTAGATAACTTATCATAAAGAAGAGGGCCAAAAAGAAATGCCACCAGGGAATTTGCCCAAAGAAAATAGTAGCAAAAGGGAAGGTCATAAAGACCAAGCTTACGTAAAACATATAATGAATACGTTTTAGTTTTTCAATCATGTACGAACCTCAGAATGACGACGATAGACGATGACAAGGACAAACAAGACCAGGGTAAACAAGCTTAAATAGAGACTAGCAACAACATTGACCTGCCCCTTATTTAAAAAGGTCTTGATCAGTTCCATCAATTGATAGGTTGGCAGGCATTTGCCGATGGCTTGCATCCATTCTGGAAAGAGGCTAATGGGCATCCATAGGCCACCCATGACAGCCAGTCCCATATAGAGGAGATTGCCCGCAACCGACATCAATTGACTAGAAGGAAGCAAGGTCAAGACCAGACCGATAGCTACAAAAGCCAGGCTTCCTAAGATGAGAAGGAAGGCTGCAAGGATCCAATCCTGCAGGGGCATATTTACATGCCGCACTACATGACCCACGGTGAAGACAACTACAATGGATAGGAGAAAGTCGACAAAGAGACCGACAACCTTTATTAGATAATATTCTACCATAGATACGGGAGTATGGCGCAAGACTTTTTGCCAATTATTGAGTCGATCAGTTTCAAGAACTGTTGGAAAGGAAAATAGAGCCGTAGACATCATGGAAAAAGCCGTCATGGAGAGGAGATAATCCCTCATAAAGTGAGCAGGTGCCCCTGGTGTGTCCTGGTACATCCCTGAAAAGAAGAGATAAAAAGCCGTGGGCATCCCAATTGATAACAAGTAATAAATGGCTTGACGTCTGGTCAAATGCCACTCAACCACGCCAAGAGCTTTCATGCGTTTCATCTTCTCTACCTACTTCCTTTGTATTTTCAAAAATAGAATCTAATAAACTTCGATTGGTCACTTCGATCTCTTGGATCGAACAGCCTTCTTCTTGCAATTGACTCCACAAACGATTGGCGTCGCGTGTCACAACTTGAAGGGCATCAGGTTTGACAGTCACTCGACCAACTCCGTCCATCCCTGCCACTAGAGCTTGGTATCGCAAAGGCAGGGTGAAATGTTTTTCTACCTCTTCACTTCTCATAGCGAGAGGCGTCGTATCTCGAAGCAAACGTCCCTGATGCAAGACCAGGATCCGGTCAGCTGTATGCTCTACTTCCTCAATGTAATGGGAAGAATAGACAATAGTGACGCCTTGTTCCTTTAAATCCCCGACAATCTCCCAAAAGCGTTGGCGAGTAGACGTATCCATTCCAGCCGTTGGCTCATCCAAAAACAGAAGACTCGGACGACCAATCAAGGTTAGAACAAAGGATAGGAGACGTTTTTGCCCACCAGACAGCTTACTGGCCAATTGTTTCTTTTGTTCTAGGCTAAAACGCAATAGCTCATCGATTTCATTGACCGTTAAGGGATTGGGATAAATGGAGCGAAAGAAGTTGATCAGTTCCTGAACAGTTAACTTTTGCACGACGGCATTCTCTTGAGGGAGATAAGAGACACTAGCCTTTAATCGAGGATGACCAGGTGCCTTCCCTTCTACTTCAACGATCCCAGAAGTCACCTTCCTATCCCCTAGGAGGCAATTCATCAAGGTCGTCTTCCCTGCTCCGTTAGGCCCGATCAAGGCCAGACAATCCCCCCGTTCAACCGCAAAAGAAAGATCTTCTAGAATCACTTTTCCTTTGATCCTTTTTTTCAAGTTTTCTACTCTAATGACACTCATGATACTCTCCTTTCAACCAGGCTTGGCCAGCCGGAATGATGACAAAAACAACCAAGGTCACTCCCGTTTTTTTCATTGCTCCATTTCCTTTTTAACAGCCTTGAGCATTTTCAATCCTTCTTGAACCGCCCAGCTCATGATGCCAAGCCCAGCAAATAATTCCCAAGGAAAATGGTAATAGAGGCTATCATTCTTTGAAAAGATCAAATAGACGACCATTCCAACCACTGTTAACGTAAACACCTTAAATAACCATTGTTTCATTTTTCTTTCCTCTTACTTTCTGACTTTATTATATGAAAAGAAAATAACGGCCACTAGATGATTTTGTCACTCGCTCACATGACAAAAGTCACTAAAAAAAGCCAAGTGACTTCACTCGACTTTTTCTATTCTTCTTACTGGCCTTCTTCTTTCATGCCATGCAGTTTCAAGGCCTTGACCAAGGCATCTGCCTTCATGTTTTTCAAATCATTGAGACCAGCATCTTTGAAGTAAGAAATTTCTTCTAGAGACTTGGCGTCAATTTGGTTGAGGTCAATCACACTGGTTGAGAGCAATTTCTTTTCTGGGGTGACTGTGTATTCCAAACTAAAACCAGGAACGGTTTTTAGCTTCTTGTAGTCTTCATTTTGCTCCAGCAAAGCTTGAATAGCTGCTGTGAGCTCTTCAGGCGACTTCTCTGCTGCGATGGTCCCAAGTTGTTGAGGCAGATCGGCCGTCACTTCGATGCGAAGGTTTTCAACCTTATCTCCCTTAGACTTGATGATATCCCGGTGTTTTGTTCCATTGATATCTCCTACTAAGGTTGTGGTTTTTTCTTCATTTTTTACTTCTTTTTTAACAGAGGAACTGCTAGATGAGCTAGCGGTTGTAGTTTTCTTTGTTTGGGATTGCGAACAACCAGTCAATACCAAAATGGCTAGCCCAAGGGTTACAAAAAATTTCTTCATTTTTATAACTCTCCTTTCACATACTGATACCAGTATAACATATCGCGTCTTTCTTGTCTAAAAACTCCACTGCTCAAACCATTTCCCCCTCTTTTCAAGCTCTTCAATTTGAATAAAAATCTGATGAATGTGAGACTTTTTGCAGAAACCCCTTTTTCTCACGAATAAAGCCTCAGTGGACGGTTCATTTCAGTCTCAATCCCTCTGAATCACACTGATTTCATAGGGAATCTCCTCGTTTTTCTATATACAAAAAAGGTTCCGAAAGGAACCTTCTGTTCAATTATTCTACACTAAACAAGTATGGGTAGACCGGTTGCCCACCTTGGTGGATTTCCACTTCTACATCTTCATACTTCTCAGCAAGGACTTGGGCCAATTCATTTGCCAACTCCTCACTACCATCTTCACCGACATAGATGGTCACAATTTCACTGTCTTCATCCAACATATGAGCGAATGTTTCTTCCAAGGTTTCCATCATATCTGGGTTTGAAACAACGATTTTACCATCAACCATTCCAAGATTATCATTTTCATGGATTTCAAGCCCATCAATAGTGGTATCGCGAACTGCTGTCGTCACACTACCAGACACAACATCGCCCAATGAAGCGCTCATGCGTTCGTAGTTTTCTTCGATCGACTTGCTTTCATCAAAGGCAAGAAGACTAGTCAATCCTTGAGGGATGGTCTTGGTCTCAACAACTGCTGCAGGTTGATCAATCACTTCTGCTGCAGATTGAGCAGCCATCAAGATATTTTTGTTGTTTGGCAAGATAATAATGTTGCGCGCATTCAACTCTTCAACCGCTTTGACAAAGTCTTCTGTCGATGGGTTCATGGTTTGACCACCAGAGATGATGTAATCAACTCCTTGCGCTTTAAAGATATCAGCCAATCCATCACCAGCAACTACTGCGATGATGGCATATTCTTTTTCTTCAACTGGCTTCGCTTGGCGTTCTTCTTTTTCAACTTGCGCTTCGTGTTGGTTACGCATGTTGTCGACTTTCACCTTGACCAAGCTTCCGTACTTAAGACCTTCTTGCATGACAAGACCTGGATCTTCTGTATGGACGTGAACTTTGACAATCTCATCGTCATTCACCACCAATAGGGAATCCCCAAGGTTGTTCAAATAGTTACGGAATTCATCATAATCGAAGTCTTTGACATAGGTTGGACCTTGTTTCAAAGCGACCATGATTTCTGTACAGTAACCAAACTTGATGTCTTCAGTAGCCACATGGCCAGCAACTGACTTGTGGTGTTCTGCATTAATCATTTCTGACATGGTTGCAGGTGTTGCTTGGAACTCTTCAGAAGCGATGAATTCACCTGTCAAAGCTGACAAGAATCCTTCATAGATGAAGACCAACCCTTGACCACCAGAGTCTACCACGCCAACTTCTTTCAAGACTGGCAACATATCTGGAGTCTTCGCAAGAGCAGTTTTAGCTCCTTCAAGAGCAGCACGCATGACTTCCACTGCATCGTTGGTAGATTCTGCTTTTTTCTTGGCACCGATGGCTGCCCCACGAGAAACCGTCAAAATAGTCCCTTCAACCGGCTTCATAACGGCTTTATAAGCAACTTCTACCCCAGATTGGAAGGCTGCTGCAAGTGCTGCTCCATCCAATTCTTCTTTGTCTTTGACACTTTGAGAAAAACCGCGGAACAATTGAGAAGTGATGACTCCTGAGTTCCCACGCGCACCCATCAAGAGACCTTTAGCGAAGATCCCTGCTGCTTCTCCAACAGTTGAAGCAGAACGGTCAGATACTTCTTTGGCCCCATTTTCGATGGTCATTCCCATATTGGTTCCTGTATCTCCATCTGGTACAGGAAAGACGTTCAAAGAGTTTACATATTCCGCTTGTTTATTTAAGCGCGTAGCCCCCGCTTGAACCATTTCTTGAAATAAACTTGTAGTAATATTAGCCACGATTATTCTCCCACAATCTTGATATTTTGAATATAGACATTCACAGTATCCGTAGTGATTCCAAGTTGATTTTCCAAACTAAATTTCACACGTTCTTGAATATTTTTTGAGACTTCGCTAATTTTTGTTCCATAGCTCAAAACAGTGTAAACATCAACTGCGATAGTTCCTGCTTCCGTTGTTTTGACAACAACACCTTTAGAGAAGTTTTCTTTCCCTAGGAGGGCTTGGAAATTATCTTTGATCGCATTTTTGCTGGCCATTCCAACCACACCGAAGATCTCAGTAGCGGCACCGCCTACAACAGTTGCGATAACCTCATCAGTCAATTCAATTTGACCGTCCTTTGTATTGATTTTTACTGTCATAATTTCTACCTCAAAAGTATTTTATATTCTATTTTACCATAAAAGAGATCAGCTGTAAAAGGGTAGGGATTATTCTTCTCCCGCTGTGACAGCTGTCTCTAGAGAAAAAGAAAAGAACCTCTATGAGGTTCTATATTCTTTATTAAACGCGTTCTACTTTACCAGATTTCAATGCACGAGCTGAAGCCCAAACTTTTTTAGGTTTACCATCGATAAGGACAGTTACTTTTTGAAGGTTTGGTTTTACGGCACGTTTTGTTTGGTTCATAGCGTGTGAACGGTTGTTACCTGATACAGTCTTACGACCTGTGAAATAACATACTTTAGCCATTTCTGTGTTTCCTCCTATTAGATCTAATATAACGGATGTGCTAGCACCACATACCGTACTATATTACCAAAAAAAATCTCTCTTGGCAAGCTTTTGGCCAAAGTTTTTCATTTCCGACTTAAGAAAACGAATTCGCTCCGACATAGATAATTTCCAGATTTCCTAAGGAAACATCGCCCGTAATGTAGAAATCCTTGCTTGTCAGAGCACTTGGATTTTCCTGATGTTGGATCGCTGAGAGGGAATTATCCACATTTACATGGACACGCCAATCACTTGGTACATAGAGACTCAAACTTCCAAGGGAAACATCGACAACAAACTGAGCAGATGGACCCTCGATGCGGCAATTGTCAAAATAAACCGATGCTTCTCCCATACTCACATCTGCACTTCCGCGGGTAAAGTGTTGGTCATTGAGATATTTTGTCACTGTTGAAAAAGTGACATCAATGTCATTGCCATCCGACTTACTCATGGACCCAGCAGAATAGGAAGCTAGGCGGGCTTTTGTTTTCTTAGAGGGTTTAAACAAAATGTTGAGCCCAATCACAGCGAGAATTGAGGAAAGGATGACAACTGAATTTGAAACTGGGAGGAAATGGTATTGCCCATTGAGACAAAAGAGGGCTAAAAGTCCATAGATGAAGCCCCAACCAAAATGGCGTTTTAAGAAACTAGAGAGGGACAGAACGGCAAGCAAGGTAACCCAAGCTAAGGTCCAGATGCTGATGTCCCATTTTACAAAATAGCCCTGTAAAAGGATTAAGGCTGCTAAAAGGATTAAGAATACTCCAATTAATTTTTTTCTCATGATATTACCTCATTTCATTTAGTCGTTCTTTTAAGAGTTGATAGTAGCGTCTAGATACGTGAACCTGCTTATGGGTCTGGTAGAAATTGACCGTGCTGGTCCCTGAAAAAGACTTTTCTAGAGAATAGATCTGCTTTGCGTTGACAATGGTGGATTTGGAAATTCGACAAAAGGCGATGGGAAGTAGCTCCTCCAACTCATAGAGCTTCTGTTTGACCTCATAGGCCTCGTCCTTGGTGTGTCCAAAAATCTTCTCCCCGTCCGTCTCAAAAAAGAGGATCGATGCCACATCCAGAAAATACTCACTTCGATCCTTGTAGAAGGCCAAAGGAGCGACCTTTTGTTCTAGGATTCTCTCTTGCAGCTGGGTCAATTCCGGGGTCAAGCGCGGAGCTCGAATCAAGATCTCAGGCTCATCCGTTGATGGATCCAATTCGATTCTAACTTTCATAAAACTCCTTTCCCAACGTTTTGATAGTACCATTATAACAGCTGTTGAAAACAAAACAAGGGCTTTTCAGTAAGTGGCACGTTTTCCCCATCAAGAGGTAGTTTTTGAGAAGTAAAGAGAGAGTGGGACAGAAATCGGTCATTCGTTAGAATTCGATTTCGTCGTCCCACCTCCGCACAGTTGAGTAGGGCTGTAAAAGCTGATGAAATCAGTGTAGTAGAGCCCACTCAACCACTGCGTCTTGCTCGACAATCCAAAAACAATTAAGAGGCTAGGACTTTTGTCCCAGCCTCCTTCCTTTATTTGTTGCTATTCTTATCCGGTAAAAGAAAACTAAGACCCACGCAAGCAAGGACACCCGCTGTGATCACTAAGCCATTTGAAACCGGCAAGAGATCGTAGATCGCGTTTGCAATCATCAGAGCAATTAAAGCACAGATGACACTTGCCTTGTAGTCCTGTTTCAACAGATTTTCAAGCGTAAAGAAAGCAAATAAGAGAACGGGGAATAAAGGCCAGATATTCACATCGATCTTTGGAAAGCCAACCATTCCCATTGTGACAACCGCAAGAGCTGCCAGAATAAATCCAAGTCCAAGTAATTTTTTCATCATCGTATACCTCGTTTTTATTAATTGGAAGTATTGCTTCCTTTGATGATTCTATGATAGCAAAGAGCCCCTATGGAGACAAGGACTTTTGACTAAGCGGTCAAAAATGGCGCCTATGCGGTCAAAAAAAGAGCGAGACAGAACGAATCGGTTATCACCATCATTCGTCGTCTCGCTCCTTCAAAGCCGTTTCTTCCTATGCCGATTGCAGGGATCGAACCTGTGACCTACGCGTTACGAGTGCGTTGCTCTACCAACTGAGCTAAATCGGCGATTACCTTCTTAGTATAGCACTCTGAGAATAGATGTCAAGAAATTTTCATCTCCATTAGAAAAAGCCTTTCCTGAGACAAGGCTTTGAGATTCTTCCTATTACGAACCCGCACTTTCGTAGGCATCTAAGCCCTTGTCCCATAGTTTCAAAGAAATAACAAAGAAGACAAGGGAAATTAGAATCAAACCACCAATGTTAAAGAGCCCATCCTTGTCCTGCAAGAAATAACTGGCAGGATAGTAAGCCGTAAAGGCAAATGGCACGATAAAACTGATCAACCAACGAAGGAGCGAATTGTAAATAGAAATAGGATACTTGGCAAAATCATTAAACATATAGAAAATGTAAATCATAGCACCTGACTGCTTGGTCCAAAAAGCGATGCTAGCTGTCGCGATTTTTAAAGAAGTGTAAATCAAGGTCGCAAAAGGAATACAAACTAGGAAAAGCAGGAATTTTGGAAGAGTCCAAGAGATGCTAGTTACTGTTGTTCCTAATAGAATACCACCGACCAAAAGTTCACCCAAGGCATCAATCTGAAAGGTCTCAACGAGGATGTGAAAGAGAGGATTGATAGGACGAGTCAGATACTTGTCAAACTCCCCTTTTCGAACTAGTCGTTGACCTAAGGCCCAGAGATTGTCAAAAAAGAGATGATCTAGTCCCTTTGGAATTAAGGAAAATCCATAGATAAAGGCAATTTCTTGAAAAGTCCAACCTTCTAGGGAGGGAATGTGTTGAAAGATGACATTGAGAAACAAGAGGTTCAGGCCTTGAGTCAGAAAGACTCCCAATACACCAACCACAAAATCTACCTTGTATTCCATGATTTGCTTGATGTACTGTCTGATAAAAATCAGATGCATGCGTTGATATTTTTTCATACTAACCTCCCTGAATGGTGATAAATGACTGGACTCGTTTCCAAATCAACTGAGACAAGCCCACCATCACTATAAGCCAGAAAAGCTGAAGCAAAAGTGCTTGAAGAATCTGACTAGCATCGTATTTCCCAACAATAATCATGACCGGAGTGTAAATTAAAGATGAAAAAGGCAGGAAGGACAGAATATCTGAAATGACCTTTGGAAAGAAAGCCAAGGGAATCAAACTCCCAGACATAAAGGCCACTATGGAAGTCTTAAGTAGATTAGAACCCCATAAATTTTTAAATACAAAGGCTGAAAATCCAAAGCAGATATTAAAGAAAAAGTTAATCAGATAGGCCAGCGTTAAGCTAAAAAGATAAAGGGTAGTTAGCCCCAGCACTTCTACAATCCCTTGCCCAGATAAGATTTTCATCAAAACAATGACACTTAAAAATGGCAGTCCAACAGAGATAAAAATCAACCACTTGGAACCAAGCTCCGTAAATAGGTAAGAAGCCGCAAAATGCACTGGTCGCAACAAGCGCATGATAATGGAACCATCCTTGACCTCATCACCAATCATAAAGGAAGAATCCGACCTAGTCAGAAGATTAGTTACAAAACTCATGATGATGTAGAGGGTGATATCCGCCATACTGAAGCCCTGAATCAAAGGCTCCTGGGAGGAATCAAAGACAGCCTTCCATAGATAAAAAGCCACAAAAGCACCCATGACATCGCCAATCCGATAAAGAATAAAGTTGACTCGATAGCTAATCAACTCCTGAATCCCTGCATTGATAAAGGGTTTATAACGTCTCCACAATTTGACCATCTTAGAGCTCCTTTCGATAGAAGCGACGGATAATATCTTCAATATCCGTATCTACCATCTTCAAATCACGGACCTCAAAATCAGATAAGGTTTGCTTGATAATATCGGCCGACTGGTAGCGGGAACTATCGAATTCAATATTGAGAGTATTTCCTTGTCTATCAATGGACATATCAGGCAAGCCCTCATAATGAGAGACTAGATGATTTTGACCTGGCGTCAGGTCAAAGGAGAGAGTCTTCATCTTTCCAAAGGTCTCTTTGAGCTGGCTAACCGTTCCATCAAAAATCTCTTGCCCCTTATCAATCATAAAAATCCGATCACAGAGTTGCTCAATATCACTCAAATCATGAGTAGTCAAGAGAATAGTTGTCTCTTCCTCCTGATTAATCTGGGTAATGGCCCGACGAATGTTGTCCTTGACCGACACATCCAAACCAATAGTCGGTTCATCTAAAAAGAGAACTTTGGGATTGTGAAGCAAGGAAGCCGCAATATCCGCCCGCATCCGTTGACCTAGTGAAAGAGTCCGCACAGGATCCTTGATAAATTCCTTCAAATCCAAAACTTCATTCAAAAAGTCCATACGCTTATGGAAAAGCGAGTCCGGTACATCATAGATCTCTTTCAAAACCGTGTAGGTCTCTTGCAGAGCCAAATCCCACCATAACTGGGTGCGTTGTCCGAAAACGACTCCAATATCCTTGACATAATCTTGGCGATTATCCTGCGGAATCTTGCCGTTAATCCGACAAAAGCCAGATGTGGGCTTCAAAATTCCTGTCAGCATTTTGATGGTGGTTGACTTCCCAGCACCATTTGCCCCGATAAATCCTAAAATCTGCCCTTTTGGAACTTCAAAAGTTAAATCCTTGACCGCTTCAAAGGTCTGCTTTTCAGGATGAATAAAGGAGCGTAAGGCTCCCTTTAACCCCGGCTCCTTAACTGTCTTCACAAAATTTTTCCGAAGATGTTGCACTTCTATCATTGCCATATCTATCTCCCTATCGTAAGAAGCAACATTGTATTTTTGACTACAAATATTCTAAATCCTTACTTTCTACACTTACTCAATATTATTACAGAAGGCTTTATACCAACCTATTATAATCCAATAAAAAAAGGAATGCAAGCGTTTGCTTATAGATTATGAAATTAGAAATTTCTCTCTTGAAATAATGCTTTTGAGTCAGAAATTCTGGTTTAATAGTTTCCTTAAAACACCAAAAAACCTGCCCTTAGGGGCAGGCTTATTGTTAAGAAAAAGAATTTTTTTAATCGAGAAAATTAACGATTCTACTGTTAATCCTTCAGCATTTAATTATTATCATCAGTCTCAATGGATTTTTAAGCCCTCAATTATTCTCTAAAAATTCTTTAATACGAGAAACAATAGCATCGCTTTGATAATGATAGAGGTCGTGAGGCGCATCCATATAGTCGACTTGAACATTAGACTGGTCGCTTGCAAATCTCTCTGCATAACGTTGCCACTCTGATTGGCTAAAGCTGGTTCCCTCCCCATTTGAAACCAAGAGAAGTACAGGGATTTTGGGATCAATGGTAAATTTACTAACCTTTTGGGCATTTTTCTTTACAGTTCGGGTCTCATTGAGCATAGCCGTCGACAGCAACTGCTTGTAAGCTAAAAATCGGTATTGCTGACGCTCACTTTTAGTCAAGTCAGAATTCTTCAGGTAAACAGACTCAGGGAAATAACGGAGCAGGCCAATCTTACTCGTCCAATAGGCTAAGGTTATAAGAGTTGGGTGTTCTTTTAAATCTTCATAGCTCGCTGGCAAAGCCCAATCCAGGCCAATCAAAGCCTTCACTTCATTTGGATATTTCTCTTGCCAAGCAAGACTCTCTAAACTAGCCATAGAATGCGAAATAATCACATAAGGACCTGAAACATGAGCTTGCGCCAAAGCTTGACGGGTTTCAGAAAGGACCTCCATCACATCTCTTGAACGATCACTATCTTCGCTAAAACCATATCCTGCTCGCTCCACGACAACAACTTTGTATTTTTTGGATAGGGAATCTGATAGATTCTTAAAGTCTAGGATAGGAGAGGCAATCCCTGCACCTGAAAGAAGAACGATTGTTTCAGACCCTTCTCCTTTAACAGAGACACTCATTCGATGTCCATTGACTGTAACTTGTTTACCAATGGGTGTGAGAAGCTTACTTTCATTTCGTAAACTGAATTGATGAAAAATAAATGTAGCACCTAAAAAGAGCAGGAAAAAGCCACAAATGATCCAGCTCCACAGTTTGAATTTTTTCATAGCCATATTGTACAAAAATTAAATCCCGGAAGCAACCTTTCCCATACAAAAAAACAAGATCCACATGGGATCTTGTTGTATTAAAATGTTATTCATCATTTAACGAGTCCTAGTAATTCTTCATAACTAGAAACAACGCCATAAATATATTGATCACTAATCAGACCTGCCTCAGCAAGTGCTTTAAAGTGCGCTTTTGCACACTCGATCTTTGCTTTTTCAGCTTGTTTCAACTGTAGGCTAGACATAGAACCTTTAGTCTCTGCTACGAAGTAGATGTGTTTCACACTTCCTTCACGAAAGGCTATTGCCCAGTCTGGATTGTAATTCCCAAGAGGCGTACGAATGCTAAACTTCCCAGGTAGTTTTACGTACACACGAACGTCTTCATACTGTTCCAGGGACTCTTTAAACTTACGCTCGGTATTCGAATCAACCTTTACAAAGTTATAGATACCTTTATTCGATTCTAGCAAATGCTCATCCGAAAGTTTCGCAGTTTCTGCATTATCATAGAATAAATCCATACCGTATTCATCTTCTAAGATATTGTATTGAATATGTTTAATAATTTGAGCCGCTTTTTGCTCATTAATCAACTTCGATACTTTTAAAATGAATTCTTCTGGATTTTGTTTGAACTTTTCAAACTGATAAACATAAATCTTACTCAGAATCTCCGCTACGACCTTACGAGTCAGACCTGTATGATCTGCTACTTCTCCTAACAAATCATACTGAGTTGTAATTTGACTATTTTCGACATACTCCTGAGAACGATCATTTTCTCCAACAACTAACCCTAGACCTTCTTTGGTCATTTGACTTGCACTAGCTTGCGTAATATTATACATCGGTTGACTAACTACGAGCTTTTCATTAATGTATGCAACAGACTGCTCTACTAACTCTGCATCATCAAAAGTTACTTGATAAGCTGTTTTGCGATTAATCTGATTCCAGAGTGCCAAAAACTCTTTTCGAGCGATATTTTCTTTATTTACTTCCTTTGAGAACTGCACTGTTGTATTGTTAGCATTTTCGATCTCATATTTTCCAGGTTGGTAGATACTTTCAAGTACTTCAACAACTTCTTTCTCAAAGCCAGGAAGTGTATCTGATAAGTTCAACTGATTATTTTCCTTGGCAGTAAAATAATTTGCAGTCAGTTGACCTTTCTTATCAATATAACCCTGATTAATCAAATCATACTGAATGGACTCTGCCTGTTCTTTAGTAATCTTGATCTTTTCTCCTGCTTCATTTTCGATTACTTTATTTTCAAATAAGGCAACATCGACTTTTACAGGACGATCAGCTAACAGCTCTTTCAACTCTGCTTGTAATCCACGCGCAAATTGGTCATAGCTTTCATTTGCAATGATAGTCAATTTGTTGATTTCATGGACTTCCGTCTGTAAAAGTTCCAAGTCTTGACGCACACCATTTTGGTCCACGGCCAAACGCATCCCACGGCCAATCTCTTGTCGTTTCCGAGTCTCTGCTGAAGACTGCTTGAGAGTACAGATTTGAAAAACATTGGGATTATCCCAACCTTCTTTTAAGGCTGAATGCGAGAATAGAAAGCGTACTGGTTCCTCGAAACTCAACAAACGTTCCTTATCTTTCATGATCAAATCATAGGCATCTTTATCGTTTGATGAATTGCTTTTCTTTTCACTAGCAGATTTGTAATCCACAAATACCATCTTGTCTGACTTTTTCACTTTATCGACTGAAAAGTAACCCGCATGAACTGCATTGCCATCAAGATGCGATTCCAAATAACGATAATAAGGAGAGGGTTCCTGAGTCCGTAAGAACTGTCTAACTTGATTTTCATATTCTTCTTCAAAGATTTGAGCATACTCCCCATTATGAGGATCATTTTGAGCATCATATTGCTTATATTTTGCAACCTCATCAATGAAGAATAGCGAAAGCACCTTGATTCTGCGATTATATAGTCTACTTTCCTTCTCCAGGTGACTCTTAATGGTCTCACGAATTTGAATTCTTCGCATACTCGACTCATCGACTTCACCTATGACCTCTCCAACATATAAATCCTGCGTTGCACCGACCTGAATTTTATTGTCTCTTGCATTAAATTGACTCAACGTCATGCCTTGATAGGAGGACAGATTACCCGATTCAGCATATAGATCAAAAGGTTCTTCAACGATTCTTGTTTTACGTTTCACTCCCGACTGAGTTCTTACCTCGAACTCAATCTTAGCTTTTGGAGCTCCTATTTTTTGGGGAATAATTTCCTGCAAATAGAGATAGCCCTGTGTCCCTGTCGTTCCAGCTTGCTCGATAGCCTTCACCGCGATCTTCTTAACCAATTTTTGATTATAGGCATCCATGGCATCCAATCGATAAACCATATCATGCTTTTCTTTATGAGTAGCCGAGTAACGAAGGGTAAAGAGTGGCTTAAAGTCTTTTAGCCGTTCTTTGGTCTGCTTGCCTTCAACAGACTGGGGCTCGTCGATAATCATGATTGGGTTCATGGCTGCTAATACGTCAATTGGACGACGCCAACGAAAACTTTCCTGCTCCGCATGGATCCGTCTGGCATCTTTCCCTTTTGCATTAAAAGCTTGGGAGTTGATGACCATGATTTGAAGGTCAGACGAGTTAGCAAAACTATCTAAGTCTCCTAGACGAGAAGAATCATAAACAAAATAGCGTGGTTGTTTCCCATACTCCATCTGAAAGTGACTTGTCATGATCTGCAAAGACTTGAGAACCCCTTCACGTATGGCAACACTGGGAACAACAATAACAAATTTGAGCCAGCCATAACGTTTATTTAACTCCATAATGGTACGGATATAGGTATAGGTTTTCCCCGTCCCTGTCTCCATCTCTATAGAAAAATTATAGGCTGGACGATCTGTTACCATATCAACTGACAAACTTTCAGAAGGTCGTAATCCAAAACGTGTTTGTACGTCATGAACATTCCTTCGAATAGCTTCCTTGTCCAATTGAATCGGAGCATTTCGATAAGCATCCAATACCAAATCCACCTCATCTGACTTTTGACGACCTGGATCAGCCATATACCTGATTCCAGTTTGTTTGGTCTGGCCTTGAAATAAATCTGCAATAGCACTAACCGCATCTAACTGGAATTGTTGTTTTTTAAATTGTAATTTCATAATCCATTTTCTTCAATTCTTATCTTTTTCGAGTAATTATAAAGTACAATCACTTAATTAAATATTTACAAATATCATGAATTTTAAATAATATAGTCCTTCGATATTTGTCATCTAGTTTATTATTAATAACCTTAGCTACCATGTAGATGGTTTATGCACAAGAGCGTACTCTATTAATTCTTCCATTTTACTCTGAATATCTTCATAAACATACCTTGAATAAGAGAATGGAGAATTATAGCAACGGACATAACTTGATAATGATTTGCCAGTTCGAGATAATGTAAAATCGTCAAATGGATTTCTTCCTTGATTACTTTGCTTTCCAAAGCTATCCTTTAAATTATGAATATATATTCCAACGATTCCTTTATTCAACTCAATTGCCTTTTCAATTTCATAGTTAATCCATTTACGTCCAGCAGTTTTTTCACCAATCAAAACAATCACACAGGAACGCTTTGCCATTTGACTATCTATCCATAATTCTATCATTGCATCAGATTTTAATTTTACTTCTTCCCAATCATTATCAGAAAAAGTAGAATCACCTGATACTATACCCATATTTCTAACTTGAGATGCTCGCCAGTTATCATTGCTATAATGGAAGCTAAAAAATACTTGCCTTTTCATAATTTCCTCACTTATCTAACAACAACTATAAGAATCAATGTAGAAATAACTATTAAACCATAGGTATACTTTAAAATTGGACGAAAAAGTGTTATCAGAAGATCTCCCTCTTCTCTTTTTGGAGTCATTCTAAAATCTGTTTCTTTATCACTTAATCTTACTTCATCGTATAAACATCTATATTGTCGTTCTAGTAACAAGTAATAAGCATCATGAAACCAAAACAATATAGTTACAAACAAAATTAAAAGAAGTATATACCACATACTAGTATTACTAAACCAAAATGCAAATAAGGCACCAATGGAAGTGAACGACCATCCTTTAACGACAAAAGAATTCTTACCCATCCGTTCAATGATAGCTTGTATCATCTCTAAATGTTTTACTTTGTGTTCACTCATATCCTACACTACCTTCACTTTCGTATTTGGTGATAATTCTTTAAAAATTTCACTTACGTTGATCTTATCTGCTGAATTGGCAAATGAGCTATCACGGAAAACAGCACGGAGTGGTTGTGCTTGAGCAATGTATCTGATGACCTCTTCCGATATATCATCTTCAAAGCAGGCCATAAGGGAACCCTGATCTACATCAAAGACTTCTGCTCCTGCTACATTCTTCAAATCAATCGCTAAGGATAATTCCATTCCCCATGTCAGCATAACTTGGAAGAGCAAATCAAGTCCAGAACGTCCTTCCTTGATATTAGATACACTATCAAAAAGTTCTCCTTGGATGAATTGATCTGGTCGAGCTGAAACATCCTTGAAATTAGAAGAGTCTAATTTGTAAGCCTTAAATCCAAAATCTTGCTTGCCAATCAATTCAGGATGCTCCTCCTGTATCTTAGCAGCAGCACGACGAATCCGCTCACGAGAAATCTGGTCAATGGTTTCATATCCCGCTTCTTTGGCAGCAGACTTCTCAGCTACTTCCTCATCTAAAGTACACAAGATAAACTTACGACTTCCTCCATCTTCAGCATTCAGTTGCATGACTGCATCAGCTGTCGTAGCAGAACCACCGAAGAAGTCTAGTATAACTCCTTCTCCAATCCCAGACAATTTAATCAATTGTTGAATTACCTCAGTACTCTTAGGACTATCGAAAGGTATATCTAATCCAGTCGGTTTCGAAATCAATAAATCAGACCAATTGCTTGTTCTTAGTATCCCACTTGATGGTGCTACCCAATGTTCTACACCTTTATTTTTACCATTTCCATTTAGGTTTCTTCGTAAAAATTTTTTGTTTTCACCTGTTAATTTCCAGTATTCTTCTAACGACATTTTTGAAGAATACTCTTGTTCAAATGTTCTATAATTTTCAATCGCCTCCCTTGCGGACTCTTCTTTCCATTTCCATTGTCCTTCTTTAGGAGTATATCCAAGGATATCATATCTCATTGTTGGTCTATCAGCATTATTCCAAAAACCTTTCCAATACCCTTTATTAGAGCGATCGTCTGTTGCTTTTCTAAACACTGGAGATAATTTTGCTGCTTCTGTTTTTGAATATATATAAATATATTCCAAACCAACATTTAAAGACTGTAAACCGTCTTCCATAAATTGACGATTAAGATTTTTATCATATCGTCTAACCGAAAGAATATTTCTAAAATTTTCCTCTCCAAATATTTCATCACACATCACTTTTAGATTGGCTTGTTCATTATCATCAATAGAAATAAAGATGATACCCGAATCCTTGAGAAGATTACGTGCTAGACGGAGGCGTGGATACATCATATTGAGCCAGTCTGAGTGGTAACGAGCAGAACTTTTTTCATTTTTCGTTAGCCCAACAACTTGGCGTCCATCCCCATCCAAGAGCTCCATCTCTTCTTTCAAATCTTGGTCCGTTTTTTGGAACTTATCAGAGTATACAAAGTCTTTCCCTGTATTATAGGGTGGATCGATATAGATCATATCGATTTTTCCTAGGTAGGACTCTTGTAAGATTTTCAAAACTTCTAAGTTATCCCCAGTAATGAAGATATTTTCACTCTTATCAAAGTCAACACTCTTATCAAGGTCTGGTCGTAAGGTTTTGGTAGTAGGTCGTCCAGCTTCTGCGATAGCTTCGCGTTTTCCAACCCAGGTAAATTCATAGGACTCCCTTCCATCAACAATTTCCTCTGATAAAAACTGTTTCAGTTTCTCAAAGTCAATTGCAGGGCGAAGTCTTCCGTATTCATCTCTTTTTTCTGTTAAGACTTCTGGAAAAAGTTGGCCAATTTTTGAAATATTATCTGTGAAAACATCTTTGGAGCCTACTTTTAAAAGATCAAGGCCGGTATGTTCACCTTTGTATTGTTCTGTAGTCATATGCAACCTTTCTTATAATTTCTTCTGTTTACTTGTCTATAGTGTACAAGTAATCCTTATTTTAATTCTTGGATTTGTTTAAGAACTGCCTGGTAGTCTTTCTTTACTTCCATCTGCTTTCTCATCGATTTTTCTGTATACATTTGTTTCTTAAGACGCTGAGCTTGTTTCTCCAGTTTTTCTAGTTGTGCCGTCAGCTCAACCGACTCTTTCAGGTTATCGCCCAACTTACTTTGAAGTTGGTTTTTCCCTGTTTCCTTAATCAACATTTCATAGACTTGGTCTAAGTCATTGCCTTCAAATTGAATCTGACAATCCTCTTGTGTACGGAAACGACGGACAATTTTAAAATGTCTTCCATCTTTTTCTTGTGCTAGAACTTCCTTATAATGAATTAAGAGTTCTTCTTTATCCATCGGAAACTTAAGAACAAAGGCAGTATAAAGGCCCAGACGTTCATCCAGTTTTTCTAGCAAACTGGTTGTGAACTCTTGCTGATTGAGGTGAAATTCTAAGACCATGATCTGCTTAACGGTGCTTCCCTCAGGAATATTTGTCGTTTGCGAATCTATCTGATGGGTGATTTGAATGAGTTGAATCTGATCGCGTAATTCTTGCTTTTCCTGTTTGGTCAGAGCTAGGTTATCAAAGAAATCACGATTGCCCTTTTTATGGGGTCTGTAGAGCACATGAGGAGTTGGCAAACAAGTATAATCAGGAAACTGTATCATAACTTTCTCCTTTTAGCAGGGCAAAGAAACAAATCAGTTCAAAGTCATCCATCCCCTCAATACTGGTATTCATCAAATTAACCGTTCCAAAATTGAAGAGTGCATCCATGGTAGACAGTTGATCCTGTTCCATCAGTTGTTCAATAGCCTGCTGTAATAGCTTGGAATATCCTGACATCTCTTTCCCATCTTTTGTTTGACGGTTATACTTATTCACCAGAGCCTGCAATGGTTGCGTCTTGCCACGGCATAGACTCCCCAATAGATCTAAAATCTTTTTGCTCTCTTCTGGAGAAACCACTAAATCTCCTGCACTATTTACATAGAGGATATAATATGGATGAAGTTGATTTTTCTGATTCTTACCTCTAAGTTCGTCTTTATTTTTTAAAACAAAGATTGCTCCTTCTGCTTCCTTATTCTCAACTGACAAGATGGCTTGAAGACCTTTTGGTACTTTTTCCAATTCAGGATGGCTTTCGAGATACTTCAGAAGATCCATTCGGTAGTCTTCCAATCCTAGATCCATGATGGATATCCCTTCACTCATCTCTTCTAAGTCGACAACTTCATTTCTAAGACGCTCTAGTTGTTTTTTTCGATAGTTATTGTCTTCTATCTCTTCACTAGAAAGAACGTTATCATCTGCTGTAGATGTGAGAACGGATATTTTCATACGTGATTCAACACGAGATTTCAGATCGATGTATTCATCTAACTCGATATTTGGCCAAAAGTTTACAAGCTGAATAAACTTATTTTTGCTCCCAATCCGATCCACACGTCCAAAGCGTTGAATAATCCGAACAGGATTCCAATGGATATCATAGTTGACCATCATATCTGCATCCTGCAGGTTTTGTCCTTCAGAAATAACATCCGTTGCAATCAAGACATCAATCTCTCTTTGATCATCCGGGAATAGGAGATTCCTATCTTTTGATTGTGGTGAAAAATAAGTCAAAAGGGAATTGAGGTCTCGATGGTTCGTTTTTAGCGTTGTTTCAAATCCTTTTGTACCAGAAATTTGTGCCGTATGAAGTCCATATTTATCCAGTACATATTGGCTAATATGTTTATAGAGATAATTAGTGGTCGTCGCAAAGGCAGAAAAGATAATGAGTTTTTTGTTGCCTTCATTGATTGGATGAGTCATTTTTTCATCAATCAGCCGATAGAGTGTTTGCAATTTTTTATCTTCTGCAGGAGTGATTTGATCGATCAGTTCTTCTAATTCCAGCAAAATTGCTTGATCTTTCTCTAACTCTAATTTCCAACTGTGATAGTCCATATCTTTCAAAGCAATTCTATTCTTCTTCCCGATAAAGACATCTAAGTTACTATCTTCTATATCGAAATCATCTTCATTTAAGACGGGCACTCCGGATAGAGCATCTAAACCAGTTTGCTCATACGTTGAAATAGCTTTTAAAGTCTCATCTACATATGATTTAACGACATCGATCAGGGTATAACGAAAAGCTGCCACAGAACTTTCCAAGCGTTTAAGCAGATTGATCATCATCAACTTTTTCATGCCCGACTCACGACCCAGTTGAGTAAGGTTGGCTTTATTCCCTGCTAATGTTATTTCGTATTTCTCACGCTTTGAGGGATAGATATAAAGTGAAGGTTGGTAAATGGTTAACTGTAGCTGATCTAACAACTGGTATAACTTTTTATAGGTCACATCTAGATCTGACACTGTCAAATCAGGTTCAAAGTTTCTTGGTTTCAGACGTTCTGGAAAATCGCCAATCGCTTTTCGATCATAAAATTCTCGGATATGTTTTCGACTACGAGCAATTGTCACACTATCCAGAACTTTAAAGAAATCAAAGTCTAAAGTCGATAATAGTTTATCTGTCGTTCGCTCTTCAGCTGGTAAGTCTGCCCATTTGTTATAGGCTAATTGAGCATTCCGAAAAATATCATTAATTGATGACTGTGTATCTAATTTCCCATCTATCTGCTCTACATCTCCTTCATAGGCTAAAGCGATTTGATTTTTCAGATCATTAAAGCGATTATTAACTGGAGTAGCTGATAACATCAGCACCTTAGTAGGAACACCCGATTTAATAATTCGATTCATCAATCGGCTATAACGATTTTCACGTCCCTCCGCTTGATCACTTTCGCTGGATCCACCATTACGGAAATTATGAGACTCATCAATAACCACTAAGTCATAATTCTCCCATTTATTTAAGGCAAGGTCTATTCCATTTGAAGTCCCTTTATCTCGACTTAGATCAGTATGATACAAAACATCGTAAATGAGATGACGGTCATAAATAGGGTTGTTGACATAATCATGTCGGTACATGTTCCAGTTGTTTTCTAACTTTTTCGGACACAAGACTAAAATTCGTTTCCCACGATAGGCATAGTAGG
This sequence comes from Streptococcus parasanguinis, assembly GCA_018365265.1. Taxonomy (GTDB): domain Bacteria; phylum Bacillota; class Bacilli; order Lactobacillales; family Streptococcaceae; genus Streptococcus; species Streptococcus parasanguinis_G. The sequence continues at coordinate 3,697 of JAGZKI010000007.1, read as the reverse complement.
TCATGACCGCTAAAGCTGTAAAAGTTTTTCCTAACCCCACTGAATCTGCTAAGATACAGCCGTTATACTTTTCAAGTTTTGAGATGATTGATTTTACTGCATCTTGTTGAAAATCATAAAGAAGATTCCACAACTTGGTATTTTTATAGCCTACCTGTTCATTTGGGGTATAGTCATCATTGATATCCTCAAGAAACTCGCTAAAGAGGTTATAGAGCATGACATAGTAGAGAAATTCAGGGGAATGTTCTTTATGAGCTAAATTGAGAGTTTCCAAGAACTCTTCTGTCACATCCCGAAAATACTCATCATTTTGCCAGAGACTATCAAATTCATCTAGATAGGATAAACTTAATGGAGCATGGTAGATATTCCGTGTCGTTTTGAACAAAGAAGAATCATAGCCTAATTCTTTTCGATCAAAGTTTTTGAGGCGATCCACAGCGACAGTATCACCATCCGTTTCTATCCGCATACCATTTGGCATCTCATCGGTTTCAATGTTGATAGATTTAAAACGAGCCTTTTTCCTAATCCATTCAGCACATTCTCTAGCAATTGCTTTTTGGGTTAATTCATTCATTAACTTCAGCTCATAACGTCCTCCAAAAATAGACTGCTCTCGCTCTTTTTTGGGGATCGTATATTCACGATATCCAACTCTCGTCTCATCAGTCACAAAGGTTGGATTTGTAAAGATAAATTTTAACTCCTCGATCGTTTCAAGTTCTTCCTTTAACTGTTGAAAGGCAAACATCGAAAAAGTTGCAGCAGCAATCTTCACCTTGCTTCCAGGCTTTATTTCTTTCTTTAATTCATCTCCTAGACGAATACTACGATTATCAATTTCCATCATAATCTCCTAATATTAACTCAACAACTTAATTATAACATACGAAATTTCTAACGGCTTTTAAAGTTATGACTAAAACAAAAAAATTACTAAATAAAGAAGTTTTTATCATGTTGTAGAAGGTGCTCAAATTTTATTTTTTACAACAGTTACTTGATCTAAATATTAAAAAACTTCAAATCAACGTTTCCTATCAGTTGATTTGAAGTTTTCTCGATTATATTCTCAATCACTTCCTATAAATTCAGACTATGAACATTAAAACAGAAGTTGCAACTTCATTTTTCTTAAAAGTATCGTTCAACTACTTTTTAATGATCCACTTTGAATACATCGACTTTTTATCAAATTGATTTTTCTCTTCATAAACAGGTATAACAAATCAAATGCACACTTCTACTCTAATGCTACAAAAAGTAAAAATTGTTAACATGCTCTACACTCATTCATAAATCTCTCCAACCTTTGGGAACATGTATGAAAATGGAACTTCATATACTTTAGCCTCCTCATGATCAGACCAATACACAACATAACGAGTACCACCTAGTTCAGCAAATTCAATGACTTCTCCATCCTTGTAACTAGGCTTTGTCTGTCTCTTTTCTAGGTATTCAATCCGTTCTTTAAGAGCTATGTTTTTTTCCAACGCATTTATCAAAGGAAATATAAGAATGATACCTAATATAACAGTAGAGATCAGTCCGATTAGAATAAATTTATTCTCTTTACTCATATTCAAATTTCTAGCTCCTTTTTCATAATCAACCTAAGAAACATCATCATTTAGGAATATTTGACCTTAATTCTACCATTTGTCATCTTTAGTAGAATTGTAGATATCATATAATGGCTCTTCTGGTATTGTCGTTTTACCATCCCAAGTATCTCCTGGATGAACTTTTTTAAAGTAATCATAGGTAACTTTTTGATAGTTTTTCAAGCTATTTTGTTCATTCCATACGACAATATAATAGCTTTTCATATGATCTTTATCTTCTAAAATATGTTCGTAGGAAACTGAGTTGGTTCCTCTATCGACAATGATTTTCTCAACAATCTCATTATCCTGATATCCTAGAGGATTATTTTGTTCTCTTAATAATTGTTCTTGGCGCTCTGAATAACTCATACTGGTACTACCAGAATTTATTAAACTGACAATCATGATAGCAATCACTACAATAGATGTAGCCCACCCTGTAAGTAATTTTCTATTAAAATCATACATACTTTATTTTCTCCATTTCAAAACTCTTCTTATAGCATTCATGCTATAGGGCCTTCCCTACAAAATGAGTTTTCATAATCGATTCATTATATCACAGATTAAGCAGTAGTAAAGGATTTTTTAGAGCATTTCGCAAAAAATTACTAATTAGAAGATTTTAGGTTTTCAAGATAAGTTGAATATTAAAGTTATAAAAAAGAGAACCTCGAAGGCTCTCTTACGGTACCAATGGTACACTACAAATTCGAAACTACTAAGATATTATAAAAGCTTAGAGTATCTCAAAATTAAAATCATAGGAGGTATTTTCTAATACCTCCATAAGGATATCATTTTTCACTACATATTGCAATATATTTTTGTGAAAAACAAGGAGTCCTCTAACACTGTCCATTGCCCAACCTTTCCCAAACAAAAAAACAAGATCCACATGGGACCTTGCTTTCCTGTTTTTAATTAAGCTTTGCCTTCTGAACCGAATACGTCGATACGTTCTTCAACAGCTGCTGTAATTGCTTCGAAACCTGGTTTCAAGAATTTACGTGGGTCGAAGAGTTTCTTCTTGTCGTATTCTGCTTCGTTTGCATCGTATTCACGTACGAATTGACGAGTAGCATTTGCAAATGCGATTTGGCATTCAGTGTTCACGTTAACTTTCGCAACACCAAGTTTGATCGCTGCTTGGATTTGATCATCAGGGATACCTGATCCACCGTGCAATACGATTGGGAATCCTGGAACAGCTTCAGTTAATTTTTGCAAGTGGTCAAGGTGAAGACCTTTCCAGTTTGCTGGGTAAGGACCGTGGATGTTACCGATACCTGCAGCCAAGAAGTCGATTCCTGTAGCAACCATTGCTTTAGCATCTTCGATTGGTGCCAATTCACCGTCACCGATGATACCGTCTTCTTCACCACCGATAGTACCAACTTCAGCTTCTACTGAGATACCTTTAGCATGAGCTTTTTCAACGACATCTTTCGCCAATTTAAGGTTTTCTTCAACTGGAAGGTGTGAACCGTCAAACATGATTGAAGTGTAACCAGCTTCGATACATTCAAGAGCATCGTCGTAGTGACCATGGTCAAGGTGAATAGCAACTGGTACAGTGATACCCATTGATTCTACAAGGTTTTCAATAAGGGCTTTACATACTTTGTAACCACCCATGTATTTAGCAGCACCCATAGAAGTTTGGATAAGTACTGGAGCTTTCTTAGCTTCTGCTGCACGCAAGATAGCTTGAGTCCACTCAAGGTTGTTTGTGTTAAATCCACCAACTGCATAACCATTGTCACGAGCTGCTTGGACAAATTTTTCTGCTGAAACGATTGCCATGTGTAATAGGCCTCCTATAAATTTTTGTGGGATTGATCCCACTTACATTGTTTATTTTATCACTTTTTAGATGAAATTGCTAGCTTTTCCTGTGTCTTTAAGCACTTTCTTATGATAAATAGGGCAGAATCTCCTATTTCCTAAGGCTTTCATCCTAGCAAATAAGGAAAAGAGAGTGGGACAAAAGTCCTAGCCTCTCAATTATTTTTGGATTGTCGAGCAAGACGCAGTGGTTGAGTGGGCTCTACTACGCTGATTTCATCAGCTTTTACAGC
>JAGZKI010000006.1 GCA_018365265.1 Streptococcus parasanguinis | reverse complement strand
CACATTGGTTCGTCTTGTTCAGTTTTCAAAGGTCTTTGTCGCTCTCTCGCGACAACTATATTAGTATATCATGACCTACCCTTACTGTCAATACTTTTTTCCAAAAAAAATTATTTTTTTGAAAGTTCATTTATTCACTGTCAACTTTCAGTTTTTAAATTGAATTTTTAAAGTCCTTTAAATAGTTCTCTAATTTCTTTTTCATTTTTGTTTTACCTAGACATCTTCTGTTTGCTAGTAATGCTTCATATTGTTCTTTTTCTTTTACGGTTAATTTTTCTTTAAAACGTTTTAATGCATCTCTCAGAACAACCAGCTCATCCAAATATATTTTTCTTGATGAAATTCTGTGACTAATTTCTCCAATTTCAATATATGGAAGTCTATTAATTTTTCTCTTATCACTTTCCTGTTGTCTTATTTTATCTTTAATATGATTTCTAAATTTTGTTTTGAAATATGTATAAAGTAATTCTTCATTTATTTCAATTTCAGGATTTTTTTGATAAAGTTCAAACAGAGTTAGCTGACCTTCTTGTTCCCAATCATCCTTTTCCCACAATTGAATATAATACTCTTTTTCACATTTTCTTACGATATATTTTACTTTTTGATACATTTTATTAAATTCCATAAGCTCTCCTTTACTTTTATCTGTATTTTATAAAAATAAAGATGCCCATTGGACTTTTTTTCTATTCTGTACGTTTTTTTAACTATTTGGTTATTATTTTTGACTATTTTGTCCAAATACACAAAAAAACTGCCACTTGGTGACAGTTTATCGATAGTCCGTACGGGATTCGAACCCGTGTTACCGCCGTGAAAAGGCGGTGTCTTAACCCCTTGACCAACGGACCATTTTTACAACATATTCTATTATACAGAATATTTTTACTCTGTCAATACTTTTTTTAATAAAAAAAGAAGGAAATATTTTCCTTCTTTTGAATTAGTTGTTTTCTTCTAATTTCGACTTAATTTCATCATATGATAGAGGTTTTGCTTCTTCTTCTAATTCATGCTCTGAATTTTCAGGCATTTTTCCTGTTTCATATAATGATTTAATTTGAACACTATCCAAGGTTTCATATTTTAATAGAGCTTCCGCAATTAGTTTATGCGTTTCTCTATTTCCTTGAATAATTTCTGCCGCTTTATTACGGGCTTCATTCAACAAACCACGAACTTCTTCATCAATTTCGTAAGCTGTTTGTTCTGAAATCATTTTTTGTGGGCTTTGAGCACCAAACATCGCATGATTTCCTTCATATTGGACCGGTCCAAGTTTTTCACTCATACCATATTCTGTCACCATTGCACGAGCCATTTGGGTAGCTTGTTCAAAGTCATTTGAAGCACCCGTTGTTTGCGAATTGAAAATAATTTCTTCGGCAACACGTCCCCCCATGAGCCCAGCTAATTGTTCTTTCATATTTTCTTTAGAAAGTAACATTTGATCTTCTTTAGGAAGGGCAATCATGTAACCACCTGCACGACCACGTGGAACAATCGTAACTTTATGAACTACACGAGCATTTGATAAGACCAGACCAACGATTGTATGACCAGCTTCGTGATAAGCAACCATTTCACGTTCTTTTTGTGAAATCGTCCGATCTTTCTTAGATGGACCTGCAATAACACGATCTTCTGCTTCATCAATATCAGCAGCATCAATTACTTTTTTATTTCGACGAGCTGCAACCAAGGCAGCTTCGTTCAAAACATTTTCGAGATCAGCACCGACAAATCCCGGTGTTTGTTGAGCAACCAATTTCAAGTCCACATCTTGAGCAAGCGGCTTATTCTTAGCATGAACACGAAGAATTGCCTCACGACCTTTCACATCTGGACGTCCAACTAATACTTTACGGTCAAAACGGCCAGGACGAAGAAGGGCAGGGTCAAGGACATCAGAACGGTTAGTTGCTGCGATAACAATGATTCCTTCGTTGCCTTCAAAACCATCCATCTCAATCAAGAGCTGGTTGAGGGTTTGTTCACGTTCATCATTTCCGCCACCAAGACCTACACCACGTTGGCGCCCAACAGCATCAATTTCATCGATAAAGATAATGGCTGGTGCTGCTTTTTTAGCATCTTCAAAAAGTGAACGAACCCGGCTAGCACCGACTCCGACAAACATTTCAACGAAGTCAGAACCAGAGATACTGAAGAATGGCACTCCAGCTTCACCAGCTACTGCTTTTGCTAAAAGGGTTTTACCAGTTCCTGGAGGGCCTTCAAGAAGCACACCTGCTGGGATTCTTGCACCCAATTTAGTAAAGCGTTTTGGATCTTTTAAAAATTCAACAACTTCAACAAGTTCTTGTTTTTCTTCTTCAGCTCCTGCTACATCTGAAAAACGAACTTTAATATCTTCTTTATTAGCAGCGCGGGCTTTATTACGACCAAAGTTCATTGCACCTCTGGCACCTCCGCCACCGCCTTGGTTCATCATTGAGAAGAAGAAGAACATGACGATAACAAATGGAACAATTGAAGTCAGAATGGTTATCCACATGCCACTTGAGCTCTCACGCTTGATGGTGATTTCTGCTTTGTGGTCAGCTGCTAATTTTTGTAATTCATTGACGGTGATATCTGATGGAAGGATGACACTAGTAAAGCGAGATACTTTTTGAACACTTGGGGTAAAAAATTGAATTCCCGTATCATCTTTTGATTCTTTAGCTTTATTATAGGTCCCTGCAATTTCAATCACACTACCATTTGGTTGGTAACTGATCGTTTTTACATTATCATTTTTAATTTCTTTAACCAATTCTGTGTAGTTGATTTGCTGACTTTGACCAACCCCATTACCCGCAAAAAAGTACTGGAATCCTGTCACAGCCGCTACAATAATCAACAAATACAGAAATGGATTTCGAACAAAACCGTTATTTTTTCTGTTATTCATCTAGTCTCCTCTATTTTGAGTACACTTCCTCTTTTAATACACCAACATAGGGTAGGTTACGATAATTTTCATCATAGTCTAAACCATATCCTACAACAAACTCATTTGGAATCGTAAAGCAGGTGTAATCTGCTTCGATCTCAACCAAACGTCCTTCAGGTTTATCCAGTAAGGTAGCAATCTTCACAGATGCTGCATTTCGTTCTTCAAAGAGTTCTTTTAGACTCTTGAGGGTTTTACCTGTATCGATAATATCTTCTACAAATAAAATATCTCTACCAGTAATATCTTGGTCGATATCCTTGATAATATTAATAATACCTGAGCTTGCTGTACCACCATGATAACTTGAAACCAGCATAAAATCCAATTCAATATGTGTATTCACGTGGTTGATCAACTCTGCCATAAATGGAACAGAGCCTTTCAAAATTCCAACAAAAATTGGATTTTTTCCTTGGTACTCTTTTGTTAGGGTTTCACCCAATTTCTTTGCTGCTTCCACAATTTCATCATGTGAAACCAATACTTTTTTTATATCTTTTTCTAACATGTTTTTACCTATCTATTTTTTGAATATAAAGACTATCTTTCATTATACCACTTTTTGAGGGCTTACTCAAATCACTCGTTACCAATCCCACTACAGAAAGAATATTATGATTTTGTTCTATAATGAGAGCCTTTTGCCGAAGAGAAATTGGAATTTTATGGTTGATAAACCACCGTCTTAATTTTTGATGGTGGCCATTAACAAGTAGCTGATCTCCTTCCTCTCGCCTTCTAATTAAGATGGGCGTTTCGCGTGAAACAGAAAGAATTTCCACATTTTTCCCTACTAATGGGTGGCCAAAAGATAATTTATAATTTGCAATCTCAAAGATATTCCCAAATTCTAACAAAAATGGGAGGGGTTGGTCATCCGACTTTTGACTGATTTTTTGTATTTCAAAGAAATCATATTCTTGATGGAGTTCATAATTCGACTTTAAATAATGGACACAATTTCTTTTTTTTCTTAGTAAATCTAGTAATTCTTGAAACTGGACTCTACCAAGTTGTAAATCTGGAAATTGTGCCAGATACTCTTCTAATAAGAAAGACTGGACAAAATCGGAATAAGTTCTAAAAGAAGCTAAATCTTGAATAGTAAAATCGCTAGTCAATTCTTTCAGTGCTTTGTGCCACTGAGTCACTTCCTCTGCTAAATAGCGAAGGCTTGCTTGCATTTGAGGATTTTCTTTTTCAAATTCTGGAAGGTATTGATGGCGTACACGATTGCGAAAATAATCCTGCGAGGAATTACTACTATCTTCAAAATGAGGAATTTTCATCAACTCATCTTTGGTAAAACTCAATAAAGGACGGATTAATTCACCTTTTCCAAATGGTTGGCGTACAGGAATGCCACTCAAGTGACGTAATTTAGTTCCTCGTATCAAGCGCATGAAAGTTGTTTCAGCTTGATCGTTTGCATGATGGCCTGTTACTAAAGCAGTACAATTCTCTTTCTCCATAATCTGTCTAAAAAAATCATAACGAAAGGTACGAGCTTTTGCTTCTGTAAAATCACCCAAATAGTGAGCAACGTGGATACGTGTCTTGCGCCTGTCAGCTAGTGTTCGAAGTTCTCTTTCTTCTATATCGGATTCTGGTCTTTGTCCATGATTAACATGAGCGAGTATCAGTTGGATTTTCAATCGTTCTTTGTTTTTTTCTAAAAGTTCGTACAGATTCATTGAATCCAATCCACCCGATAAGGCAACTAAAACACGACGATGGGAAGTAAATAGATCTTGTTTTTCACAAAACTCTAAAAATCGCTTTTCCATTATTTCAATACCTCATAGATATCCTTTGAAATATTGGAAATCGTATCATAATTCGAATGATCTGTAAAAATGACTAGTACATAGGGTGAATTTGTGTAGACAATCGCAACATCATGTCTAAAATCATAGGCATCTCCAATTTTATGAGCAACTTTTACTGGAAGGTCACGCGCAATCCGTTGATCGTCATATTTTGTAGAGGAGAGTGCATCAATAATAGGGCCATTTTGTTGATAGACAGCCTCCATGACATTGCCAGCCATTTCAGCGGATGCTTCTCTTTTTTCAACATCCCAATGTTTCTTTGCAATTTTATCCAAAGTTTTTTGGAAGTCTTGATCTGATTGATGAGTGACATAATAATTCAATATATTATGTCCAACATTATCTGATTCTTTTGCAATTTTATCTACCAACTCTTGAACACTATATTCTTTTCCATCTGGTGTTTTTGAAAGGCTACCACTTCCTTCTGGTTCATAGCCACCTTTGAAATCATTGACTTCTGGAATATATTTGTAGGTTGTAGTTGGAGAAATGGCTTTTTTATTGAGCTGTTCTTGGACGTAGTACAAGTATGGTAATTTCGTTACACTGGCAGAATACATTTCTTTTTGCGGATTGATTCCAGCAGTATTTCCAGTCTCTAATTGTTTTACATAGATTCCATACGAAGGAGAATTGTATTTACTATTTAACAAGTCCTGGACTTTTTCCATTCGATTATCTTTTTCAGTAACGAATGCTTTGTTCACCCAGCCCTGACCTTCAATCTCCACAAACTCATCTCGTAAAGTCTTAGCTGTACGTAAGATTGTCACTTTTGTATAAGGAGAAAGAGGTGTATTTTTTTCTTTTGCACCATTTATTAAGGGTCGGTCATACACTTTAAAACCAGGTTTTAGCCACATGTCTTGTTTTTTTTCTTGTGTTTCTTGTACAACATCAGAAAAAATGACAGAAGAATCTGCTAATACATATCCTTTATCTGCTATTTTAAATACAGCTTTCCCTTCATCATTTACAAAGAGTTGTTCGATTGTAAACGGTGTGTTGGGAAGAATTTCTCCTTTTGCTTTTTTCAACTGAGGATCAGAAAAAACAGAAATTTTGCGATAGATATTAGGGTTCGCTGGAATTGAAGAAAAATAAAGTTCTGATGGATGAGCTATTGTCTGAGAAGACTCAGACTGCTCGACACTCGCTGCTTGAGACCCAATAAATAAAATTGGAACTAACAATAGGAGCAGAAATCGTTTAGACACCGGTATTCCTTTCCTTTTCATCCTTTTGAAGTTTAATCATTTGGTTTTTCTTTTTTAATTCCTCTAATTTTTCATCCGAAAATTCAAGGAATTGTTTAACTGTTTGTAAGATATTTTCCATCGGTTATTGGGGGAGTAAATCTGGGATGGTATAAACATATTCACCATCTTTTGAAAAAGAATACTTAGCGCGTGCATATTTTGTTGCATAATCATCGTCTTTTAATTTTTTAGCGATGTCTTGTTGGTATTCTTTTTGTTCACTTGTTTCTTTATACTCTTTTTCCAACTGTTTGTATTGTTCTTTTTTATCTTGTAGCGATTGATAGCTCTGGGCTAAATTATAAGTTGGAAGAATAAACAGTAACATGACCAATATCAAAACGAGCCCCAGAAAACGATTGCGTTTTTTTCTTTCTTCTTCTAAAAAACGTTTTCGCTGACTTTCGTCTTTGATATATTTATTGTTCATTTGAACGATATTTTTAGGCATCTTCTTCTATCCTTGTTTCACTAATTATTTCGTACATTTTGGATGCATCTTCTTTTTTTGTACTATCCAACATTTCCAAGACTTTAACCGTCAATACTTTATTTCCAAAACGAACTTCAATTTGATCATTCACTTTCAAATCCGTTGAACTTTTGGCTAATACTCCATTGACTTTGATTCGCCCTTTATCTGCAACTTCCTTTGCAACAGGACGACGCTTAATAATGCGAGAAACTTTTAAATATTTATCTAATCTCATACTGTCACCTCTAACATAGTATTGTATCATTTTTTATACATAAAATGCGAAAAATGAGCTAAGAACTGCTAGTCCTCTTCTTTTTCTTGTTTAATTTCAAATAAGGTTTGACCAAATTGCTTCAGAGCTTCTAAAATTTCAAAATCTTTCTTATTTCGAATATCGAAGATCACTTCAATCAATCCTTTATCTTCTGCAATCTGTGCCTTTAACTGTGTCATTGACAGAGCTTTGAAATAATCCTGTGTTAAAAACAGTTGTTTGGCAATAGGTTCAAATTTCACTGTCACTTTTTGTTGTTTTCTCTCAACAAGACGGACAAAGACTTGATCCAAGTAAGCTTTCACTAAACCAATTTCAAGTAGGTAGGCGACAACATCTGGGTATTCTCCAAAACGATCGATCAATTCATCTTGCAAGTATTCATAGTCTGTCGCAGAATTCATTTCACGAATTTGTTTGTAAATTTCAATTTTTTGACGTTGATCTGAAATATATTCATTAGGTAAATACGCATCTATTTGAAGGTTCAACTCTGCATTGCTCTTTTGCCTACGATGCTCTTGGCCTTGTTTTTTAGCAATAGCTTCTTCTAACAATTGAGAATACATTTCAAAACCAACTGAATCGATGAAACCAGATTGAGAAGCTCCAAGGATATTCCCTGCTCCACGGATCGATAAATCTCGCATAGCAATTTTAAAGCCAGACCCCAACTCAGTAAAACCCTTAATAGCTTCTAAGCGTTTTTCAGACACTTCTGTAAGAGATTTGTCTGGGCGGTACATCAAATAAGCATAAGCAATTCGATTGCTTCGTCCCACACGACCTCTTAGTTGATAAAGCGTTGAAAGTCCCATATGATCCGCATTTTCAATAAAGAGTGTATTAGCATTTGGAATATCCACACCTGTCTCAATAATGGTTGTCGTCACTAAGACATCGTATTCGCCATTAATGAAATCCAACAAGGTATTTTCCAGGCGAACTTCACTCATTTGGCCATGAACAAAGCCAATCGAAGCCTCTGGAATCAACTCTTTTAACTCGGATACTTTTTGCTCAATCGTATCTACCTTATTGTAAAGATAGTACACTTGACCTCCACGATCTATCTCCCGCAACACAGCATCTCGAATAATAGTTGGATTGGTCTCTAGTACAAAAGTTTGCACAGGATACCGATTAGTTGGAGGTGTTTCAATGACAGACAAATCTCGAATTCCTAGCATAGACATATGGAGCGTCCGGGGAATAGGGGTAGCTGTCAAGGTAAGCACATCCACCTTTTTTTTCAATTCTTTCAAGGTTTCTTTGTGCTTTACTCCAAAACGTTGCTCTTCATCGATCACGATTAAACCTAAGTCTGAAAAAACAACATCTTTGGACAAGAGCCGGTGAGTTCCAATAATAATATCCACTCGTCCTTTTTTCAACTTTTCAAGCGTTTCTTTTTGCTCTGCCTTACTCTGGAAACGACTTAAAACAGCAACCTCTACTGCAAAAGATTCAAAACGCTCCTTAAAATTGGCATAATGTTGTTGGGCAAGAACAGTGGTAGGAACCAGCACTGCTACTTGTTTATGATCATTTACTGCCTTAAAGGCCGCTCGCATAGCGACCTCTGTTTTCCCAAAACCGACGTCTCCAACCAGCAATCGGTCCATTGGACGATTCGATTCCATATCTTTTTTGATTTCTTCAATGGAACGTAATTGATCATCTGTTTCAATATATGGAAAATCTTGTTCAAAAGCCTCTTGATTTTCATCATCTTTAGAATAGGCAAAGCCTTCTAATTGACTACGCTCCGCATAAAGTTTTATCAAATCATCTGCAATGTCCTCTACCTGGGTCTGAACCTTTTGCTTCGTTTTTTGGAAACGCCCATCATTTAACTTGTTAATTTTTGGCGCTTTTCCATCACTTGCAACGTATTTGGACAACATCTGAATCTGATCGACAGGAATCGAGATGCGATCTCCATTTTGATATTGAATGGAGACATAATCACGATGGACACCCGAAATTTCAATCGTTTCAATTCCCAAATATTGACCAATACCATGAACTTGGTGAACAACGTAGTCCCCTTTTTCCAGTTCATTATAATTTTTTAGGCGTTCTGCATTGGAAATATTTTGCCTACGAATCTTTCGTTTGATCTTTTTCTGATAAATCTCTGATTCTGTAATATAGACAATTTTTTCATCAACAAATTGGAAACCGTGAGCCAGTCCTCCAACAATTAATTGACTAGCTTGAGGAATAATCGCATCCCCATCAATATAATCTAATCGAATTCCATACTCTTCTAAATTTTTATGGAGTTGCTGAAGATTGTGATGAGAAGTTGCTTGGACAATAACCGTATAGTTTGATTTTCGATACCGTTCAATTTCCTCTTTTAGTAAATCAAATTGTCCAAAAAACTCCTGCATGGGATATTGGTTGAATTGATACAAATGATCAAATTTCAGATTTCCCAATCCTTTTTGAAAGTTTGAAAAATAAGTTGCAGGCGTATATTTTCGTAATGTTGTACTGGTGTCTGCAAAATACACTTGGCGAGAAGAAGCTCTATTTTTATGTAAATCTTCCGTCAAGAAATTAGCTGTATCTAGTTCAAATCTCGCTATTTGATCGGCTATTTTTTGATAATCATCCAGAAAAATAGGAGTGTGTTTAGGGAGATAATCGAATAAGGTATATTGCTTCTCATAAAAGAAACTAATAAATTTTCTAAGATCTGGATGGAGTTTTCTTTGAGAAATATCTCCTAGAATTTCTGCTAGATAAGATTTAAATTCTTCATTCGCGCTCTGTTCTTGCAATTGTTCGATTTGCTTCTGACCACGGATGAAATCTTCCTCTTGCAATAATAGATCACTCACTGCTTTGAGTTGAACTTCTTCGACATTTTCAACAGAACGCTGGCTTTCTGGGTCAAAGATTCGGATCCCATCAATCTCATCTCCGAAAAATTCAATCCGATAGGGTTGGAGTTGGTCGATCTCAAAGATATCTAAAATATCTCCTCGTAGACTAAACTCACCTTGTTGCAAAACCTGGCCCACTTTTTGATAGCCAATTTTCTGTAATGTTTCACTCAGAGTAGTTAAGTCTATTTCTTGACCAACCTTCAATTGAAAAATGCTAGATGCAAAAACTTTAGGAGAAGGTAACAGTAGTTTGATACCACTCACATTGGTCACAAGGATGCCTTGACGATCTTCTTGGCATAAAAAGTTCAAAGCCTCTAATCGTGCAAATTGCCTTTCTTGTGAAGCAAAAATAAATTCTGCTAAAGGGTTATCATCTCCCAAAAATGTATGGACTTTCTCTTCTCCAAGTAAGGCAATAAAATCACTGGCCAATCGTTCTGCTTCGTTATAACTGGAAGTGATGAGGACTGCTTTTTCAATAGAATCAAAGGCTGAAGCCATTACAATAGCCTTTGTGGTCGCAGACAATCCTAAGATCAATTCCCTATTGTTTTTTTGCAAACCTTGTTGCCAGGATAGAAGGTTGGAGTTTTGACTCACTAAATCAATTACATTCATCTACTTACCCGTTGTATTTCTGCATGCTTCTTTCAAAATTTTCTTCTACCAAGTAATCGTTAACCGCTTCTTCTACTCGATCAATTGTTTGTAGAATAGTGATGTAATCGTCTTTATCAAATTTTCCTAAGACATGATGAACAACTGACATGCCCTGCTTAGGTCTTCCAATTCCAATCTTAATTCGATAAAAAGTCTGAGTTCCAATATGATTAATAATCGATTTGATTCCGTTATGACCTCCAGCTGATCCTTTAGCTCGAAGACGAATCTTGCCAACTTCCATATCTAAATCATCGTAAATAACCAAAAGATCTTCAATATCCAGACCATAATAAGTCAGAAGGGCATGGACTGCTTTTCCACTCTCATTCATGAAAGTGGTTGGCTTTACAAAATAGACCTTTTCGCCATTTAAAAATGTTGAGGCAATATCAGCTTGAAAAATTTTATCATGGGAGAAAGTAAGATTTAAAGACTTTGCCATTTGATCAACTAACATAAAGCCTACATTGTGTTTGGTTTCAAAATACTTATCACCTGGATTTCCCAATCCAACAATTAATTTCGTCATCTCTTTCCTTTCAAAACACTAAAAGGGTTGGAAATATTTTTTCCAACCTTTACATTTTTTTAACTCTCTTATACATTAAAACGGAATTCCATGATGTCCCCGTCTTGGACAACATATTCTTTTCCTTCTTCGCGCAAGCGTCCTGCTTCTTTTACAGCCTTTTCAGAACCGTATTTAACTAAATCATCATAGGACATGGTCACGGCACGAATAAATCCTTTTTCAAAATCAGAGTGGATGATTCCAGCAGCTTGAGGAGCTTTCATGCCACGTTTGAAGGTCCAAGCACGCACTTCTTTTTCACCAGCTGTGAAATAAGTGCCAAGTCCCAACAAGTGGTAAGCTGCACGCGTGAGTTTATCAACTCCAGACTCTGTTAGGCCAATCGCCTCTAAAAATTCTTGTTTATCTGCATCATCTAGCTCAGAAATTTCTTCCTCAGCACGCGCAGAAATCACCACGACTTCCGCATTCTCTGTTGCCGCAAAGTCACGAATTTGCTTCACATACTCGATAGAATCTGGATCTGCAACAACATCTTCATCCACATTGGCTACATAAAGAACTGGTTTGGTAGTCAAAAGGAAAAGTCCCTTCACCACTTTTTGTTCTTCCTCAGTGAATTCAATGGTCCGAGCTGATTTACCATCTTCAAGAACTGGTTTGATTTTTTGTAGAACATTAAATTCCGCAACAGAATCCTTATCTTTTTGTGTACGAGCGATTTTTTCTACACGCGCATAGCGTTTATTGACAGACTCTAAGTCGGCTAAAATTAATTCTAAATTGATGGTATCAATATCTGCCAGTGGATCAACAAAGGCATCTTCACGACCTTGCTCCCGCATGACATTTTCATCATCAAAAGCACGTACCACATGAACAATGGCATCTACTTCACGGATATTGGCCAAGAATTTATTACCAAGTCCTTCCCCTTTAGAAGCTCCTTTCACAATCCCCGCAATATCTGTAAATTCAAAAGTAGTCGGAACTGTCTTCTTAGGAGTAATCATTTCCGTCAATTTTTGGAGGCGTTCATCTGGAACTTCTACCATCCCGACGTTTGGATCAATGGTTGCAAAGGGATAGTTTGCGGCCTCTGCTCCTGCTTTTGTAATTGCGTTAAATAGGGTTGATTTACCAACATTTGGTAAGCCAACGATACCTGCTGTTAATGCCATTTTTCTTTTTCTCCGTTCAAATTTCAATCTCTTTCATTATAACATAATTCAAAAGACAAGTGATGAAAAATAAAATATTTCATCACCTTTGAAACTAGATTTTTTCATCAAACTGTAACGTTCTAAAAAGATAAATATGGTATACTCTATTTAACAATGAATAAAGGAGTTTTTCAGATGAAAAAACAAATATGGAAATCTATTTTTCTTTCTTTAATCGCTATCTTTACGCTCTTTCTTCTTGGAGCTTGTGGACAACAATCTGTTCAAAAATCCTATCTTCAGGCAATCAACCAAGAAAAGAAAACAGATGTTCGTATTACACTAGAACATAAAGGTGATAAAGCGATCAGTAACCAAACCACCACTACTATTTATTACAAAGAGGCGGGAGTTACGAAAGATCAATTAAAGGAAATGATCGATAAATATGATGAAGAATACAAAGATGTCAAAGGATTCACACATTCTGCTGAATACAAAGATGATTATTTGGTTGAAAAAACAACACTAAATTATGAAAAGGCAGACTTAGATCAGCTAATTGAAAAGAAATTAGTAACGACACAAAAAGATAAAAAAGTCGACTATATCAGCTTCAAATCAACTTTTGATATGATGAAACAGGGTGGTTTCAAAGAAGTTAAAAATGGAAAATTTGAAGAATTAAAATAATCGAAAAGGTTCGGTCACATAAGTGACTGAACCTTTTATAGTACTTTCTTCATTTTCTGTTCAAAATCATGGCGACTCATCATGACCACATGATCACAATTGCTACACTTGATTTTTATGTCTGCACCAAGTCGCGTAATTTCCCAACGATTTGCCTTCTTGCCTGTTTCTTTAATCACACAAGCGTGAGGCTTTTTCATTTCTACAAAATCACCTAACGTATACATGATTCACCTTTGTTAATTTGTGCGAACTGGCGTAATCAATTGAATGAACCCTTGTTCATTTCCTTCTGGAACCAATGTAAACGGTCTAACAGAAGAAATAAAACGAATAACAACTTGTTCACTGTCAATAGCTTTGAGCGCTTCAATCAAATAAGTTGGATTAAAGCTAATAGACAAATCCTCTCCTGAAACGGCGCTCGTATCGATCTCTTCATTTACTCGCCCAACTTCTGGTGAATGAACGTGGGAAGAAACCACTCCATTTTTGAACTCTAATTTAACCGTTCCGTTTTGAGTCGCATTTGAAAGAAGACGAGCACGCTCCATTGCAAATCGAAGGTTAGCCACATTGAAGGTTGCCTCTGTATTGAATTCTGTTGGAATGAGACGGTCTGTATCAGGATAATTTCCTTCTAGCAAACGGGTATAGAAACTAATGTGTTCACTTCTAAAGAGAATTTGATTGTTAGCAAAGAAAACCTCAACTGTTTCAATATCATCAGAAAAAACAGAGGTGAATTCACGAAGAGAGCGACTTGGGATGACAACATCAAAGTTGTCTCCATTTTTCTCCAGTGTAATCACTTTTTGACTCATACGGTGAGAGTCTGTTGCTACTGTTTTTAGCTCTTTATTATCCGATAAAACAAAGTGAACACCTGTCAAAATTGGACGACTTTCTTGTACACTTGCTGCAAATGCTGTTTCATTAATTAATTGTTTTAATAATTTTGTTTCCAAAACTAATGGATTACTTGCAGCAATTTCTTGAATACGTGGATATTGATCTGCATCTTTTCCTTTAAGTGTAATTTCTGATTTTCCACTTGTTAAAAGAACCTGTTTTTGTTCAATCTCTTTAAAATCTAAAGTAACATCTGGTAAACTTGAAACCACATTAATAAAGAAAGTTGCTTCCAATAAAATAGAACCTGGAGAGGTCACCAATAAACCAGCATTTTCATCTTTGATAGAAATAAAGTTTTCAATTGAAATTTGGCCATTCGATCCAGATAAGGCAACTCCTTCTGGAGTGACATCAATTTTAATCGTGGAAAGGATTGGAATAGCATTTTTTGAACTGATCGCTCTTTTGGTAGTATTTAGTGCTTGTAAAAATAAAGTTTTGTTAATAGAAAAATTTATCATGGTCATTCCTTTTATTTATTTTATGATTAGTAAGATAATAGTAATAGTAGATTGTGTGGAAGTTGTGGAAAACTCTCAGAATCCTATCTATGACTTAAAAAGTTACTTGTTTAAAAATTGTGCATAACCCCTAGAAGTTTAGAGGAAGTTATCCACAGATTAATTTAGCTTTTTCTTGATACTTTGAATTTCGAGTCGTAGATTATCATCTGTGTCGACCATACTTTTAATTTTTTCATAAGCATGAATGACAGTCGTGTGGTCTTTTCCACCGAATTCTTTTCCGATTCGAGGAAGTGAGTTGTCCGTCATCTCTCTTGAAAGATACATGGCCACTTGTCGTGCTAGGACAATATTCTGAACTCTTCGAGAACCTTTGATTTCTTTTACACTGACTCCATAAAAGGCTCCAACTGCTTCCTGAATTTTTTCAATGGGGATGACAAGCGTCTTGCTATTATCGTTTTTACGAGCTCGAATAGCTTCAGCTGCAACATCGATCGTAATTTCTTTTAGTTTTTTTACCTTCGCCATTAAAGAAATATCATTTAAGGCACCTTCTAAGTCTCGGACATTTGAATCAAACTGACCAGCTAGATATTCTAGTGTGTCATTAGGAAAAATATAGTCTAGATCTTCAATTTTATTCCGTAAGATGGCAATCCGAGTTTCAAAATCAGGTGGTGTTATATTTTGCGTTAGTCCCCATTTGAAACGAGTGACCAGCCGCTCTTCAAGACTATCTAAATGATCCGGACTTCGATCGCTTGTTAGAACAATCTGTTTGTTGTCGCTATGGAGAGCATTAAAGGTATTAAAGAATTCCTCTTGAGTCGTGACTTTTTTCCCACCAAGTGACTGGATATCATCGATCAGTAAGAGATCAAGACTTCGATAGGTATTCTTGAACGTCTTCATTTCTCCTAATCGAAGGTGTTCTAAAAATTCATTAATAAAGGTTTCTGCTGGGACATACTTAACCCGTGCATTTGGAATATTTTCTAGGATTTGATTTCCAATTGCGTTCAATAGGTGAGTCTTTCCAAGCCCTGGTCCACCATAGATAAAGAGAGGGTTGTATGTTGTTGCAAGATTTTCAGAAACTGCAAGCGCTGCTGCTTTCGCCCAAATATTTCCATCCCCTTGCACAAAATTATCAAAGGTGTACTTTGATTTCAGACCTGTATCAATTTTAGGCAACGGTTCGGTTGTTAAGCTAGCTGAAGATAATCTCCTATTCTCACTGCTATGACTACTAGGAATTTCTTCGGTATCTTCAAAAACGAAATGGAACTTCAAATCTGTATTGTAGACTTCAAAGCTGGCTGTGATCAAAGCATTTTTTAGATTTGTTTCCCAAAATAATTCTTTATAATTTCCATCAAGATAAATGGTAGCCGTCTCTCCATCGATTTTGACTAATTTTGAATCGGCGACAAAAAAATCATAGGCACTATCTTTTAGTTGTAATTGGGCTAATTCTAAAAAACGAGACCAAAATTGCTCTTCTTGTGACACTATCAGACTTCCCTCCTTTTCTTGAATTGTATCAAATCATACGTACTCCTATTCTACCACAAACAAAAATAGTTTTCCACAGGCTAAATTTCATGAAATTAAATTATAGTTTTAAACTTTTCCACAAGTTGTGGATTTAAATTCACATTGTTTTTAAAAGTTATCCACAAAGTGGGGATAACTAGAGAATATCCTTATTTTTCTGCTATTTACAAAAGATTTTTATGGTGGAAAAGCTTGTCAATACAAAAAATAAAAATAACAGCCTTATTTGAGGCTGTTGATAATTCGTTGGTATTCATCAAGACTGGAAAAAGAAATTTGGATAGTTCCTTTATTTTGAGAAGAGGAGTGTATCGTCACATCTGTTCCTAATATTTTTTTCAATCGTTGTTCCTCTTCTAGTAGGAAGCTCTCTTTTGCTTTTTTATTTTTCTGTTTTCTTTTTGAACTGATCTTATTTTCTAATGTTCGAACATTTAAATGATCCTGTTTGATTCGCTCCAACCAAAAGCGCTGCTCTTCTTCATCAAGAGGAACAAGAACACGCGCGTGAGCCGAAGAAATATCATTTTGAATGACTGCTTCTTTAACAGAGGGAGCTAGATGTAACAAGCGAAGCATATTGCTGATATAGGGTCTAGATTTCCCCATAAATTGAGCGATTTGGTCGTGCTTATAGCCATGATCAACGAGCTTCTGGTAGGAGATAGCTTCTTCAATTGGATTGAGATCTTCTCGTTGAAGATTTTCAATAATGGCTTGTCGCATCATTTCTTGATCCGTTAACTCTTTAATAATCGCAGGAACAAGATCTAATCCAGCAATTTTTGAAGCTCTAAAACGTCTTTCACCTGCAAGCAATTCAAAACCAATTATTGGAGATTTTCTGACAATAATGGGTTGAATTAAGCCATTTTCTTTGATTGACTGAGCCAGTTCTTCTAATTTTTCTTGATCAAATACTTTTCTTGGTTGGAAAGGATTGGTTCGAATGTCCTTTACCGCTATTTTTTCTAATTTTTCCATCTTATGAATAGAATAACACACCTTTACAAATTCGTAAAGGTGTGTTTACAAGTATGTCAAGAAAGTGAAAGTTAATCGCTCAGATCCTCAGTTGATTTTGTCAACTTGATAGAAGTTGTTTGTTGTTTTCCATCACGATAGAATGTGACCTTGATCGTATCATTGATTTGGTGAGAATAGAGGGCGGATTGTAAATCTGCTGTTGACTCGATATCTGTATCATCGATCTTTGTGATGACATCATAACGTTGCAATTTATCTGAAGCAGGCATATTTTCAAGTGTTGAACGAACTAGTACTCCTCCAGAGATTTTTTCAGGAAGTTTTAATTGGCTTAAATCAGAAGTTGAAAGGTTGGATAAATCCATCATTTGGATTCCAATAGCTGGTCGAACTACTTTTCCTTTTTCTTCTAGTTGCTTGATAATATTGACAACATCATTTGCAGGAATTGCAAATCCCATTCCTTCTACTGACGTTTGTCCGTTATTTGAAATTTTACTTGAGGTAATCCCGATGACTTGTCCTTGAATATTGATTAATGGGCCTCCAGAATTTCCTGGGTTGATGGCTGCGTCTGTTTGTAGGGCGCGTGTAGAGATATTTTGTCCATTATCGGCTTTCAATTTCACATTGCGGCCTTGGCTGGAAATAATTCCTTGGGTAACAGAATTCGCATAATCTGTTCCAAGAGGGCTACCAATTGCAATTGCAGTCTCACCGACTGTTAATTGGTTTGAATCTCCGAATTCAGCTACTGCCTTTGCTTTATCCGCACTAATACGAACGACTGCAATATCAGAATAGACATCTGACCCAACTACTTCTCCGGGGACTTTATTCCCATCTGCTAAAAGAATATCTACTTTTTTAGCACCATTGATCACATGGGTGTTGGTAACAAGGTAGGCATATTTTCCTTCTTTTTTATAAATGACCCCAGAACCTTCACTAGAAATTTGTGAGTCAGAGTTTTCTTCTTTTTCAAATAACCCTTGATTCGAAGAATCAGAATAAGTAATCACAGAAACTACAGCATTTTTCACCTTGTCTACGGCCTCACTAGTTGAGGTTGTATTTTTATAAGCTGTTTTAACAGTGGTTGAGTGGACTTGCTTACTTTCAGTATTTGAAGTAGAAGAATGAGATGTTTGTAAGGTTAAAAAGGTTCCAAGAATCCCGCCTAGAAAACCTACAACAAAAATGAGGGCTACGTTTCCAATTTTTTTCAGTAAATTAGATGAAGATTTCATTTTTTCCTCCTAAGGATATCAAATTGTCTAGAGTATAAAAAAAATTTCTTAATTATATCTTAAATAACTAAAGTTATCCACAAATTGTGGATAACTTGTAGAATTTAGTTGAGAAATGGCTTTAAAAAGGACTTTTTAGAATAGATTTCCTTTCTATAGCTGTGGATTATTTGTGGAATTGAAGAATTATGCTACAATAGGGGAATGAAAATTAAATTGATAACCGTTGGAAAATTAAAAGAAAAATACTTAAAAGATGGGATCGCGGAGTATATTAAAAGGCTTGGTCGATTTGCAAAAGTAGAACAGGTTGAGTTAGTTGATGAAAAAACTCCAGATCGTGCCAGTCAACTCGAAAATCAACAAATCCTTGAAAAAGAGGGGGAACGAATTCTCTCTAAGATTTCAGATAAGGAATATGTGATTGTATTAGCCATCGAAGGAAAACAATTTCCTTCAGAGAAATTTAGTCAAACGATTGACCAGATTATGACATCTGGTTATTCAAACCTTACTTTTGTTATTGGAGGCAGTCTTGGTCTGTCTCCTGAAGTGAAAAAAAGAGGAAATCTATTAATGAGCTTTGGTCAATTAACTCTTCCTCATCAGTTGATGAAATTAGTGTTGGTGGAACAAATCTATCGTGCTTTCATGATTCAACAAGGGAGTCCTTACCATAAATAACCTTGACGCTCCTTCCTTTTTCTGCTAAAATGAAGTAAGTTCGGTCTCATAGCTCAGCTGGATAGAGCATTCGCCTTCTAAGCGAACGGTCGCAGGTTCGAATCCTGCTGGGATCAAATGAAAGATGCAGCTTTTGCTGCATCTTTTCTTTTATGTAAAAATGTATAAATTTTCATTATCTATTAATTTTTGTATACTTCACTATAGACAAATAGTAATGAAATGATTTATTAGGAATATTTAAAAAAATAACTAACAATCCCTATATAGTGCAAAGTGTAGATTATATAAATTGTGTAAAATAGTTTTCATTCATGTAACAAAAACATTAAAAACATTACAATTTTACCTATTCCCTTTAATTTTAGGCTATTTTATATTATAATTTTTTGTATATAAAATTTTATTTTTTTATAATAATACTAGAGTATAATAAAATAGAAAAAACAAAGTGGGAGAGTTTGTGTGATTCAGTCATTAATCTTGTCTTTTCTCTTGGGAGGGATCATTGTTCTGACGTTTGCATTAGTGGACGAAAAAATCTATCAGGAACATCAATTTGCATTTATCTTTCTGCTGAGCACCTTTGTTCTTCTTTTTGAAAGTCTCTTAGTATTTTTAGATGTGACTTTATTTTCAAATATTCGACTCTCTGATTTAAATATGCTCTTATGGCCGGTTTATTTATATCCTTATTATCATTATGCCAATCGGACGAATCGCTTGTGCGCCATTTTTTATTCTTTTTTTACTTATTTAGCGGTTGAAGGAACAGCAACTTTTCTGACGATAATTGTCTCTTCAGTATTGGGGGATGCTGTTGTAGCAGCTTACTCGATTGTCTACAATATGTGCATTCGTTTGATTTCTTTAGGAATCATTTTGAAGTTAATTGACCTATTTGAATTTGATTTCACTCCTTTTTATGAGAAAGAATTTGAAAAATATTTAAAGAGACTCATCTGTGTCTATTTTGCTATATTTGTAGTGATTAATTTTGCTTTATGGATTAGTGAACAAGCGCAATATAAAAATTTTGGGAGCATGTTGGCAACGATTTGTTTTTTCTCTTTTGTAGTCAGCTTATTCCATATGAAAATCGAGCGAGATCAGTATCGTAAAAATTTAGAACTGGAGTATAAAGAATTTTCTGAGCAACAAATGAGTCGGTATATGGCTGAAATTCAAAGTCTCTATTCTATTGTTAGGGGATTTCGTCA
Source organism: Streptococcus parasanguinis (assembly GCA_018365265.1). Lineage (GTDB taxonomy): Bacteria > Bacillota > Bacilli > Lactobacillales > Streptococcaceae > Streptococcus > Streptococcus parasanguinis_G. The sequence goes on along the minus strand of JAGZKI010000006.1, from coordinate 36,064 downwards.
CGATTTGGGAAATTTAGTTATTTCTATGTCATTAGCCATTGAGGAAGAAAATATTCCAGAAATACAGAGAATCCATAGAGAAGTATTGGAAAAAGGTTATAAAGAGATCAATACAGAAGCATTATCAGGATTCAACTTGGTCAATATCAAAGATTCTGCTTTACGAAGTATTTTGATTCGAGGCTGGTTGGATGCAAGAGATGCTGGGGTAGAGATGACCTTTGAAACGAGTGAACCAATCGAGCAACTACCAGTTGATTTATTAGATATCGTGAGAATCGTTGGGATTCTAGTGACAAACGCTTTGGAAGCTTCAAAAGAAGCAGAAGAAAAGAAAGTTCATATTGCTATTTTCTCTATTTCAAAAATTGTTTACTTAGTGATTCATAATACAACAAATGAAATCACTTTTGATATTAGAAAAATATATGAAGAAGGCTATTCAACAAAAGGAGAAAATAGAGGACTAGGATTAAATAATGTGAGAAAAATCTTAGCAAATTATGGAACGATGTTTTTAGAAACGGAATTGCAAGGAAATCGTTTTTTACAAGTTTTGAAGATTGGAGGATACGAACAAGAATGAAGATTTTTTTATTAGAAGATGAGCTCTCTCAACAGATACGGGTAGAAAAACATATTGCAGAAATTGCTAAGGAATTAGAAATTAAACTTGAAGTGATTTCTACCGGTAAAATTTCGGAATTTGAAAATTATATCCAGCATTCGGATATCCACCAATTATATTTTCTAGATATTCATATCCAAGACAATGAGTATTGTGGGCTGGAAATTGCTCAAAAAATACGAGAAGCAAATCCTTATGCCATTATTGTGTTTATTACTACAAAATCAGAATTCGCTTCGATTACCTATCGTTATAAAGTATCTGCCTTAGATTTTATTGATAAAAATTTGAATGAAGATTTATTTAGATTAAAAATTAAGGAGTGTATTGAGTACCTAACGACTATTCAAATTGGAAATGATGATTTGACAGATTATTTTGAGTATGACTTTAAGGATAAAAAGATAAAAATTCCATTTAAGGATATTCTTTATATTGAAACTGTTGGTTCGGCTTATAAATTAAACTTAGTTGGGAAAAATTTTCAAAAAGAAATTGCGGGAAGTTTATCAGATGTCTTGGAGAAAGATGTGGAGGAGAGATATTTCAGTCCCCATCAATCTTTTATCGTGAATAGAAGTATGATCATTGGAATGGATAAGAAAAAGAAACAGCTACTGTTGAAAGAAGGCTATTCTTGTCCAATCTCAAGAAGCAATATCAAACGTGCCAAAAAATTAATTGAAGAGCAAAATTTAGAATTTAGTGCTTGACAATTAGTTAAATTTTGATATAATGGGATATGTTCTGTTAATGAATATATGGTCCGTTGGTCAAGGGGTTAAGACACCGCCTTTTCACGGCGGTAACACGGGTTCGAATCCCGTACGGACTATATCTCATTCCGCCATAGCTCAGTTGGTAGTAGCGCATGACTGTTAATCATGATGTCGTAGGTTCGAGTCCTACTGGCGGAGCTAGTATAGCACCCATTTGGGTGTTTTTTTGTTTTGAAAAAGGCTAGGATAATGACTATCCTAGCCTTTTATTTATAAGTGAACGATGGTTAGATTCCTTAGCTTTTTCGTCTTTTTATTTGTCTCCATTCGTAGAGGAAAAAGAGAATGATTCCAACGAAAAAGGCAATGAGTCCTTCAATGAAGCCTTGGGGAACAAATGTTAAGGTTACTGTTCCGGATCCTTTTGAAACACGAACTCCCATCAATCCTTTCTGGATGCGATGAATTTGGATAGGCTTTCCATTTTGTTTAGCTGACCAGCCTTTATCATAAGGGAGTGTAAAAATAAGGGTAGTGTCTCTATTTGCGTTATAGGCTGCTACCAATTTGTTTTTCTTTTTGTGAATAGCAACTTCTTGCTGACGAATGCTAGCGATAGCTTGTGTGTATTGGTCAAGATCCAGAGCAAAAAATTCTGGTGTATCAAAGGAGACTGTCGAATTTTCGGGAAAACTCATACGAATAGTAACTGTTTCCTCTGTGTCAAAATGGCCAATCGAAAAGAATGGAAAGGCATTATCAATGGTATAGCGTTGGGTCTGTCCATTGTAGCTGATTTCAATATCTTTTCGATCATCGTTTGAAAATTGTAAATTTGGAACATTGACATATAGTTGGCTATGGGCAGGAACCGTTACTTCATATTGAATACTTGCGTAGGAAAGATGACTATCTTCTTCAATTTTTGCAGTTTGCAACGAAGATGTAGTATTTTGTGAAGTAGGCGAGAGAATATTTAATTTCTTATAAAATTTATATTTTTCATCCGTGATTTGATGGATGAATCGTGTCTGATTATCCAGTGTCAAATTCGTAAAGGAAGTATTTTTATAAGGTTTTGCTGACAGAAAGGCGATTGGTAAGGCATATTCGTTTTCTGAAAGTGAGACTCCATTTTTGATTGCAATCTCTTTAAATCCAAATTTTTGAACAGGTTGTTGGCTTAAATTATAGCGAACACCAAATAGACTATCCATTAAAATAGAATTGTTTTGGTATCGAAGATTGAGGTTGGTTCCTTCAGATTTAAATCCTAGTTTGTCCAATGTCGAGCTAGCATCCGTATTTCGTACAGATGAAAATTGAGAAATTCCATTATAACCATACTTCATGCTATCATTGCCCGTTTGTGGCTGTAGAATCTCAGTCCGATAATTAGAGTCTGTCTTCTCTCTTACTAAGGATTGGATGGCTTTTAAGTCTCGTTCGTAGGATGACCGAGAAGCAAAGACCCATTCATTCGCAATTCCTTCCATTTGATAATAACTATTCACCGATAATTCAAAGATGGAGAAAAACAGGATCGAAAGATAGAAAAGTCTAGGCGGTATCTTTTTTAGGATAAATCCTAAACAGACCAAATAGAAAGCAATTAAAAATTCAAAAGTAACAATGAAATTGACTGCATCTAAAAATTTATAGTGACTGCTGTAAAGGACAGTTGCTCCAAATCCTAGAATAAGGAGGAAATTAGCAAGACTAAAACGAATCCAAGTGATCTCCTCTATTCGATTTAGTACTTCTCCTGCCATCAGAATAATCGTCAAAGAAAAGATCCAAGAGTATCGATGAAGAAACATATTTGGCGCGTGCATACCTTGCCAAAGGAGATCTAATAATTGAAAACGAAAACTCAAAATAAGAATGGTCAAGAGTATAAAGTAAGAAAATTTCACGTGAAACTTGATCGACTTTACAAAGAAAAAGGTAATCGCTAAAAGAAGTGGAAATAATCCCACGTAGATCATTGGAATTGATCCATATTTAGTAGTGTCAAAACTTCCAATGAAATTTTTTGCAAATATGTCAAGATACCAACTTTTTTCTGTAAAGATACTGTCAACCTTTGAAAAGCTTTCTCCATGAGTGCGTAGATCTAAGAAGGTTGGATATAACATCACAAGGCTTGTTATAACTGATAAAAGAGATACAATCACAAAATGAAAGAAGCGTTTTCCAATTCCTTTGATGTCCCATGACAGTTGTGTCAAGTACCATAAAATGAGAAAAATAGACATCATAAACCCAAAATAATAATTTTGGATAAACAAGCTGGTTAAGCTGATAAAGTAGAGAACCTCTCCCTCATTGTAAATGAGTTTTTTGAATCCATAAAGAATTAGTGGTGCCAAGATAAAAACATCTAGCCAAGTTTTGATTTCAATTTGGCTGATAGCAAAGCTCATAAGAGCAAATGAGGTTGAAAGGGTAAGAACCAGGGATCTAGGAATTTTAGAAAACATTCCATGTAAACTAATATAAGTGCTTAACCCAATAGCTCCAAATTTAAGAAGAGTGATGAGGTAAACAGCATTCGGCATGGATTGTGCATTAAAGAAGAAGACAAGAGGAGAAAAGAAACTTCCTAGATAATAGCTACTGAGTGCATAGAAATTAATGCCTAGTCCACTTTGAAAACTGTAAAATAGACTATCTGTCCCGTGTAAAATATTTCGAAGTGTGGTATCAAAAATGACATACTGATGATAACCATCTCCTAATAAGGGGGATGTATCACTGTTCCAGTAGATTCCTTGCGAGAGGTAAATAAAGAACATCATGATAGCTGGAATCAGGAAAGAAGATACTATAAAAAGGGATGTTTTTAGCTTTGTTTTATTCATATATTTCTACTGAAAGAGCCTGAAATAATGATTTCAGGGCTCTTTATTTTTATGATTGACTCCAAAGTTCTTTCACTTTTGCTTGAACTTCTTCATTTTCAAGAAACTCATCATAGGTTTCATCAATACGATCGATCACGCCGTTTTTTGAAAGAACGATAATATGGTTGGCGAGTGTTTGAATGAATTCGTGGTCATGGCTAGCAAAGATAATCGATTCTTTAAAATTCTTCAATCCATCATTCAAACTTGAGATAGACTCCAAATCTAAGTGATTGGTTGGATCATCTAGTACAAGAACATTTGACTTGAGGAGCATCAATTTAGACAACATGACACGAACTTTTTCTCCCCCTGACAAGACGTTGACAGACTTGTTAACTTCGTCACCCGAAAAGAGCATACGTCCTAAGAAACCACGAAGGAAAGTATTGTCATCTTCTTCTTTACTTGCAAATTGACGAAGCCAATCGAGAATACTTTCACCACCTGCAAAATCACGACTGTTGTCTTTTGGTAGATATGATCGACTAGTTGTAACTCCCCACTTGACAGTTCCTTCATATTCAATATCATCCATCAATGCACGGATCAAAGCGGTTGTTTGAATATCGTTCTGTCCGATAAGGGCTGTTTTGTCACCAGGACGTAAGATAAAGCTGATATTGTCAAGGATAGTTTCACCATCAATCTTGACAGAAAGATTTTCAACTGTCAAGAGATCGTTACCAATTTCTCGTTCTGCCTTAAAGTTGATAAATGGGTACTTCCGACTAGATGGAACAATTTCTTCAAGTTCAATCTTGTCAAGCATTTTTTTACGCGAAGTTGCTTGTTTTGATTTTGAAGCGTTGGCTGAGAAACGTGCGACAAACTCTTGCAATTGTTTAATTTTTTCTTCAGCTTTTGCATTTCTATCTGCTTGTAATTTTGCTGCAAGTTCAGAAGATTCTTTCCAGAAATCATAGTTTCCGACGTAAAGTTTAATTTTTCCAAAGTCGAGATCCGCCATATGGGTGCAGACTTTATTCAAAAAGTGGCGGTCATGGGATACAACGATAACCGTATTTTCAAAATCAATCAGAAAATCTTCTAACCAGGTAATGGATTGAATATCCAAACCATTGGTCGGCTCGTCCAAAAGAAGGACATCTGGTTTACCAAAAAGGGCTTTAGCTAAGAGAACTTTCACTTTATCCCCATTGGCTAACTCGCTCATAGTTTGGTAATGAAGGTCTTCTGAAATATTTAGATTTTGAAGCAATTGAGATGCTTCACTTTCTGCTTCCCATCCACCAAGTTCGGCAAATTCACCTTCAAGTTCAGCTGCACGGACACCATCTTCATCAGAGAAATCTTCTTTCATGTAGATAGCATCTTTTTCTTTCATAATGTTGTAGAGCTTTTCATTTCCCATAATGACAACATCGATGACCCGCTCGTCTTCATAGTCAAAGTGATTTTGACGCAAAACGGACAAACGTTCATCAGGACCGAGAGAAATATGACCAGTTGTTGGTTCAATATCTCCAGCTAAAATTTTTAAAAAGGTTGATTTTCCAGCACCGTTGGCACCAATGAGACCATATGTATTTCCCTCTGTAAAGTTAATATTGACATCGTCAAACAATTTTCGATCACTAAAACGTAGTGAGACGTCTGATACTGTAAGCAATGATTTTCTCCTCTTTCTATAATGTCTTCATTTTACTAGAAAATAGGGGAAAATTCAACTTTTTTACTGTCAATTTGTTTTTACAACTATGTAAACTAAATTGACAGTTTAGTAAAGTGTTAATTCCTTACAAACATAGAGGATAGACTAACATTTTCAACTAGAAAGTGCTATAATGATAGGGATAACGATTAAGGAGAAGAGTATGACAAAACCCATCATTCTGACAGGAGATAGACCGACAGGAAAACTCCATATTGGCCACTATGTTGGTTCTTTAAAAAATCGCGTCTTGTTGCAAAATAAAAACAAGTATAATATGTTTGTTTTCCTAGCAGACCAGCAAGCTTTGACAGACCATGCAAAAGATCCAAAAACGATTGTAGAATCTATTGGTAATGTTGCTTTGGATTATCTGGCAGCTGGACTAGATCCTGAAAAAGTTACGATTTTCATTCAAAGTCAGATTCCTGAATTAGCGGAATTGACCATGTATTACATGAATCTTGTATCTTTGGCGCGACTTGAAAGAAACCCAACTGTAAAAACCGAGATTTCTCAAAAAGGTTTTGGTGAGAGTATTCCAACAGGATTTTTGGTATACCCTATTTCACAAGCAGCCGATATCACAGCATTTAAAGCGAATTTTGTTCCAGTAGGAAATGATCAAAAGCCAATGATTGAGCAAACTCGTGAGATTGTGCGTTCCTTTAATCATGCATACAACACAGATACTTTGGTGGAACCGGAAGGGATTTATCCTGAAAATGAAGCAGCAGGGCGCTTACCTGGTTTAGACGGAAATGCTAAGATGTCTAAATCGTTGAATAATGGGATTTACCTAGCTGATGATGCAGATACTTTAAAGAAAAAAGTGATGAGTATGTATACTGATCCTGATCATATTAAAGTAGAGGATCCAGGAAAAATCGAAGGCAATATGGTGTTTCATTACCTGGATGTATTTGGCCGTCCAGAAGATGCAGCTGAAATTGCAGAAATGAAAGAACATTATCAACGTGGTGGACTTGGTGATGTCAAGACCAAACGATATCTTTTAGAAATTTTAGATCGTGAATTAAGACCAATTCGTGAAAGACGACTTGAGTTTGCAAAGGATATGGGTGAGGTCTACTCCATTCTTGAAAAAGGAAGTGAGCGCGCTCGAAATGTAGCAGCTCAAACACTGGATGAAGTAAAATCTGCGATGGGAATTACCTATTTTAAAAAATAAAACGACTTCATTAAAAGCGAACATTTCTTACTGTTCATTGATAATTTACCAATAAATGATTGACAAATTGCCATAGAATGGTATGATATTAACAATAAAAATTCGAGCCTTGCTCAAATAAAAAGAAAAGAGGATCCAGCTAATGTCTAATTGGGACACAAAGTTTTTAAAAAAAGGGTTTACATTCGATGACGTGCTTTTGATTCCAGCAGAAAGTCACGTATTGCCTAATGATGCAGATTTAAGTACACAATTAGCAAGTAATTTACGCTTGAATATCCCAATCATTACTGCTGCCATGGACACAGTGACTGAAAGTCAAATGGCAATTGCTATGGCACGTGCTGGTGGACTTGGTGTTATCCATAAAAACATGTCAATTGAGCAACAGGCAGATGAAGTACGCAAAGTAAAACGCTCTGAAAATGGAGTTATCATTGATCCGTTCTATTTGACTCCGTCTCATACAATTGCAGAAGCAGATGAGTTGATGGGACGATACCGAATCAGTGGTGTTCCTGTTGTTGAAACACTTGAAAATCGTAAATTAGTTGGTATCCTTACAAACCGGGATTTGCGTTTTATTTCTGATTACAATCAACCCATTTCAAATCATATGACAAGTGAAAACTTGGTAACTGCACCGGTTGGAACCGATTTGGAAACAGCTGAACGCATTCTACAAGAGCACCGTATTGAAAAATTACCATTGGTAGATGAAAATGGTCGTCTTTCTGGCTTGATTACAATCAAAGATATTGAAAAAGTTATTGAGTTTCCAAATGCGGCTAAGGATGAATTTGGTCGTTTGCTTGTGGCTGGTGCCGTAGGGGTTACTTCAGATACTTTTGAACGTGCAGAAGCTCTTTTTGAAGCTGGTGCAGACGCAATTGTCATCGATACTGCTCATGGACATTCTGCGGGTGTTCTTCGTAAGATTGCAGAAATTCGTGCTCACTTCCCAGATCGTACCTTGATTGCAGGAAATATTGCAACCGCTGAAGGTGCTCGTGCATTATTTGATGCAGGGGTAGACGTAGTTAAGGTCGGAATTGGTCCAGGATCAATCTGTACAACTCGTGTTGTTGCAGGGGTTGGTGTTCCTCAAGTGACTGCCATTTATGATGCAGCCGCTGTAGCTCGTGAATATGGAAAAACGATCATTGCTGATGGTGGTATCAAGTATTCAGGAGATATTGTCAAAGCACTCGCAGCTGGTGGGAATGCGGTTATGCTTGGCTCAATGCTTGCAGGTACAGATGAAGCACCTGGTGAAACAGAAATCTTCCAAGGTCGTAAATTTAAAACATACCGTGGTATGGGATCTATTGCAGCAATGAAGAAAGGTTCTAGCGACCGTTACTTCCAAGGATCTGTCAATGAAGCCAATAAATTGGTCCCTGAAGGAATTGAAGGACGCGTTGCTTATAAAGGTTCTGTAGCAGATATGGTCTTCCAAATGATTGGTGGTATTCGTTCAGGTATGGGGTATGTTGGTGCAGCAACCATTCAAGATTTACATGATCATGCACAATTTGTCGAAATGAGTGGTGCCGGATTGAAAGAAAGCCATCCTCATGATGTGCAAATCACAAACGAGGCTCCTAACTATTCAGCACAATAAATTTACACATTTGTAAATAAAAATAACAGCATCTTGACAGTATTGTCAAGATGCTGTTTTGATATGACCGGCTTGAACAGTGAAAATTTTCAACTCTTCAGGCAGTTCTTTTAAATGATCGAGAGTGGTCGTTGTAATAAATGTTTGAATATTATTAGAGATGGTTTCAAATAGTTGAAGTTGACGATAATTGTCAAGTTCGCTCATGACATCGTCAAGTAATAAAATAGGCTTTTCTCTTGTGATTTCTTCCATCAATTCGATTTCTGCTAATTTTAGAGAGAGAACAACACTTCGATGCTGGCCTTGACTACCAAAGGTAGCATTCATATTATTGATAAAAAATGCCAAATCATCCCTGTGAGGCCCAATACTTGTTGTTTTCCTAAAAATATCCTTCTGACGGTTTTTTTCCAACATAGAGAGAAACTGCTCTTCTATATCATTTCCTTCTTCAGAAAAAACAGTTGACTGATATTGAATCGATAGGTCTTCTTTGTTGTCAGAAAGTCGAGTGTGTTTTTCTTTTGCTTTAGCTTCTAATTTTTTAATAAACTCAAGCCGATGATGGATGACGCGACTTCCAAAACTAGCTAGTTGTGAATCTAAGACCTCCAAAAATGTAGCATCAATTTTTTCTGAATTTTTTAGATAACTGTTTCTTTGTTTCAGTACATGGTTGTATTGAGATAAGTCGGATAAATAGAGAGGTTTCATCTGACCTAATTCAATGTCAATAAACTTTCGACGCCCTGCAGGTGATCCTTTGATCAGTTGCAAATCTTCGGGTGCAAAAAGGACAACATTCATATGGCCAATATAGTTCGATAATTTGGCTTGTTTCAAATGATTTACCTTAGTTATCCGACCTTTTGGTGTCAAGGAAATTTCTAATGGAAGGGGACCAGTTTCTCTTTGCAATTGGCCAGAAACTTTAAAATCGCTGGATTCAAAATAGATGAGATCTCTATCATTTCGTGTTCGATGACTTCTGGTTAAAGCTAGAAAATAAATTGATTCGAGAATATTGGTCTTTCCTTGAGCATTTTGACCTAGGAAAATATTTAATCCAGGATGAAACTCGACTTCAAGTTCTTGATAATTACGAAAATGTTGAATGGATAAGTGTTTTAACCACATTAGGAGATACCAGGAAAGCGAATCGCTTTTTCTTTTTTGTTAGTCTTTGTCGGTTGTTTCTTTTGTTGTTGATTGAGTTGCTTGACAAGTTTAGCAACACGTTCCTTTTCTTCCTTCTCTTTAAGATGCTCTTCTATTTCTTCTTGAGAAGGTTCAAGAATGGTGATAGTCATGTTCAGTTCAGGAATGTCAATTTGATCATTGACACGAAGTTTACGGCCTCTCCGTTGTTCTAATTCACCATTAACAAAGACTTCTTTTTCTTGAAGAAAGGCTTTGATTGCACCACCACTCTGTATAATACCGAGTTCTTTTAAGATTGCCTGTAATGTAATAAAGTCATCAAATAATTTGTAATTCATAGTTCACCTCTTTGCGTGTTATTATACCATATTTTTAGTTTTTCTAGGGTAGAGAATGTTGAGTGATTTGAGGAGCTTTTTCACAGTTTGAATTAGGATTTTAGTGTGATTTCGTGTTATAATGAAAGTTACTATTGAGTAGAACGAGGATGAAAATGGAATTAGTAAAGGGCGTGAATCTTCACTTTCTTCAATCAAAAAAATTTAAAACCAATAAAATTAAGGTCCGTTTTTCATCGCCATTAGATGAAAATACCGTGGCTGCGCGTGTTTTAGTAGCCTGTATGATGGAAACTGCAAATCAAAAATATCCAACTTCACAATTATTCCGTGAAAAATTAGCGAGTCTATACGGGGTAGAATTGTCCACCTCAGTCTCTAAGAGGGGTCGTGTTCATTATGTTGATTTGAATATTTCCTTTGTGCGCGATGACTTTTTGAGCAAGAAAAATGTTCTTACTGATGAGGTTTTGGACATTATAGAAACTATCTTCTTTTCACCTTTGGTAGTAGAAGATCACTTTGACAGTGATACATTTGACGTTGAAAAGAAAAATACAATTTCCGATTTGGAGTTGGAAATTGAAGAGCCTTATTATTATGCACATGGGCAATTGAATCAACTATTTTTTGAAGACGAAACAATCGGGATGTCAAGATTGGGGAAAGTTGATTTAGTGAGACAAGAAACAGCTCAAAGTTCTCTTGAACAGTTTCATCAGATGCTCCAATTAGATAACATTGACTTCTTTTTCATAGGTGACTTTAATGAGGTCGCTATTGTGGATCGAGTGAACCAGTTTGAATTCAAGCCACGTGATAACAATTTGTCTGTCACCTATCAACAACTTTTTACAAATGTTGTAAGAGAAAAGTTAGAGCAAAAACAAAACCAACAATCTATTTTAGAATTAGGTTACCATTTTTCTACCCAGTATGGAGAATCTCTCCATATCCCTCTAGTTGTATTAAATGGGATGCTGGGAGCTTTCTCGCATTCGAGACTTTTTCAAATAATACGTGAGAAAGAAGGCCTTGCTTATACTATCTCAAGCCATTTTGATATTTTTACAGGCTTCATGAGAGTTTTTGCAGGTATTGATAAGGAATCTCGTACGAAAGTAATGACCTTGATTATGCGACAGTTGAATGATTTAAAACGAGGCAAGTTTACAGAGTCAGAGCTTCAATTGACAAAAGAAATGTTGGTGAATACGACCTTATTAGCACAGGATCGGCAAAATACCTTGATTGAAAGGGAATATCTGAAAACGATCCTAGGAAAGAAAATCCTTTCTTTAGAAGAGTGGTTAGAGTCCATCGATAAGGTTAGTAGAGAAGAAATTATTGAAGTGGCAAAAACAATTAATTTACAGTCTGTTTATTTTATGGAAGGAAAGTAGTGTAAAGATTGAAAATTAAAGAAAAATATTATGAATCAGTTGGTGAGCAAGTTTACTTTACACGCTTGTCAAATGGGTTGACTATTCATTTAATTCCCAAAGAAGATTATTATGAAACCTATGGAATAATCACAACTAAGTTTGGCTCAGTGGATACACGAATTCTAGTGAATGGTGATGAAAGGCAATATCCTGCAGGAATTGCTCATTTCCTAGAACACAAAGTATTTGAAGATGAAAATGGTCAAGATTATTTAAAAAAATTCGTTCATTTAGGATCGGAAAGTAATGCCTTTACAAGCTTTACAAAGACAAGTTATCTTTTCTCAACAACTTCAAAAGTCCCTGAGAATATTCAATTGTTATTGGAGATGGTTTCAAAGGCTTCCTTTACAGAAAAATCTGTATCTAAGGAAAGAGAAATCATTCAACAAGAAATTGGAATGTATCAAGATAGTCCAGACTATCGATTATTTTTTGGTGCTTTAGAAAATTTATATCCTGGAACACCGTTAGCAGATGATATTGCTGGGACTAGGGAGTCTATTTCCAACATTACAATAGATAATCTCCGTGAAAACTTTGATCTATTCTATCATCCCTCTCAAATGCACTTATTAGTGATCGGAAACTTTGATGTTGATGAAGTATTGCAAGTAGTAAAGAAATATGATCTAGTTCCTCCTCATCCATCTGTGGAGTTAGAACGTTTTCCTGTAGAAAAAAATGAAGTAAGATTGAATCAATCTTGTAGAATGGAAGTTGCTACTCCGAAGTTGGCAATTGGAATTCGAGGAAATGATATCATTAAGAAAGAGGAAAAATTTCGTTATAAATTGATGTTGAAATTACTATTTTCGATGATGTTTGGTTGGACTTCGCAACGGTTTCAAAGTTTATATGAAGCTGGGAAGATTGACAACTCATTGACACTTGAAGTCGAGGTTGAGGAATTATTTCATTTCGTTATTTTGACAATGGATACTCAAGAACCGGTGTCCTTATCTCATCAATTTAGGTCAGCAATCAAACAATTTGAGAAGGATCCAGATGTCAATCAGGAACATTTGGATACGATTAAAAGCGAAATGTTTGGTGATTTCTTACAAGGTTTAAATTCGCTTGAGTATAGTGCCACTCAGTTTGAATATTTTTCAGACGGTAGCACTTCTTATGATCTTCCAAAGATTTTACAAGGTATTAGTTTACAAGATATCATCAAATTAGGGCGTCAGTTCATCGAACGGGCTGAGATGGTTGACTATATGATTTTTCAAAAGTAGTAAACAATGTATCAAGAAGGGGAAACATGAAGAAGAGAACGATTGGTCAAGTGTTAAGACTGTCAAGAGTAAATTTACACTTAAGTTTACAGGATGTGTCAAATAAGACAGCTATTGAAATTCCTTATATAGAAGCGTTGGAAAACGATGAGTTTGATCTATTACCGAGTCCCTTTTACGCTCAGATCTATCTTAAAAAATTAGCATGGGCTTTGGGATTAGATGAGTCCATCCTATTGACAGCTTTTCGTGAAGGAAAAGAATTGTTATTTGATGAAGAGATACTTGTAGATGACGAAGAGCTTCATTCAAGAAAATTAAGACAGAAAGCGAGCTGGTTACCAATCCTGTATTATCTACTAGTTAGTTTTGTCATTCTTGGTTTTGTGATTTATATCGTATATTTTTATGAGTTTACAGCATCTGTAAAATAGATGTAAAGATAGTTTATTTTTTGGAGGAAGTATGAAAAAAGAAAATATTCCTAATGCATTGACATTAATTCGGGTTGTGATGATTCCTATTTTTATTGCCATTTTAAGTTTAAGTCACTCTTACTTAGGACATATTGTAGCGGCAGTTATTTTTGCAATTGCTAGTATTACAGATTATTTAGATGGCTTTCTTGCACGAAAATGGAATGTAGTGAGTAATTTTGGTAAATTTGCCGATCCAATGGCAGATAAATTATTGGTCATGTCAGCCTTTATCATGATGATTGAATTAAAAATGGTTCCTGCTTGGATTGCAGCCGTTATCATTTGTCGTGAGTTAGCTGTTACTGGTTTGCGTCTTCTACTTGTTGAGACAGGTGGTACAGTTCTTGCTGCAGCCATGCCTGGAAAAATTAAAACCTTTAGCCAAATGTTTGCCATTATCTTTTTGCTTTGCCATTGGACTCTTCCAGGGCAAGTGTTGCTTTATATTGCATTGATTTTCACAATTTATTCTGGTTACGACTACTTTAAGGGAAGTAGCTATCTCTTTAAAGACACATTTAAATAAATGAAACAGATGATTGAGCTAAAAAATGTATCCTTTCGATACGATAAAACAGTAGAAGAGTATCAAATTGACACGGTTTCGTTTCACGTGAAACAAGGAGAGTGGCTTTCGATTGTTGGACACAATGGTAGTGGGAAATCTACAGTTGTACGCCTGATTGATGGTCTTTTGGAAGCTGAGTCTGGTGAGATTTACATTGATGGAAAACAACTGACTCGTGAAACCATATGGGAAATCCGTAGTAAAATTGGGATTGTATTTCAGAATCCTGATAACCAATTTGTTGGTGCGACAGTAGAAGATGATGTTGCCTTTGGTTTAGAAAATCAAGGAATTCCACGGGAAGAAATGTTTCAACGTGTGGAGAAGGCTATTGAGCAAGTTGGTATGCTGGAGTTTAAAGATCGCGAACCATCTCGTTTGTCAGGTGGTCAAAAGCAACGGGTGGCTATAGCAGGTATTATCGCCTTGAGACCAACTATTATTATCCTTGATGAAGCAACTAGTATGTTAGATCCAGAAGGTAGAGAGGATCTAATGGCGGTAATGAGAGAACTTCAGAAAAAATTTCAATTAACAATTATCTCCATTACCCATGATTTAACCGAAATTGCCTTAAGTGATCGAACACTCGTGTTTCAAAAAGGAAAACTAGAGTCTTCTATGACGCCGCGGGAATTGTTTTCAAGAAATGACCTCAATGAGATTGGACTAGATAAGCCTTTTAGTAAGCAGGTTCAAGAATCTCTCAGCTCGCATTTTCCGCTAAAACAGGATTATCTAACAGAAAGTGAGTTATTAGACCAATTATGGGAATCTCTTTAAAGAATGTCTATTATACTTATCAAGAGGGAAGTCCTTTTGAAGGGCAGGCGCTTTCTGATATTAGTTTGGAAATAAAAGATGGATCTTATACAGCCATTATCGGGCATACTGGTAGTGGCAAGTCTACTTTGTTGCAATTACTAAATGGTTTACTGCGTCCGACTAAAGGAACGATTCAATTTGAAGATTTTGTTTTAGATAATCATTCTGAGCCAAAAGAAATGAAGTACCTGAGAAAAAAGGTTGGTTTGGTTTTTCAATTTCCAGAAAGTCAGCTGTTTGCAGAAACCGTTCTAGCTGATGTAGCCTTTGGACCACAGAATTTTGGGGTACCTAAGGACAAAGCGGAGGAAATAGCCAAAGAAAAATTAGCGATCGTTGGTTTAGAAGAGTCTATCTATGATAAAAGTCCATTTGAACTATCTGGTGGACAGATGAGACGGGTTGCGATCGCAGGTATTTTAGCTATCGAACCAGAGATTTTAGTATTGGACGAGCCAACAGCAGGTCTAGATCCTGCTGGAAGAAAGGAATTGATGGCGCTGTTTGAGACATTACATAAAAATGGGATGACCCTAGTTCTGGTAACTCATACGATGGATGATGTAGCAAATTTTGCTGATACTGTATTTGCTTTAGAAGCGGGAAAACTTGTCCTAAACGGATCCCCAAGGGAAGTGTTTCAACAGGTTGAGTATTTACAAAAACTTCAATTAGGAGTCCCACAAATTACGAATTTTGCTCTTCAATTGAAACGAAGAGGACTTCCTCTGGACAGACTACCAATCAAAATTGAGGAACTAAAGGAGCTGTTACTTCATGAATAATATGATTTTGGGAAGGTATATTCCTGGAAATTCCATTATCCACCAACTAGATCCTCGTGGGAAGTTGCTCTCAATGTTTTTATTCATATTTCTTCTGTTTTGGGCAAATAATATCCAGACAAATGTTCTTCTCTTTGGTTTTATTTTTGTTTTAATGTATCTAACGAGGATTTCGGTTAGTTTTTATATTAAAGGTTTAAAATCAATGATTTTTATCATTGCTTTTACAACCATTTTTCAATTATTTGCGACCTCTCAAGGAACTATTTTGTATCAATGGTGGTTTTTTAAATTAACCGACCAAGGATTGATGCAAGCCGCCATCATATTTTGTAGATTTATTTTAATCATTTTTTATTCGACGATTTTAACCGTGACGACGACACCATTGAGTTTAGCAGATGCTGTTGAAAAGATCCTCACACCACTAAAAATTATTAAAGTTCCAGCACATGAGATTGGGTTAATGCTATCTATGAGTTTGCGCTTTGTTCCAACTTTAGTGGATGATACGAATCGAATCATGAATGCGCAAAGGGCGCGTGGTGTTGATTTTGGTGAAGGAAATCTATTAAAAAGGATCCGTTCCTTCATTCCGATTCTCATTCCTTTGTTTGCCTCAAGTTTTAAACGCGCAGATGCATTAGCAATTGCGATGGAAGCGAGAGGGTACAAAGGCGGTGAAGGACGAACACGCTATCGGACTCTGCAGTGGGGAGTAAAAGATACCCTGGCATTGCTCGTTATTCTGTGCCTCATGTTGATAGTTTTTTATCTAAAAAATGGATAGAGCTAGTTGTATTGGTTCAAAAATAAGGAAAAAGCGCTATACAAAGCGCTTTTTACATTAAATTCACATATTCTTGTAACATTTGTAATATATTCTACAATAAACTGTAACATTTTGTGTGTATGATAGAATTATGTTCGAAAGGAGAATAGAATTCATGAACAGTAAAAAGTTCCAATGGACAGTCACTTCCCTACTTTCAGCAGCATCACTTTTCATTTCTGGTATTGCTACAGTGAATGCTGAAACTTACGAAGTGAAGTCTGGAGATACTCTATCAAAAATTGCACTAGAAAATAACACTTCAGTAGAAAATATTATTGCATCTAACAATCTGACCAATGAAGATTTGATCTATGCAGGACAAATTATTGAGTTAGGTGAGCGTTCAAAATCTATGATTGATAAAGTTGCTCCACAAGAGCAAGCAAAACCTGCTGAAAGTGCAACTACAGCAACTGCACAAACTGCTCAAAAACAAACAACTTATGCAGCAAATGCTGCAGTGACTTCTGCACAATCAACAAATGGTGGAATTGTTCTATCAAATGGGAATACTGCTGGAGAACAAGGATCTTATGCAGCTGCTCGTATGGCTGAAATGACTGGTGTACCTGCTTCTACTTGGGAAGCAATTATTGCCCGTGAATCAAATGGTCAAGTAAATGCAGCAAATGCTTCTGGTGCCAGTGGTTTGTTCCAAACAATGCCAGGTTGGGGTTCAACTGCAACAGTTGATGATCAAATCCAGGCTGCATACAATGCATATAGCTCACAAGGTTTATCAGCTTGGGGTTATTAAAAAAATAGGTTTACAACTTGTAAACCTATTTTTTTAATGTCTCAAGAATGTCAAGTGGAGAGTGACAAATAAAATCTGGTGAGTAAAGAAGTAGCTCTTCAAGATCTCCAAATCCCCAAGTGACGGCCATGGTTTTTATGCCAACTGTTTGACCTCCAATGAGGTCAAATTTTGTGTCTCCAATAATCACTGTCTCCTCTTTTGGAAGGTCATTGCTTGACAAGGCGTATCGAATGACATCGGCTTTGTGGATACGATCTGAATTTGATCCATAAATTCCTTTAAAGTATTTATCGATACCTAAATCTTGACACATCTGTAAAGCAACTGGTTCATGTTTTGAAGTAGTTACATAAAGAGGAATGTTTTCGTCTTGTAATGCTTTCAAAGCTTCTACTATCTGAGGAAACAGAGTTGATTTGTATTGACCTTTTTCATGATAATACTGGCGATAGATCATCACTGCTTGATCTACCAAAGTTTCAGGAAGGGTAGCTTCAAAACTAGAAATCAAAGGTGGTCCCATAAAACTACGGATAGTTTTGAGATCGGGTTGAGGAACCTTCAAAGTATCGAATGTATGTTGAAAGCTCTCTGTAATTCCCTTGGAACTGTCAACTAATGTTCCGTCTAAATCAAAAAATAAGGCTTGCATGTTATTCTCCAAATATCTCTTTTTGTAATCTACGTCCGGTTGGTGTTGCTGCCAATCCTCCTTCAGCTGTTTCTCTAAAGGCAGTCGGAAGACTAGATCCAACTTGGTACATGGCGTCAATCACTTCATCAACAGGTATTTTTGATTCAATACCTGCTAAGGCCATATCAGCAGCAATGAAGGCATAGCTAGCTCCCATTGCGTTCCGTTTAACACATGGAACTTCCACGAGTCCTGCTACTGGATCACAAATGAGCCCAAGCATGTTTTTGATGACAAAACAGACTGCTTGACTCGCTTGATAAGGAGTTCCCCCAGCAGCTAGTGTCAATGCTGCTGCACTCATAGCTGAAGCAGAACCAACTTCTGCTTGACAACCACCTTCTGCACCTGAAATAGAAGCATTATTTGCGATCACTAAACCAAAAGCTCCAGCTGTCAGTAGAAAATCTAATTGTTGCTGACGGTTTAACCCTAATTTTTGAGTTGCTGCAGTGAGAACTGCGGGGAGGCAGCCAGCAGATCCTGCAGTGGGTGTTGCGCAGACCAGTCCCATCTTAGCATTGTGTTCGTTGACAGCAATAGCATTCTTCGCTGCGGTTAGGACGGTCAAGTCAGATAACGTTTTTCCTGATTTGATATAGCGATCTAATTTTGCGGCATCCCCACCGGTTAACCCACTACGAGAGTGGTTTTCATTTAACCCTAACTTTACAGAATCAATCATCACTTCTAAATTACGGGTCATTAATCGTAGGACTTCTTCTCGTTCACGACCGGTTAGTTCAAATTCAGTTGCAATCATTAACTCTGCGACGTTTCCTTCGTATTGTGTGCTTGCTTGTTCTACGAGGTCTACAATTGAATAAAACATATGAACTCCTTATTTGAAAAAGTTGACATTATGAAGATGAGGAATTTTACGGATATCTTCGATCGCTGCTTCACAACTTCTTGAGTCAACTTCTATAATCATAATCGCTTTTTCTCCAGCTTTTTCCCGTGTTACATTCATTTGTGCAATGTTAATATCATAGCGAGAAAGAGCTTCTGTCACATGAGCGATCATTCCAGGGACGTCCTGGTGAACAATGATAATGGTTGGAGTATTCATATTTAGCGAGATGGCAAAGCCATTTAACTCAGTAACCTGTATGTTCCCACCACCAATTGAGATTCCAGTGACAGAAATCGTTTTATGATCATTTTTAACAGTAATAGTCGTTGTATTTGGGTGAGGAGCATTGCTTTCTTTTTGAATAGACCAAACAATCCGAATGCCTCGTTCATGTGCAATTTTTAGACTATCTGGGATTCTAGGATCATCTGTGTCCATTCCTAAGATGCCCGCTACTAAGGCTAAATCTGTTCCATGACCACGATAGGTTTTGGCGAAGGAATTAAATAATTGGAACTCAACTTCTTTTGGTTCCTCTCCAAAGATAGAAGAAACAATTTTACCAATTCGAACAGCACCTGCAGTGTGACTACTGGATGGGCCGATCATCACAGGTCCAATAATATCAAAAACTGATTGGAATTTTAAAGAGTTCATGCTCTGCTCCTTTGTGATCACTTTACTTCATTATATCAGATATGGCTGATGATTTCTTCTATTTTTCCCGAAATATCTGAGAAATCTTAAAGGGGGCTTAAAGCATTTATATTATCCTGGATTTTTAGTATTTCTAACATCTGACTGAAATATTTGACACATTATTTCAATAAATATGAAATATTTCTTGTGTAGTATAGAGGTATACCAATAAAGGAGTACATAATAATGAATAAAAAACAAATGATGAAACGAATTATTGGACTTAGTTTACTTGCAGGACTTTTCCTTCCAATTGTAGCGAATGCAGATTCTTATACTGTAAAATCAGGTGATACTTTATCAGCTATTGCTAAAGAGAAGAACACAACGGTTGATGCGATTGCTAAGAAAAATAAGATTAGTAACGTGAATCTCATCTCAGTTGGTCAAGTTCTTGAGATTGAAGATGCAAATACAACGCAGAAAACCACGGAGCAAGCTCCTGCTAGTAAAACTGATACTACACAAGCAACAACTACTGTCTCTGCTTCAGATGGCTTGAGTGCGGAAGATGCAGCTGCTAAGGAATGGATTGCCCAAAAAGAGTCAAGTGGTAGCTATACAGCACAAAATGGCCAATATTATGGCCGTTACCAATTGACTATCACTTATTTGAATGGTGATTTATCACCTGCAAACCAAGAAAAAGTAGCCAATCAATATGTTGTCAACCGTTATGGATCATGGTCAGCAGCTAAAAATTTCTGGTTGGCAAATGGCTGGTATTAAATTCGTTTAAAAAGAGTTCTTGAATAGGACTCTTTTTAAATTTACAGACTTGTAAACCCATCGATCCTGATCAACAAAAAGAATAGTAAGATGCTTGTTTTCTAATATAAAGCGTGTTAAAATGGTAACTGCTCAAAACGACCTTCAATCGTTGAAGCAAACCACGACCTTCAATCGTGAGAAACGAAAAGATGGGAGAAATCTATGAGTGATAACTCGAAAACACGTGTTGTTGTTGGTATGAGTGGTGGTGTGGATTCATCTGTAACAGCTTTATTATTAAAGCAACAGGGTTACGATGTCATCGGTATCTTCATGAAAAACTGGGACGACACAGACGAAAATGGCATCTGTACAGCTACAGAAGATTACAAAGATGTAGCAGCGGTTGCAGACCAAATTGGCATTCCTTACTATTCTGTCAACTTTGAGAAAGAATACTGGGATCGTGTCTTTGAATATTTCCTTGCCGAATACCGAGCTGGTCGAACACCAAATCCGGATGTCATGTGTAATAAGGAAATCAAATTTAAGGCCTTTTTAGATTATGCTATGACACTCGGTGCAGATTATGTAGCGACAGGGCACTATGCGCGTGTGGCGCGTGATGAGGATGGCATTGTCCATATGTTACGTGGCGTTGACAACGGGAAGGATCAAACTTATTTCTTAAGCCAACTGTCACAAGAACAACTTCAAAAAACCATGTTCCCATTGGGACATTTGGAAAAGCCTGAGGTTCGCCGTCTAGCTGAAGAAGCTGGATTGGCAACAGCTAAAAAGAAAGACTCAACTGGAATTTGCTTTATCGGAGAAAAGAATTTCAAAGAATTTCTAGGGAACTACCTTCCTGCCCAACCAGGTCGAATGATGACCATCGATGGACGAGATATGGGTGAACATGCTGGTTTGATGTATTACACAATCGGTCAACGGGGTGGACTTGGAATTGGTGGCCAACAAGGTGGAGACAATGCTCCATGGTTTGTAGTTGGGAAAGACCTCAGTCAAAATATTCTTTATGTCGGTCAAGGCTTCTACCATGAAGCATTGATGTCAACAAGTTTACAGGCTAGTCAAGTTCACTTTACACGAGATATGCCAGAAGAGTTTACATTAGAGTGTACAGCTAAGTTCCGCTATCGTCAACCAGATTCTAAGGTAACTGTACACGTTAAAGGTGACAAGGCAGAAGTGGTTTTTGCAGAACCTCAACGAGCCATTACACCAGGACAAGCTGTTGTTTTTTACGACGGTGAAGAGTGTCTAGGCGGTGGCTTGATTGACAATGCTTATCGGGATGGAAAAGTTTGTCAGTATATTTAGAATTTTCTAGGAGGAACGAAAGTGTTTCAGTTCTTTAAGAAAAAAATAGAGAACACAAAGACTATCTCTGATTATAAGAAACAATATTTGAGGGAAAAAACGACGGAGTCAATTGAAGCTTTGTTCAAGGAATTGAAGAAATCTAAAGTTTGGGTTCCCTTTAATGCTTCTTTAATGGATGGGAGTGACGAACAAGAAGGTATTCGTCTAAAACCGGATATTCTACGAAAGGGAGACGACTACTTTTATCCTTGTTTCTTGACGGAACAGGATATTCCTAAAGATTATTACGATCGTTTTTCTTGGCTGCAATTACCTTTTACGGACTGTTTATTTACTGCAGAAAGGATAGGAAAGTTTCCAGTGAGAGGGATTGTTCTAGATGCATTCTCTGATCCAGTTGAGATTGACAAAGGAGTTTTTGAAGCAATCCGTCAGTCTTAGTATATTTAAATTGACAAATTTTCTCAATTTGCTACAATGATAAAAGCAATAGAAATGATGGTCAAAGCTCATGGATGTTGCAGGCTTTTTTGTCCTGCACTTCTCAGAGTTTTGACTATTTTTGTGTAATTTCGAAAGGAAGTAAAATGAGGCAACAGGATTTTCGAACGAAAATAGGTTCTACTGTTTTTGGTGTGAGGGCGACTGCTTTGATTGTAAAAGATAATCGCTTGTTCGTCATAGAAGATGAGGACGGCTGTTATACAATCGGAGGTGCTATTCAAGTCAATGAAACTACAGAGGATGCTGTAGTTCGGGAAGTCAAAGAGGAACTTGGTGTCACATCTACAGCAGGTCCGTTAGCTTTCGTGGTTGAAAATCACTTTGAACAAGCTGGAATCCACTACCATAACATTGAATTTCATTATTTGGTGGACTTGCTAGAAGATGCACCTTTGGTCATGCAGGAAGATACAAAGCAATTACCTTGCCGTTGGATTGCTTTAGATGATTTACACACTGTTGACCTGAAACCAGCCTTTTTAAAATCATCCCTACCAGAATGGGACGGAAAATTACGACACATCCATCTTGAGAAATAGGAGAAAAAATGACATATAATTTTATTGAAGAATACGATATCATTGTAATCGGTGCGGGGCATGCGGGAGTAGAAGCTTCTCTAGCTGCTAGCCGTATGGGGTGTAAGGTCTTACTTGCGACTATTAACATTGAAATGCTGGCTTTTATGCCTTGTAATCCCTCTATTGGTGGTTCTGCTAAGGGGATTGTCGTGCGTGAAGTCGATGCCCTCGGTGGAGAAATGGCGAAGAACATCGATAAGACCTACATCCAAATGAAAATGCTCAATACTGGTAAAGGTCCTGCAGTTCGTGCACTTCGGGCTCAAGCAGACAAAGAACTTTACTCAAAAGAAATGCGGAAAACGGTTGAAAACCAAGAAAATTTAACTCTTCGCCAAACCATGATTGATGAGATTTTGGTGGAGAATGGTAAGGTTGTTGGTGTAAGGACTGCGACTCACCAAGAGTATGGGGCAAAGGCTGTTATTGTCACTACTGGGACAGCTTTACGCGGAGAAATTATCATTGGAGATCTCAAGTATTCGTCAGGGCCTAATCATAGTCTAGCTTCTATCAATTTAGCCGATAATCTCAAACAGCTAGGATTAGAAATTGGACGTTTCAAAACAGGGACACCACCTCGTGTAAAGGCGTCGTCAATTAACTATGACGAAACGGAAATTCAACCTGGAGATGAAGCTCCAAATCATTTTTCTTATACATCGCGTGATGAAGATTATGTAAAGGATCAGGTTCCTTGTTGGTTGACTTATACGAATGGGTATAGCCATGAAATTATTCAGAATAATTTACACCGGGCCCCTATGTTTACAGGGGTTGTAAAGGGAGTGGGTCCTCGCTATTGTCCGTCCATTGAGGATAAAATTGTCCGTTTTGCAGACAAAGAGCGTCATCAACTATTCTTAGAACCAGAGGGACGAAATACAGAAGAAGTCTATGTTCAGGGACTGTCAACGAGTTTACCAGAAGATGTTCAGCGGGATCTCGTTCATTCTATTAAGGGACTTGAGAAGGCTGAAATGATGCGAACGGGTTATGCGATTGAGTATGATATGGTTTTGCCTCATCAATTGCGCGCAACTTTGGAAACCAAGAAAATTTCAGGTCTCTTTACAGCTGGCCAAACCAACGGAACGTCTGGTTATGAGGAGGCCGCTGGTCAAGGGATTATTGCAGGGATCAATGCTGCTCTAAAAATCCAAGGAAAACCAGAACTCATTTTGAAACGTAGTGATGGCTATATTGGGGTTATGATCGATGACTTGGTAACAAAGGGAACGATCGAACCGTATCGTTTGTTAACAAGTCGTGCAGAATACCGTTTGATTTTGCGTCATGATAATGCAGATATGCGCTTGACAGAAATGGGACGAGCAATTGGATTGGTAGATGATGAACGTTGGCAACGTTTCGAAACCAAGAAGTATCAGTTTGAAAACGAGATGAAGCGTTTGGATAGCATTAAGTTAAAGCCTGTAAAGGAAACCAATGAGAAGGTTGCTGCAATGGGCTTTAAACCATTGACAGATGCTGTCACTGCTAAAGAATTCTTGAGACGACCAGAAGTCTCTTACCAAGATGTGGTAGAATTTATCGGTCCTGCAGCTGAAGAACTGGATGATAAAATCATTGAATTGATTGAAACTGAAATTAAATACGAAGGCTATATCTCAAAAGCAATGGACCAAGTCGAAAAAATGAAGCGTATGGAAGAAAAACGAATTCCTGCGAATATTGACTGGGATGATATTGACTCTATTGCAACCGAAGCGCGTCAAAAATTTAAATTAATTAATCCAGAAACGATTGGTCAAGCAAGTCGTATCTCAGGTGTCAATCCAGCGGATATCTCTATTTTAATGGTTTACTTGGAAGGTAAATCTCGTAGTATCTCCAAAAACAAAGCAAACCACTGATCAAATGGGGCTGAGATGATGTTTCAGCCTCAATTTTATGGATTGAAATCTGTTGTTACTATTTACACAGTTGTAAACCTTGTTTACAAAGTAGTGAAGCCGAGGAAGAGCTTTTACAGGTCGATCTTCTCTGTAATATAGAGAGAAACCTCGCTTTTTACCTCTATTTATGGTATAATTCCGAGAAGAGGTTTATGATGAAAAAATTTCGTTTATCGTTCATCCATTATGTGTTAATTGGTTTTATTTCATTTGCAATTTTAGCAATTTTTTTAAGAATCTTTGGCAAAGGCTATGTAACTCTCATTGCAATTTTTTTAGTCTTAGCTGGATTGATTGCTTTATTTGAATACCAGTTACAAATTTCAGAGTTAGATGAATTAGAACAAATACAATATGTTAACCATCAGGCAGAAAGCGGATTAGCATCCCTCCTTGATAAAATGCCTGTTGGAGTTATCAAGATTAATGAAGAATCAAATGAAGTAGAGTGGTTCAACCCTTATGCTGAATTGATTTTTTCAACAGATGATGGAGACTTTGATGTTGAATCCTTGAAAAAGTTACTCAATACTCTGTTTGAGGATAAAGGTCATTATGTCACTGTAGCCGATAAGAAATATTCTGTTTACTTTGATCAGACGTCTAGTGTTGTTTACTTTTTTGATGTTTCAAGTGAGTATGAAGCAACTGTGGGATTGGTGACAACTCGTCCCGTTATCGGTATTATTTCTGTTGATAACTATGATGATCTAGAAGATGTCATTTCAGACTCTGATATTAGCAATATCAATAGTTTTATTGCCAACTTTGTAGAAGAGTTTACAGCTCATTACCATATGTTTTACAGACGTGTGGGGATGGATCGTTTCTATTTGTTTACAGACTACACGGTCTTAGAACAGTTGATGGAATCAAAATTTTCTGTCATCGATCAATTCCGTGAAGAAGCTAAAAATCGTGAGCTACCTATTACCTTAAGTATGGGATTCTCGTATGGTGACGGGGAGCATGATGAGATTGGTAAAGTGGCTCTCTTGAACCTAAACCTTGCGGAAGTTCGTGGTGGGGATCAAGCGGTTGTCAAAGAAAATGATGAACAGAAAAACCCTATTTTCTTTGGTGGTGGAACAGCTTCGGCTGTGAAGCGGACTCGGACTCGCACACGCGCTATGATGACAGCTGTTTCGGATAAGATTAAATCCGTTGATCAAGTTTTCATTGTTGGGCATAGAAACTTGGATATGGACGCTTTAGGAGCGTCTGTGGGAATGCAGTTTTTCTCTAGCAATATTTTGGCTTCCTCTTATGTGGTCTATGACCCACATGCAATGGCTAGTGATATTTCAAGAGCAATTGCGAAACTAGAAAAAGAGCAGGTGACGAAAATCCTTCCCCTAGAGGAAGCCATGCAAATGGTGACGGATCGCTCTTTGTTAATTATGGTTGACCATTCTAAGACAGCCTTGACTCTTTCAAAAGAGTTTTATCAGGAATTTCAACAGATTATTGTCATTGACCATCACCGTCGGGATGATGATTTCCCTGAAAATGTTCTGATCACCTATATTGAAAGTGGAGCAAGTAGTGCGAGCGAATTGGTTAGTGAACTTATTCAGTTCCAGAAGTCGAAGAAAAATCGGTTAACGAAGATTCAAGCTAGTGTCTTGATGGCTGGGATTATGCTAGATACTAAGAACTTCTCCGCACGTGTTACGAGTCGGACCTTTGATGTGGCGAGTTACCTTCGTTCAAGAGGTAGTGATAGTGTAACCATCCAGGAGATCTCTGCGATTCAGTTTGATGAGTACCGCGAAGTGAACGAACTGATCTTGACTGGTGAAAAGATTTTGCCACATATCATCGTAGCTTGTGCCAATACGACTAAAGCCTATGATTCAGTAACTATTAGTAAAGCAGCTGATAGTATGCTGGCCATGTCTGAGGTGGAAGCAACCTTTGTCATTGCTTGTAATCAAAGTGGGACTGTCTCGATTTCTGCACGAAGTCGAAGCAAAGTCAATGTACAGCGTATCATGGAACAGCTTGGCGGAGGAGGTCATTTCAACTCGGCAGCCTCTCAAATTGAGGGTCAAGATTTGATGAGTATTCGTCAACAACTGATTGAGACTATTGAAAACGAAGTAACTATTGAAAAGGAGAATGTAGAATGAAAGTTATTTTCTTAGCGGATGTAAAAGGTAAAGGTAAAAAAGGCGAAATTAAAGAAGTGCCTACTGGTTATGCACAAAACTTTTTGATCAAGAAAAATCTTGCGAAAGAAGCCAATGCCCAAGCAATCGGTGAACTTCGTGGAAAGCAAAAGTCAGAAGAAAAAGCGCATGCTGAATTGTTAGCAGAAGCGCAAAAGATTAAAGCAAAATTAGAAGAAGAAGCAACTGTTGTTCAATTCACGGAAAAAATTGGGCCAGATGGCCGTACTTTCGGCTCTATTACCAATAAAAAGATTGCAGAAGAACTTGAGAAACAATTTGGCATTAAGATTGATAAACGTCATATCCAAGTTTCCTCTCCAATTCGTTCAACAGGTTTGATTGACGTCCCTGTAAAAATTTATCAAGATGTTACAGGTGTGATTAATATTCGTGTAAACGAAGGGTAAACACGATCGATAGAAAGGTTTTTTTATGGCTGAGATAGAGGAATTACGAACACAACCTCAGGATATCCAAGCGGAGCAATCAGTGTTGGGAGCCATCTTTATTGATGAGGGGAAATTGGTCTTTGTTCGTGAATATATCGAGCCTGGCGATTTCTTTAAGTACTCGCACCGTTTGATTTTTAAAGCCATGATCGATCTAGCTGACCGCGGGGATGCGATTGATGCGACGACTGTTCGAAATATTTTAGATAGTCAGGGGGATCTCCAAAATATTGGCGGTCTCTCCTATTTGGTAGAAGTCATTAATTCGGTACCAACTTCAGCTAACGCAGAGTATTACGCGAAGATTGTTGCCGAAAAAGCTGTTTTACGTCGATTGATCTCTCGATTAACGGAAAGTATTAATCAAGCTTATGATGGTGCAAGTCCTTCAGATGAAATCATTGCGGGTGCTGAAAAAGCTCTGATTGATGTTAGTGAAAACGCAAATCGTAGTGGATTTAAAAATATTCGAGACATCTTGAATATAAATTTTGGTAGCTTGGAAGCCCGCTCTCTTCAAACCTCTGATATTACGGGTATTGCGACAGGCTATCGCGATTTGGACCATATGACGACAGGGCTACATGAGGAAGAGTTGATTATTTTAGCGGCTCGTCCTGCAGTAGGGAAAACAGCCTTTGCTCTAAATATTGCTCAAAATATCGGGACAAAGTTGGATAAGACAGTGGCTATTTTCTCATTAGAAATGGGTGCTGAAAGTTTGGTTGACCGGATGTTAGCAGCTGAAGGCTTGATTGAATCCCATTCGATTCGTACAGGTCAATTGACGGATGAAGAGTGGCGGAAATATGCCATTGCTCAAGGAAATTTGGCCAATGCGAGTATTTACATCGATGATACCCCAGGAATTCGGATCACTGAGATTCGTTCGAGAGCAAGAAAATTGGCGCAGGAAACAGGGAATCTTGGTCTTATTCTGATTGACTACCTGCAGCTGATTACAGGGACTGGAAGAGAAAACCGTCAACAGGAAGTTTCAGAAATTTCTCGTCAGTTAAAGATTTTGGCGAAGGAACTAAAAGTTCCCGTTATTGCTTTGAGTCAGCTATCACGTGGTGTGGAACAGCGCCAAGACAAACGTCCTGTTCTTTCTGATATTCGTGAATCTGGATCGATTGAGCAGGATGCGGATATTGTTGCTTTCTTGTACCGTGATGATTATTATGATCGAGCTGGTGAAGAGGAAGAAGATGGAATGCCCAATAATACGGTTGAAGTGATTATCGAGAAAAACCGTTCAGGTGCGCGTGGGACAGTCGAATTAATATTCCAAAAGGAATACAATAAATTCTCAAGTATTTCAAAGAGAGAGGATCAATAAGATGAGTGATGCATTTACAGATGTTGCAAAAATGAAAAAAATTAAAGAAGAGATCAAGGCCCATGAAGGACAAGTGGTTGAAATGACGCTTGAAAATGGACGGAAACGTCAAAAAAATAAATTTGGACGCTTGATTGAGGTCTATCCTTCTTTATTTATTATCGAGTATACGAACGACAACAGCTTACCAGGTGAACCAGCCAATACATACGTGGAGTCTTACACCTATTCAGATATTTTAACAGAGAAGAATTTAATTCGTTATTTGGATTAATTCCTTGCTTTTATCGTCTAAAACAGTTATTATAATAAATACATATGGGAGTCTGTGTACAGTCTGAGAGGAAGTGTAAGCTTCGACCGCACCTGATCTGGGTAATGCCAGCGTAGGAAACAAATGAAATGTATTTTTCGTTATGAGTGACCTTGTGCAATCCGTCTCCTATTTTGGAGGCGTTTTTTATTTGTGAGAAAGGAGGTTACGATGTCTCTTGTAAAAAGATATTCAAAACAGTTGATAGGATTTGCAGGTTTTAGCAGCCTTCTTGTCTTATGGCAGCTAGCAGGATTTTTAAATACCCTCCCCAAATTTGTATTACCAACGCCACTTGAAATTGGGAATGCCTTTGTACGAGATCGAGCTCTCCTGATTCATCACAGTTTGTCTACCCTTCAAGTGGCCTTGATCGGACTTGTTATAGGCGTTCTTCTTGCTGCTGGCTTTGCGATTCTCATGGATAGTTTTCAATGGGTGAATGATCTGGTCTATCCTTTTATGGTTGTGATTCAAACCATTCCGACGATTGCCTTGGCCCCTATCCTGGTTCTTTGGTTTGGTTATGGTATGCTTCCAAAACTGGTTTTGATCATTATTACGGTGGTATTTCCCATCGTAGTCAGTCTGTTAGATGGTTTTCGGCATTGCGATCAAGATATTCTGAGATTGTTTCAGATTATGCAAGCCAATCGCTTTCAGACCTTAGTCCATTATAAAATTCCTGCAGCGCTTCCTTATTTTTTCGCAGGTTTACGTGTGAGCGTTTCCTATGCTTTTATCAGTACGGTAGTTTCAGAATGGTTAGGAGGTTTTGATGGATTGGGGGTCTATATGATCCAATCGAAGAAGTTATTTCAGTATGATACGATGTTTGCGATCATTGTATTGATTTCTGCTATTAGTTTACTCGGTATGTTTCTCGTTGACCAATTAGAACGAACCATTCTAAAATGGAAAAAGGATTGACAAACTTGTAAATGGTGTAAAAATTAAATTGACAAAAATGTAAAAGAGGTATAGCTAATGAAAAAGTCAATAGGTTTATTTTTCTCAATAATATTGGGATTTGTTTTCTTGAGTGCTTGTCAAAATTCTGTCAAGCAATCGTCAAGTGGTTTAAAAAAGATTGATTTTATTCTAGATTGGACCCCGAATACCAATCATACGGGTCTCTATGTAGCAAAGGAAAAAGGGTATTTTAAAGATGCAGGACTGGATGTAGATATAAAACTTCCGCCGGAAGACAGTAGTTCTGATTTGATTATTAATGGGAAAGCTCCATTTGGTATTTATTTCCAAGATTCTATGGCCAAGAAATTGGATAAAGGTGCGGGGATTACCGCTGTTGCAGCTATCGTCGAACACAATACGTCAGGGATTATTTCAAGAAAAGATGCAGCGATCACAAGTCCAAAAGATTTGGTTGGTAAGAAGTATGGTACCTGGAATGATCCGATTGAGTTGGAAATGATCAAATCGATGATGAAAAAAGAGGGGGCTGATTTTAATCAAGTAAAATTGGTTCCAAATAGTGATTCAAATTCCATTACTCCGATTGAAAATAAGGTCTTTGATGCTGCTTGGATTTATCACGGTTGGGATGGAATTTTGGCTGAGCAAAAGGGAATGAAGACCAATTTCTTCTATATGAAAGATTTTGTTCCTGCATTTGACTACTATTCGCCTGTTATTATTGCTAACAATGACTATTTGAAGTCTCATAAAGAGGAAGCAAAGAAATTCATTCAAGCGGTGAAAAAAGGCTACCAATATGCTATAGAGCATCCAGAAGAAGCAGCAGATATCTTGATTAAACAGGCCCCTGCTTTGGCTAACCAGCGTGATTTTGTACTAGCTTCTCAAAAATATCTTTCCAGTCAATATGCTTCAGACAAGGATAAATGGGGGCAGTTTGACTCCAAGCGTTGGAATGCTTTTTATGCTTGGGCAAAAGAGCAAGGATTGGTTTCAAATGACTTAGAAGACAAAGGTTTTACAAATGAATTGGTAGGTGACTGATATTTTAACCGTAAAAGATGTAAGTTTCTCTTTTGGAGATAAAGCAGTTTTAAACAATGTATCACTAGAAGTGCAAAAAGGAGAAATCGTCTCTATTCTAGGTCCGAGTGGGGTAGGGAAATCAACCTTGTTTAATTTAATTGCTGGGATCTTTCCCTTACAAAAGGGCGCTATAGAAGTAGATGATGCCCCGATCTCCTTTGGAAAAGTCAGCTATATGCTACAAAAGGATCTGTTGTTAGAACATAAGACAGTATTGGGAAATATTATTCTTCCCCTTCAATTAAAAAAGATTCCTAAGGAAGAGGCGACATCTACAGCTCTAAAATTGTTAGATGAATTTAAATTAGGAAGTATCGCCAACCTTTATCCCAATGCGCTGAGTGGGGGGATGCGGCAACGGGTGGCGCTATTGAGAACCTATCTTCTGGGTCATTCTGTCTTCCTATTAGATGAAGCTTTTAGTGCCTTAGATGAATTGACAAGGCAGGATCTTTATCACTGGTATCTAGACAGTAAGGAACGTCTTGGCCTAACCACTCTGGTGATCACTCATAGTATCGAAGAAGCTTTGACATTGAGTGACCGGGTCTATATTTTGAATCATAATCCCGGTGAAATTATTGCAGATCTTCCTTTAAAATGGGATCCAGCAACGGATAGGGACTGGCAACAATTGCAATATAAAAAACGAATCATAGAATTATTAGCTGAATTTCATTGAAATTGTTTTGAAGGACTTTACAAAGTTTCTATTCTGTGATAAAATAGAGTTTGTGCGAAATGACAGCAGGACAAAATGAAGCTCGTCAACAGGAAGTCAGCTAGAAAAGTAACCTTTGCTGTTTGGGCGAAGGCTTTCTGAACGAATCAGGTTTGTCTAAAACGTTATTTCCTACAAAAATTATTTTTATAGGAGGACATTTCAAATGTCACGTTATACAGGACCATCTTGGAAACAATCTCGCCGTCTTGGCTTGTCACTTACAGGTACAGGTAAAGAATTGGCACGTCGTAACTACGTACCAGGTCAACACGGACCAAACAACCGTTCAAAATTGTCAGAATACGGTTTGCAATTAGCTGAAAAACAAAAACTTCGTTTCTCTTACGGACTTGGTGAAAAACAATTCCGTAACTTGTTCGTACAAGCTACTAAAGTTAAAGAAGGAACTGTCGGTTTCAACTTCATGCTTCTTTTGGAACGTCGTTTGGATAACGTTGTTTACCGTCTTGGACTTGCGACTACTCGTCGTCAAGCTCGTCAATTCGTTAACCACGGTCACATCCTTGTTGACGGAAAACGCGTTGATATCCCTTCATACCGCGTAACTCCAGGTCAAGTGATCTCAGTTCGCGAAAAATCAGCTAAGGTTCCAGCTATCCTTGAAGCTGTTGAAGCTACAGTTGGACGTCCAGCATTCGTATCATTCGATGCTGACAAACTTGAAGGTTCATTGACTCGCCTTCCAGAACGCGATGAAATCAACCCAGAAATCAACGAAGCACTTGTCGTTGAATTCTACAACAAAATGCTTTAATTTTAAGATATACTTTGCAGAAAGCCTATTACAGTGGGCTTTTTGTTTTGTCTTAAAGGGTTGATTTCTGGGTTTGCTCTCCTTTTTGTTTTCTTAAAACCTAAACCTGCTAATAAAAAAACTCCTGATCTAGATCGATCAGGAGAGACTGTTACCGTAACATTTTCATTAAAAATTCAGCCATTTGTTGAGGGCTTTCTTTTTTTCCGCGCGAAACCCACATCTGACAGACTCCGAAGAAGGCATTGGTCAGATAGACAGAACTGTAGACTCTTTCAATATCTGTTAATGATTTATGACTATAGCGCTCTTGCAAACTATCAACCAGAAGAATCTGTAATTTATGTCGTAAGAAGGTTTGGATCTCTTTGGTTCCATTCTCTGTCAGAAGAACCGCAAAGAGTGGCTCCTTGGTTAGAAATTCGAACACTTCTGTAATCGCTTGGCGCTTGTCATCTTGGTGTTTATCAAAGATATATTCAAGCTTGTGAAAGAGTGCTTGTTGGTAGCGCTCGATCATATCATACTTGTCTCGATAGTGGGTATAAAAGCTAGAGCGACTAATGCCGGATTCTTGTGCTAACTCAACCGTTGTGATTTGGTCGAATGATTCCTTTTCGAGTAGTCGAACCATCGCCTCCTCGATATTTCGTTTTGTTTTTAATCGTTTATTGCTCTCAGTCATCTGTTAATCCTTTTTGCACAAAAATATACACAGTGTCTAAAAATAAAGATTTCCTACTTGTGAAAATTTCTAGAAACTGTATAATCTATTATATCAGAAATTTAGACAATGTGTATAAAAAGGAGACAAAAAATATGATGAAAGAATGGAAGGCTATTCTTAAAAAGCCAACATTTATCATTGTCATGATTGGAGTTGCTTTGATTCCAGCTCTTTATAATATTATTTTTCTATCTTCCATGTGGGATCCATATAGCCAAGTTTCGGATCTTCCTGTAGCGGTTGTCAATAAGGATCAATCTGCTACATATAATGGACAAAAAATGGAAATCGGGAAAGACATGGTGTCCAATTTGAAGGACAATGACTCACTTGATTTTCATTTTGTAGATGAGAAAGCTGCGAAAGATGGTCTCAAAAATGGCGATTATTATATGATTGTAACCCTGCCTGAGGATCTTTCAAAAAAAGCTAGCTCCATCTTAACCAATCATCCGGAACAGATGACCATTGATTACCAAACGTCCAGTGGTCATAGTTTTATCGCAGGGAAAATGAGCGACACTGCGATGACAAAAATGAAGCAGTCAGTGGCTGAAAAAGTGACCAATACGTATACAACAGCTTTATTTTCCAAAATGGGATCGCTTAAAACTGGTATGGGGACAGCGGCAGATGGAAGTGCTAAATTAGCAGATGGTGCAAGTAAATTGGAAGATGGTGGTCAAACACTATCTACTAATTTGAATACATTGGCTCGTTCAAGCTTAGCATTTTCAGATGGTGCAACTACTCTTCGTACAGGTCTAGCGGCTTATACAGATGGTGTTGGTCAATTAGGAAATGGTCTCAATCAAATGGCTGGTCAACTTCCAAACTTGGTATCTGGCGTCAATCAATTAAATAATGGGTTTGGTACTTTTAATACAGGCTTGATGGCTTATGCTACCGGAGTGGATCGATTAGGAAATGCTCTCAATCAAATGGCGAGTCAAACCCCTCAGTTGGCTTCAGGAGTTGGTCAATTAACCAGCGGTATGGGGACCCTCAATGATGGTCTTGGGAATTATACCAATGGCGTGCGTCAATTGAATTCAGGCCTATCTAACTTTTCAAATGGTTTAGCAACCTATACAAATGGAGTCGCTACTTTATCAGAGGGAGCGGGTCAATTAAGTAGTCAATCTGCTACCCTTCGAAATGGGGTTTCACAATTAGAATCAGGTATTCAAACATTATCAAGCCAGCTACAAGCTTCTACAAGTCAATCCGCTCAGATTGATCAATTGGCAGCAGGTTTAAACCAATTAAATGCAGCGATTCAAAATGCTACGGTAGATACCAGTCAACTTTCGTCTGGATTGACGAGTATTGCGAATTCAGCTCAATCAATCCTTGCTTCAGCCCAAGCGGATCGTGCAAATGCCCTTGCAAGTGTGCAAGGGACAGCAGCCTATCAAGCAATGACAGCTGACCAACAAGCGGAAATCAATGCGGCAATCTCATCGAGCCCAAGCTCGAGTGAAACGGCGGCTCAAGGGATCTTGACAACGATTCAAACGATCCAAGGTAGTTTGAATACAGGAAATAGCTTGACACAACTGCAAACGGCAGCCAATCAAGTTTTACCGACAGCTTCTTCTACCTTGACAGACTTGTCAAGTGGCTTGTCTAAGATCCAATCCGCAGTTAGTGGACAATTGTTGCCAGCTAGTCAAACCATCAGTCAAGGGATCAGCGCTTATACAGCTGGTGTCGATAAAATCGCTAATGGAGCAACCCAACTTCAGACGAATAGCAGTACTTTAACAAATGGGGCTAGTCAGTTAGCAGCAGGTGTTGGTCAACTAGATAGTAAATCATCAGAATTACTTGCAGGAAGCAATCAATTGGCTTCTGGTCTAGGTGAGTTAAATGGGAAGATGCCTGCCTTGACATCAGGCATGAATCAACTGGCTTCAGGAGCGACCCAATTAACAGGTAAGTCGGGTGAATTGGTTGCTGGTGCTGGAAAATTAGCTGACGGTGTAGGACAATTGAACAGCAAGACTCCAGAGTTGGCAGGTGGTGTCAATAAACTTGTCACTGGTGTCAATCAGTTGACAGAAAAATCAGGTCAACTAGTTACCGGAGCTGATAAACTAGCCGACGGTGCAAATCAAATCTCAGATGGGTCCAGCAAATTAGCAGCAGGTGGCCAAACATTGACAAATGGTTTAGGTGAATTAGCAACAGGAAGCCAAACTTTGAGTCAAGGATTAAACGATGCTAAGGGACAATTGAATGTGGCTACAACTGAAAAAGAAAACGCTAAAACCTTAGCAGATCCTGTCACTTTGTCTAAAACAGACCGTGACAATGTCCCGGTGAATGGTGTCGGAATGGCTCCTTATATGATCTCTGTAGCACTCTTTGTTTGTGCCTTGTCAACCAATATGATCTTTGCAAAATTACCATCCGGTCGTCATCCTGAAAGTCGCTGGGCATGGTTTAAATCTCGCTTTGAGGTCAACGGAACGATTGCGGTGATTGCAGGAGTCTTGGTCTATGGTGCCGTTCACTTAATTGGTTTATCAGCTAATCATGAGATGGCTACTCTCTTCCTTTGTGTGATTGGTAGTGTGGCCTTCATGTCTATCGTGACTGCTTTGACAACATGGCAAAGAAAGATCGGTGCTTTCCTTTCCTTGATCCTCTTGCTCTTGCAATTGGCTTCTAGTGCAGGAACCTATCCTCTGGCTTTGACAAATGGCTTTTTCCAAGCCATTCATCCATTCTTGCCAATGAGTTATACCGTTTCTGGTCTTCGTCAAACGATTTCGATGACAGGAGAAATTGGAAATCAAGTGGCCTTCCTTCTGATGACTATTGTTCTTTTTGCAGGGCTAGGAATGTGGTTCTATAATCCAAAAAAATATGAAGAGGACTAATCTTCGGGAACTCCCAACAGAATGTGTTGGGAGTTTTTTGTTTCATGTGAAACAAGAGGCTGGGACAAAAGTCCTAGCCTCTCAATTGTTTTTGGATTGTCGAGCAAGACGCAGTGGTTGAGTGGGCTCTACTACGCTGATTTCATCAGCTT
>JAGZKI010000092.1 GCA_018365265.1 Streptococcus parasanguinis | reverse complement strand
GGTTCCGTTCCATTCCATTCCATTCCATTCCATTCCATTCCATTCCATTCCATTCTATTCCGTTCCATTCCATTCCTCTCGTATTGATTCCATTCCATTCTATTCCATTCCTTTCCATTCCATTCCATTTCATTCCACTCGGGTTGATTCCATTCCATTCCTTTCCATTCCATTCCATTCCATTCTACTCGGGTTGATTCCTTTCCATTCCATTCCATTCCACTCCATTCCATTCCACTTGGGTTGCTTCCATTTCATTCCATTCCATTCCTTACCATTGCACTTCATTCCATTCCATTCCATTCCACTCGGATGGATTCCACTCCATTCCATTCCATTCCAGTCAATTCCACTTGCATTGAATCCATTCCTTTCCATTCCATTCCATTCCACTCCATTCCACTCGGGATGATTCCATTCCATTCCATTACTTTCCGTTCCGTTCCATTGGACTCCATTTCAATCCATTCAATTCCATTTGATTCCATTCCATTCCATTCAATTCCATTCCATTCCTATCCCCTCAGGTTGATTCCATTCCGTTTATTCCATTCCGTTCCATTCCATTCCATTCCATTCCATTCCATTCTACTTGGGTTTATTCCATTCCATTCCCTTCCATTCCCTTATATTCCATTCCATTTCATTCCTTTCCATTCCATTCGGGCTGATTCCTTTGCATTCCATTCCATTCCATTCCTTTCCGTTGTATTCTATTCAAAGCAATTCCATTTCTATCCATTCCATTACACTCCTCTCACTTTGATTCCATTCTATTGCATTCCATTCCTTTCTGTTCCATTCCTTTCCTTTCCATTCCAGTTGATTCCATTCCTTTTCATTCCATTCCATTCCATTCTATTCCGTTCCATTCCATTCAACTCATATTGATTCCATTCTATTCTATTCCATTCCATTCTATTCCATTCCATCCCATTTCATTCCGTTACGTTTCATTCCATTCCATTCCACTCGGATTGATTCCATTCCATTCCATTCCATTCCATTCCATTCCATTCCATTCCATTCCGGATGA